>NZ_JBJURH010000006.1:0-399220 GCF_046098215.1 Streptomyces sp. Da 82-17
GCCGACGCGGGCGGTGCCTGGACACTGCTCAAAGACCGGTGGCCGCACGGGCTGGATCCAGACGGCGCCCCCACACCACCCTGGCACTAAGCATGACCATTCGCCCGCACTCGGTGTGCAGGCGACGTTCCTCCCGGTACCTCGCACGTGGCAGGGTCCATAATCACCGGACGTCGGAAGCTCCCGCACACTCGCCATCTGAAACAACGTCTAACTCCGCGTCAGTCCTCGGCAGGAATCCTGTACTCGAAAACGAACTGGTCAGCCGCCATGAGCGTGTCGCAGACCTCGACCACGACTCCGGCCGTCGTACGGGCTTCCCGGACCAGGTGCACCACGGGCGCACTCGGGTTGAGCGCCAGCTCGGAGGCTTCCGACTTGGAGGCCGGCCGAGCCTGCAGCGTCTCGACGAACTCCGCGAACTCATGCCCGTGGTCTTCGAGTCGGGCGTAGATGCCACCGCCACCGGGGTTCTCGGCGAACAGCTCCGGGATGTCCTTCACGACGTCCCACGGGAGGTACGAGGAGGCCGTCTCGACCGGAGTGCCGTTGCGGAAGTAGAGCCGCCGGCGGGCCAACACCTGAGCACCCGCAGGGACACCCAGTCGCTCCGCGACATCCGCGGGGGCCTCCATGGGCCCGATGTAGAGGACGCTCACCTTGGCGGTGGCACCGGACTGTGCGGACTCCGCGAGGTACGCGGCCTTGCCGCCCTGGCGGTGCGAGCGCCGGAAACGGTCGGAGGAGCGGTGCCGTACCGGCGGCCGGTTCTTCACGATCGAACCCTTGCCGTGCCGAGTCTCGACAAGCCCACTCGCCCGCACCTCGGTCATGGCCCGCCGGACCGTACCGCCGGACACGCCATAGCGCTCCACCAGCACCGATTCACTCGGCACCATCTGGCCCGGCTCGATCACACCCGCCCGGATCTGCTGCACGATCTCGTTCGCGATGCGCACGTACTCAGGCTCGGACTTGCCCCCGGCCACCGAAGTTCCCATAGTCCTTCCCTGCCTCCTATGCTCCTGTAGATGAGTCAAGCACAGGACCCCACCTCACCACCCCTGCACTCCGTATCCGTAGCGGGGGCAGTGGTACGGGAGGACGGACGGCTCCTGGCGATCCGCCGGGCCGACAACGGCAACTGGGAACTCCCCGGCGGCGTACTCGAACTCAACGAGACCCCGGAGGCCGGCGCGGCCCGCGAAGTCCTGGAGGAGACAGGCATCCAGGTCGAGGTCGACGAACTCACCGGCGTCTACAAGAACACCGCCCGAGGCATCGTCGCCCTGGTCTTCCGCTGTAAGCCCTCCGGCGGCACCGAGCGCACCTCCGACGAGTCAACAGCCGTCGCCTGGCTCACGCCTGACGAGATCACCGCCCGTATGCCCGAGGTCTACGCGGCCAGACTCCTGGACGCCCTGGACGACAACGGCCCCCACGTACGAAGCCACGACGGCAAGCAGTTCGTCACTGCGGGATAAGACTTTCCCTACTTCATCAAGGCCCGCGCACGGCGCGGGCGCGCGCCGCCTGTGCGGCGCGGCCTGCCTCCTGTCTCCGCCCCGGCTGGCCGCGCCCGTCGGCGCGCTCGGCGGCTGCGGGCATGAGGTGGGGAGAAACCCTCTGTGGCTGGGGCGGCCGGCTCCACGGCTTTAGGCAGCCACTTTGGGGCGAGCCTCGAAGATCTTGGCCCCAACGTCGTGCTTTAACGGGCAGGTCCACAGACTGCCCGACGCGCCGGAAGCTTACGGGGCCAAGACCACTCGCCCCAAAGCAGCTCCAGCCCAAAGCCGCTCCGCCGGCCTCTCGTGCCACAAGACCTGGGCACGACGCTCACGACACCCGGCCCAACACCACGCCCCGCACCTTGCGCGACTCAACGCCCCTCAGGGCGAGCGCCGCGCCGAGACCACCAGGCACTCAGCATGAACGGTCATCCTGGTCGTCTCTGTCGGGTTTCAATCACCTCAAGATGTTGCATCAGGGTGCCTCACAGAGCAATTCTTGTCCTGAGGAGCGCCCAGATGACAAGCCGCCCCATGCTAGGAGTCACCATGTTGCTGCGCTTCACAGTCGCCAACTACGCATCGTTCCGCGACGAGGCGGAACTGACACTCATTGCCGAGAAGCCCCACGAGGGACTCGCGGTTCGTCAGGTCCCACGGTTCCCTCAGTGGGTCCTGCCGACAGCCGGCATCTTTGGTCCGAATGCCGCCGGAAAGAGCAACTTGATCCATGCTCTTTCCTTCATGCGAAGCTCCGTCATCAACTCACATCAACGCTGGCGGCCGCGAGCCGACATCGCACGCCGCCCATTCCTCCTGGACCCCGATAAGGCGAACGAGCCTAGCAAATTCACCATTGAGTTTGTTGCAGAGGACGTCCGGTACGAATACGGCTTCACTTGCAACTCGAAAGAGTTCCTGAGCGAGTGGCTGTATTCGTACCCGGAGGGGCGCCCACGCAAGATCTACGATCGACAACCTGGCTCTCCTATCAGCTTCGGCCCCACCCTGCACGGCCAGAAAGTCCAAGTGGAGCGAATGTTGCGGCCTAACAGCCTATTCCTTTCGGCCGCTGCTGCAAATAATCACAAGCAGCTACTTCCTGTCTTCGACTGGTTTTCCGATAACCTGCGAATCGCCTGGGAAAGCAACTTCGAACCACGCCTGAGGGAAACGCGCCACTACCTCGAAAAGCACGAATCTAAGGCAATTCTCGCATTGCTTAAGTACGCAGACCTAGGAGTTTCGAATGTCTCATTCTCCGACGTAAAACTCCCACCCGAGCAGGCCGCAAAGATTGCTGAACTTATCCAGCAATTGGACTCAGAAGTGACTGACGTCAACCCAGACGAAATCTCGGCCGGTATGGACGTCGAGCTTTCCCACGTGATCGAGGGAAACGAGTTCAAATTGCCCCTAGAGCTCGAGTCCAGCGGCACGCGAAGCTGGCTTGGCATCGTAGGCCCAATCATTTCCACACTTATGCATGGCTGCGTTCTCGTCATCGACGAGTTGGACGCCCGGCTTCACCACAATCTATCTGCCCAGCTCGTTAGGCTGTTCCAAGATCCACGGACCAACCCACACGGGGCCCAGCTACTGTTCAACACTCACGACGCGGCCTTGCTTGGACCAGACGCTGTAGCGACATTGCGGCGTGACCAAGTCTGGCTAACCGAGAAGATTGAAGGCGCTACATCTATTTACCCACTGACGGACTATAAGGTTCGCTCGATTGAAAACGTAGAAAAGCGCTACCTCGGGGGAAGATACGGTGGACTCCCCTTCTTCGATGAAGAACTTCTAGAGGTCGTGATCTCAGAAGTTGTGGCGGTGGAGTCATGAGTCGACAGGGGAGATCGCTAACCCGGAGATCCAACGCCAGGCCGGCCAAGAAGAAGGTTTTGGTTTTCTTTGAGGGGGAAGTTACAGAGCGCTTATACATTAATGGCCTCAGGAAGATCCTGCGTAGACACCCAATCCAAATTGAGCCCGGAAGTAAGAACGGCGAGCCGTTGGGTCTGGTGCGGAGCGCAATAAAGCGGGCAGATGAAATGCGCGCCGGAGATGCCTACGATGCCATCTGGTGCCTGTTCGACGTCGAAACCCCTCCACACGGAAGTTTAAGCTCCGCCCTTTCTCTCGCCGCAAAGAATGGGATCAAATGCGCAGTTTCTAATCCATGCTTCGAGCTGTGGCTAATACTGCACCTGCTTAACCATAATCGCGAAGTCACAACTAGCGGTATGGTTAAACTCGCAGACAAGGAGATCGCCTCCTACAAAGAAAAGGGCTTCGAATTCGATGCCCTCAAGGAAGGAATCGGTCAGGCGATCAGTAGGGCAGCAGATTTGGATAGCCGTTTTGCCCCAGATGCCCCCATTCAAGGCAAGAACCCATCGACCTCCATGTGGAAATTCATGACGACGGTCGAAGAGTTTGCCGGGATTAAATTTGACAGTCTACTTCCGCGTGAATAGACGACTGCATCGCAGTGGTAGCCATGCGTCAGAGGCCACTCAGGCTTGGTGGGAGGAGCTCGCTGAGCGCCCAACCGCCTGGCAACCGTGGACGTCAGCAGACCATGAGCGCAGGTGCCAGGCACAGCAACTCAAAGGCGGCGGGCATCCAAGTTGCTTCGGAACGAAGCGGTTCCCGGGTTGACTGAGGCCACAAACAACACCAGAAGCCCACGGCATCTGAACATCTCAGATGCCGTGGGCTTCGTCGCGTCGTGCAGGTCAGCACGCACGCGGGTCAGTAGGCCGACTCGCGCGGTTCGCTGAGCGCCAGGAGGTGGCCGCGGCTGGTGGCGACGCGGAGGACATCTCGCAAAGCGCCGGTCAGGTCCTTTGACAGGTACCGCAGCTCCTCGATGGCCGTTTCCTGGTCGTTGAGGGTTTCGGTTGCCCGGTCCAATAGATCCTCTGCTGCGGCGAGTTGGACCACTTCCACGTTGTCCGCCAGGCGGGACATGTAGCCGTCCCTGTCGTCGGTGCTCAAGTAGCAGGGCTTGCCCTCCGGGCCCGACCAGGGGAGGAGACGCAGTTCGTTCGGCGGTGTCATGCTCGGGCCTGCCTCTCGTCGGTCATGGGGTGCGTGGTGAAGACGGCGTCGATGCGGTCTCCAGGGAAGGTCAGGAGCGCAGCTTCGACGATGCGGCCGGTGGAGTCAGTGGCGATGCGGGTAATGGAGAGGACGACCGATGCGGCGGCTAGCCGGAGGGCCGAGGCTTCGTCGGTCTTTGGTGGGCGAGCACACACCGTCTCTCGGACAGCAGTCTGCAGCGGGCAGAGCTGAGCGAATCTCGCAGCCGCCTGTCGGGAGGCAGAGTCGTCGAGCAGTCCAGCCGGGGCCAGGTCGCGCGGCAGGTAGATGCGCGCCAGGCCGTGCAGCGACTCCCCCTCGTAGCTGAGGCAGGTGAACTCTGCGAGGGGGCTGCCCACTGACACCTTCATCAGGGTCGCTAAGTGTGCTGGGGCCTGAACCGTGTTGCTGCTAACGGTGACGCGCAATGCCGGCTCGGCTGCCGTCCACGGGTCCAGGATTCCCCAGCCGCCGACGTACATGGTCTTGCGGAGCGGGCGGCGGACGAAGTTGCCCTTGCCATGGATCTTCTCGACGAGGCCTTCGCCCTGGAGTACGGCGAGGGCGTGCCGCAAGGTCAAGGTGCTGACCTTGTATCGGTCGGCCAGGTCGGCTTCGGACGGCAGGCGTTCGCTGGGCTGGATGCGGCCGCTGGTGATCTGTTGCCGTAGATCGTCGGCGATGGTGTGGCGGCGTGAGCGCATGAGGCCAGTCACCGCCTTCCCAGCATGCGCACGGCGACGAGCCGAGTACGCGCATGTATGGTCAACAACTCGCCTGGCTCGAAGATCAGTTGCTTCGCTCCCTGGGGGAGCTGGAAGAGGTATCTCACGCGGTAGGCGTGGCCACCGAGTTGGATGACGTCGCCGCGTTGGACAGTGGCTGCGTTGATCTCGATGTTGGAGACCAGTGCACCTGCGGGGGCTTGGAAGCTCACCGCGTCACCTCCATGAGCGCGGGCAGGTCGCCAGCCGCATGGCAACGGCAGCGCACGCTTCGCTAATCAACGGGATACCGGCGGGTGCCGGAGCCGGGTCGGACTCAGCGCAGGCGGAGTGCGTACCGATCCTGCATGCGGCCGAGCGATACGAAGCGGGAGAGGTGTCCGCAATCCTCGACTGTCGACGCGACGCCATCAGCGGCCTCCCACCAGAGCCGACCGGGCATCCGCCGGCAGGTGAGGGGCGACGAACACCGAAAGCGTCCGGACCCGCCTTTCACGCGCCAGCACGTACGGACGGACGAGTGCAACGTCCTCCCCAGCGAGCAGAGAGCAATGAGGCGTCGGGCGGGCGGGGGTGCCAGCACCCGTCCGTGGAGCGGGAGAAGAGGCCGGAGGGCAGGAGGGCGTTAACGGACGAGGTCGCCGGTGCCTGTCCATAGAGGAATTCCGCACCCTGGCAAGGGACAGGGCACGGCGGATACGGTTGAACACGCTGTTCAGCTCCTATCGCTGACGGCTCGGTCCCCCGACATCGCCCGTCGAGGGGACCGTTTTGCGTACGACCGCCCAGAGGGTGCGGCCGTTCAAGCTGGCGGCGAGAAGCCCGAACCGATCGGCCTCGGCCACCACGTCCAGGGCCTCCCGCCATAACTCGGCGGAGAGTTCACCGGGCACCTCCGCTTCCACCGATGTGTGCCTTGGGTGCTCCTCCACTCGTACGGGGAGACCGAGGGCGGACAGCCGGGCAGCGATGGACCCCGCGCTCACTCCCGAACCACTCCCGAACTGGGCACAGGGCAGCCTCCGTTGCTCGGCAATCACGTTCAGTGAAGCCAGTTAACTAGATTAGAGCTAGTGAACTAGATTTTCCATATGCCTGAGCAGCCGCCCTATCTCCGCATCGCCGACGAACTGCGGCGGCGCATCGCGGACCACGAGTGGGAACCCGGCGACCGCCTGCCCTCCCGCGCCCAGATCGGCCAGGAGTGCGGCGTGGGCGAGAACGTGGTGCGCAGGGCCCAGGAGTTGCTGATCTCCCAAGGCGTACTTGAGGGCCGTGCCGGTTCAGGTACGTACGTCACCGAACCCCGGCAACGCGTACGGGTGGTCCGGTCGTCCGCTCGCGAGCAGCCCGAAGGGTCACCGTTCCGCGCCGACATGAAGGCCGTCGGCAGACAGGGCGACTGGGAGAGCAGGACCGACGCCAAGGTGCCGGCCCCCGCAGACATCGCGGCACGGCTCGGGATCTCCGAGGGCGATCTGTGCGTACGGACCACGTACGAGTTCCTGGCGGACGCCAAACCCGTTCAGTTGTCGACGAGTTGGGAGCCGTACGACCTCACCGCCGGCACTCTCGTCGTACTCCCCGAGGGTGGGCCGCACGCCGGGGCCGGCGTCGTGAACCGTATGGCCGCCATCGGGGTCACCGTCAGCCACGCCGTCGAGCAGCCGGAGCCCCGGCAGGCGACCGCCGAGGAGGCATCACTGCTCGGCATCCAGAAGGCCGCACTCGTCACGCACATCCGGCGGACGTACTACAGCAACGACGGGCGGCCAGTCGAGACGGCGGACATCGTGGTGCCCGCCAGCCGCTGCGAGATCGTGTACGAGATTCCGATCAACCGTTAGCGTCCGCTGAGGGATATCGCCGACGGGGGGGGAGGACAGTTGAGCAAGCGGCGCTACGTCGCCCGAGGGGTACCCGGCGGGTACCGGATCTGGGACAACAAGGCCCGACGTTGGTGGGGCGACCTTTACGAACTCTGCCCTGACGATCTGCTCGCAGAGCTGAACAGCGGCGCGAGCCCCGAGAAGCTCACCGCCCTCATGAAGCGCTACCGCGCGCTCAAGCGATAGCCCCGCGTTCCTGCCCGACCCGTGCCCGATGCGTGCCCGGTCCGTCGGGTAACCCCGGGGAACGGCAGCAAAACAGCAACCGCCACTGACTCACCCCGAGCAGCCATAGCCGCAGGTCAGAGGAATAACCCCCCGAGATCACCCCGCGATTCCCAAGCTCAGAGCGCGGGTTCGATTCCCGTCACCCGCTCCACAGCTAAGCCCCAGGTCAGCGACCTGGGGCTTCTTTGTTGTCCGGGGCGTTGGAGGTGTTGTTCTGCTCTTCTGCCTTGCTGGGCGCGGGAGTTGGGCGGGTTCGGCGGGCTAGATCGCTCAGGGTGCGTGGGGGGCTGTTGCGGCGATCGCTGTTCGTGCCGCTGTCACGAAGGCCGCGATGGCCGGGTGGGCGCCGCCGCCCGCGCGGAAGGCGACCTTCGAGCGGCGGTACAGGGGCAGCGGGGTCAGGACCACGTGCTCGGGGGCGTGGGCGGTGGCCATCTCCGGTACGAATCCGGCGCCTTGGCCGATGGCGGCCAGCGCCAGGACCGTACGGAAGTCGTTGACCTGGTGGCGGATGCGCGGCTGGAATCCGGCCGCCTGACAGGCCCGTACCGCCATCGCGTGGCCGGTCGTGCCGTCGCGGGCCGTGATCCAGGGAGCCGTGGCCCACGGTCCGAGGAGGTCCGCGAGTGTGCCGTCTCGGGCGGTGAGGTCCTCGGCGGAATCGGTGTCGGGGCCGGTGTCGGTGTCGGGGTCGGTGTCGGGTGCCGGTTCCGGTGCGGTGGCCGTGGCCGTGGCCGTGGCCGTGGCCAAGTACATCGGCTCCTCCAGCAGCGGCACCTGGTCGACCGTGGTGTCCGGGGAGGCGGGCACGAAGTCGTAGTCGTGGACGAGGGCCACGTCGAGTTCGCCGGCGCGGAGGCCGTCGGAGACCCGGGCCGAGTCGATCTCCTGCACCATCGGCTCCAGCGCGGGGTGCTGCCGGGCCAGTTCGGCCAGCGTGGCGGGGACGATCGCCGGGCCGCCGGAGGGGAACGTACCGATGCGCAGCGGGCCGCCGATGCCCTCGCGTGCCCCGGCCAGTTCGGAGACGGCCAGTTCGAGGCGTTCGAGCACGGCGTCGGCGTGGGTGACGAGGGTGCGTCCCGCGGGGGTCAGTGCGACCCGTCTGCCGCTTCGTTCCAGCAGGGGTACGCCCGCCTCGCGCTCAAGGACGCTCAGCTGCTGGGAGACGGCCGAGGCGGTGTAGGCCAGTGCCTCGGCGACGGCGGCGATGGTGCCGCGCCGGTCCAGTTCGCGCAGCAGGCGGAGACGGCGAAGATCGAGCATAAGGTCAGCTTACGTATGAGCGAAGAAACATGAACTGGTTCTACCGGGTTCTGTCGGTCACGCTGGACGCATGAAGCCCGAAGCGAACCTGACCGGCCTGTTCGTCCCTTTGGTGACCCCGTTCACCGACGATCTGCGCCTCGCCCCGGACGCGCTCGCCCGCCTCGCCGAAGAGGCGCTGTCGACCGGGGGCGCCCGCGGCCTCGTCGCCCTGGGCACCACCGCGGAGGCGGCCACGCTGACCGACGAGGAGAAGCGGACCGTGGTCCGTGTCTGCGCGGCGGCCTGCCGGGCGCACGGAGCGCCGCTGATCGTCGGCGTCGGTACGAACGACACCGCGGCGGCGATCACGGCACTGCGGGAGCTCGCGGAGCGCGGCGACGTCGCCGCAGCGCTGGTGCCCGCGCCGCCGTACACCCGGCCCGGCGAAGCGGGGACGCTGGCGCACTTCACGGCGCTCGCCGAGCACGGGGGCCTGCCGCTGGTCGTCTACGACATCCCGTACCGCACCGGTCAGCCGCTCGGCGTCGGCTCGATGCGTGCGCTCAGCCGGCTGCCGCAGGTCGTCGGGGTCAAGTACGCGACCGGCGCGATCGACGCGGCGACCGTGGAACTGCTCGGCTCGCCCTCCCCGGACTTCGCGGTGCTCGGCGGTGACGACGCCGTCATCTCCCCGCTGCTCGCGGCGGGCGCCCACGGCGGCATCCTCGCGTCGGCCAACGTGCGCACCGCCGACTACGCCGAGCTCATCTCGCTGTGGCGGCGCGACGCCGCCGGGCCGGCCCGCAGGCTGGGCGCCGAGCTGGCCCGGATGTCCGCCGCCCTCTTCGCCGAGCCCAACCCGACTGTGATCAAGGGGGTGTTGCACGCCCAGGGCCGTATCCCGAGCCCTGCCGTGCGGCTTCCTCTGCTGGCCGCCTCCGCCGGATCGGTGCGGCGCGCGGTGGCGCTGGCCGCGGGCGAGGGGCAGGAGTTGGCGGCTTGAGAGTGCCTCGCGGCTCCTCGTCCTCGACGGTCAGGCGGGGCTCTTGATCCACGCCACGAGCCGGGCCCACTTGCCGTCCTTCGGCCCGCCTGCCGCCACGGGCTCGCGCGCGGACTCTCGTACCGGCCCGGGCTGGGCTGCCTCTCGCTGGGCTGCCGCTCGCCGGGCCGGCTCGCAGGTGCACCGCTGCGCGGCCGGTACGTCGGCGAGCACTTGCTCCACGTGCCTCCCGCAGCCCTCATAGGTCGCCTTACGGCATGACTGGCAGACAACGCGTCGGCACATGGGACTCCGGACTCCTTCATTCATCAGGGCACATCAGCGCACATCAGCGCGCCCTTGTTAACGCCCAGTAATATCAACAATTTCGTCACAAGCGAATTCACGCCTCCACCCGCAAATGGCCGCTGCGCGCACACGAACTCCACGAAAAACACACGTCTTTCGGCAGGAGCCGTGGCCATATGGACGTGCCCGCCCGATATTGCGGGTTGTGGCGTCCTCGGCGATGTCCCGCGGTTGTGGCCGCTTCCTGAATTGCCTGCGTTACCGAACAGTGGTTCCATCACGCCCGGCCGAGGCGGGGAACCCCCTGCCCCGAGCCGTGACAGGCCATCACCGCGCCCTCGACATCCTCGACTTGGGCGCGGAAGGCAAGAGAGAAACGGCGACCGCCAGCATGGAACGGGGGGTGTGCGCCGGTCAGAAGGGAGCAACGTGAGTTGCTCGCACTCCGCAGGATGCCCCCTCTTCCCTTTGCTCAGGGCGAGTCTGCAAGGGTGGCGCGACTACTACTGCGACAGCGAGGACCGATGGCTCGACTGCGCGCGGTACAAGGTGTCGCTCACCGGTGAACGGGTGCCGATCAGTCTGCTCCCCAACGGAGCGAGCGCTCGGTACCTCGAAGAGACGGGTACGGGTACGACGGGTACGGGCGCGGCCACGGGTACGCACTCAGGCACCGGCACGGGACCGGGCGTAGCCGCGGGCCGGCCCGGCGCCGCCGGCCGCCCGGAGCGTGCGGGGCGGAACTCCCAGCCGAAGCGCGGCTGGTGGGCTCGGCTCACCGCATGGATGGGAGGCCCCGCATGAGCGGCTATTGGCCTTGGTGGGCCGGCGCCGTCGGGCTCGCGCTGATCACCGTCTACTACGCCCTCACCACGGACCGGTCGTTCGGGGTGTCGTCGGCGTGGGACCGCGTGCTGCACTGGCGCAGGGAACGCCGACTGGAGCGGATGGACGAGGAGTTCACCGACGACCAGGCCCTCGCCGACGCCCTGGCCGCGGCGACGGCGGAGCAGTTCGGAAAGGCTGAACAGTTCGGGAACGCGGACCAGTTCGGAAAGGCTGAACAGTTCGGGACCGCCGAGCAGTTCGGAACCGCTGAACCGCACGGCAGCGCGGGGCAGTTCGGGACCGCCGAGCAGTTCGACGCCCACTCCCCTGCCCCGGCCGCGGCCGAGAACTCCCCGGTGACGAGCCAGAATCCGGCTCCGCTGGTCACGCAGGCCGCTCTGCTCGTGTCGATCTTCCTCGGCGGTCTGATCGCCGCGATCACCTCCGGGCAGTTCGAGCTTCGCCTCGACATGGGCCCGGGGTTCCGGGACGTGGTCACCGCGAACCCGGTCACCATGGTCGTCCTGCTGTTCGTCGGGGGCGTCCTGGTCGGCTTCGGCACGCGGCTGGCCGGTGGGTGCAGTTCCGGTCACGGGCTCAACGGCTGCGGTCGGCTGCGGCCGGTCAGCCTGGTCGCGACCGCCGTGTTCTTCGGTACCGCCGTCGCGGTGTCGTTCCTTCTGTGGAAGGTGATCTGATGCGTACGCGTGGTGCGATTCTC
Organism: Streptomyces sp. Da 82-17; assembly: GCF_046098215.1. Classification (NCBI taxonomy): domain Bacteria; kingdom Bacillati; phylum Actinomycetota; class Actinomycetes; order Kitasatosporales; family Streptomycetaceae; genus Streptomyces; species Streptomyces sp. Da 82-17. Next base: position 11,526 of record NZ_JBJURH010000006.1, read on the forward strand.
GTCGCCAACGTCGTCACGGGGCTGGCTCTCGGCTACACCGTCTCCCGTATCGGCTTCGGTGACTACGCCGAGCTGAACCGTATGTTCACGTTCCAGGACCTGCGGATGTTCTTCACCTTCGCGGGCGCCGTCGGGCTCATCATCTGCGCGTTCGCCCTGTTGCGGGTACGCCGGACGCCGGGGCGGATCCACGCGGGCGTGGTGCCCGGCGCGGTGCTGTTCGGCACCGGGTGGGCGATCTCCGGCGGGTGCCCGGCCATCCCGATCATCCAGGTCGCCGGGGGATACGTGCCCGCGCTGGTCACGATCCTCGGCGTCGTCGTCGGCATCCGGCTGTGCCGCTGGGCCAACGGCCGCTACTTCCACCTGGATCGCGGCTCCTGCGGCCTGTAGCGCCTCGGGACGACGGAGGCCCGGCGGACGGCACGTCCGCCGGGCCTCTTCGCGTCACGGCCCGGCGGCCGGGCAGGGCCCGATGTCCGCAGGGCGACTTGCTCCCGGCGCGGGCGACGGGGGATGCACCCGCGCCGGGAGAAGGATCCGCACGCACGGGGGGAACATGCGGATCGGGGAGGCCGATGATCAGTCGGCCCACCTACGACTGCGTCACGGACGCGCTCGGTGTCACAGGTGAGGGCGATCTCGGGGCAACTCCCCCAAGAGAGGCGGGAGTTGTCCGAGCCGGGGTCTTGAACGGCGAAACCCGCCCGGGAAGCGGGCGGGTTTCGGGGGTGCGGCGAGGGTCAGCGCTTGGCCCTGCGGTCCAGAGTGTCTGCCTGGCGTTTGAAGGCCCATTCCATTTTGGGCTCCATGGACCAGCGGAACATGCGTTGGACCGGTGGGGTGCAGAGGGCGGTGATGAGTGCGCCGGCGAAGACGGTGATCGCGACGGCGCCCAGCGGGGTGTGGACCCAGTCGACCTCGTACCAGTCCCAGAAGCGGGAGCCCTTGGCGAGGAAGCCATGGAGGAGGTAGCCGTAGAGGGTGCCGGCGCCGAGGGCCGTGACCCACATGTGGCGGCCCGGGACCCAGGCGAAGAAGCAGGCGACCAGGATCAGGGAGCAGGCGAACATGCCGAGGGTCATCGGCAGGCCGACCCAGCCGGGGACGCCGAGTTCCTGGGCGCTGTCGCGGCGGTAGAACCAGGCGGCGTTCATGCGGGGGGCCGCCCAGTACGCGAAGACCAGGGCCGCGGCGAAGACCGGTACGGCGATGATGCGGGCCTCGCGGCGTCGGACCAGGCGGAAGTGCTCCGGCTTCAGGCACAGGCCGAGGACGAAGAACGGCAGGAACTGCAGGACGCGTTGGAGGTCCAGGTCGTCGCCGATGTCGGGGGAGACGGAGGCCAGCACGGCGATGGCGAGGGCCAGCGGGATCGGCCAGCGGACCAGTTTCCACAGCGGGGTCGTCAGGCGCCAGATGAACAGGGCGCCCAGGAACCACACCAGGTACCAGGGGTCGAGCAGGCTGATCGGGTGGGTGGGGTCGTCGTCGGCCCAGCGCTTGAACAGCGAGTACGCGAACTCGAAGATCACGTACGGCACGGCGACGCCCGTGACCAGGCGCTTCAGGCGGCCCGGGCTGGCGTCGAAGCTGCGCGAGAAGTAGCCGGAGATGATGATGAACGCCGGCATGTGGAAGGTGTACACGGCGATGTAGAGCGCCGCGGCCGCGCGGCTGTCGGCGCGCAGCGGCTCCCAGGCGTGGCCCATCGCGACGAGCACGATCGCCATGTACTTCGCGTTGTCGAAGAACGCGTCCCGCTGCTTTCCGCCCTTGGCCCCCGTGGACCCCTTCTCCGTCTTCTGCGCCGGAGGAGCTGCGGCCGTGGCTCTTCGCAGCGTCAGCGTCTCGCTCTCCGGTGCGGTCCGGGCCGGCGGCAGCGGGGCCGAGGTCCGGTGGAGTGTGCGCAGCGTTTCACTCATGGGGCCTCCTGGAGGCAACCCGGAGCAGAGATCCTGCGTCTTGCTTGATTTGGGGGATGGAGTCAGCGCGAGACATCCCCGGCACCATAGTCAGCGGCGCCAACTCCCGTACATCCCACGTGCGTGTGGGGTTTGACACGCATGTAGAAGTTACGTAAACGCCCCGGAGTGTCCCCCCTCCGGGCGGGCGGTCGCGCGGAGCGTGAGGACCATCGTCAGGCCGCCGCCCGGGGTGTCCTCCGCGACGAGCGTGCCGCCCATCGACTCCGTGAAGCCCCGGGCGACGGCGAGGCCGAGGCCGACGCCCGCGCCGCGCGGAGCGTCGCCGTACCGCTGGAACGGGGCGAAGACGCGGTCCTTCGCCTCGTCGGGGATGCCGGGGCCGCGGTCGACGACGCGGAGTTCGACGCGGTCGGCGAGCGCGCTGGCGGATACGCGGACGGGCTCGCCCTCGGGGCTGTACTTGACGGCGTTCTCGACGACGTTGGCGACGGCCCGCTCCAGGAGGCCCTTGTCCGCCGAGACCATCGGGAGCGTCTCGGGGACGTCGAGCTCGACGCTGCCCTCGGGTACGCCGCCGAGCGCCATCGGCACCACCTCGTCGAGGTCGGTCTCGCGGATGATCGGGGTGACCGTGCCGGTCTGCAGGCGTGACATGTCGAGCAGGTTGCCGACGAGGTGGTCGAGCCGGTCCGTACCCTCCTCGATCCCTTCGAGCAGCTCGGCCCGGTCCTCGTCCGACCACTCCACGTCGTCGGAGCGCAGGGACGTGACGGACGCCTTGATGCCCGCGAGCGGGGTGCGCAGGTCGTGGCTGACGGCGGCGAGCAGCGCGGTACGGATCCGGTTGCCCTCGGCGAGCGCGCGGGCCCGGTCGGCCTCGTCCTGGAGGCGTTGCCGGTCGAGGACGACGGCGGCCTGGGCGGCGAACGCGGCGAGGACACGGCGGTCCTCGGCCGGGAGGACGCGGCCGGTCAGGGCGAGCGCGAGGTGGTCGCCGACGGGCACGTCCACGTCGGCGTCCTCGGGCCGCTCGACGGGCCCGGCCCGGCCCACGTCATCGGAACCCGCGTCCCCCGGCCCCGCCCGCCCCGCGCAGGTCCACGGCTCGTGGTCCCCGGCCCGCTCCAGGAGGGCGACGGAGTCCATGGCGAAGGTCTCCCGTACGCGTTCCAGGAGCGCGTCCAGGGTCGTCTCGCCGCGCAGAACGCTGCCCGCGAGGAACGAGAGGATCTCCGACTCGGCGCGCAGCCGGGCCGCCTGGTGGGTGCGGCGGGCCGCGAGGTCGACCACCGACGCGACCGCCACCGCGACGCCGACGAAGATCGCGATGGCGAGGATGTTGCGGCTGTCGGCGATCGTCCACAGGTGCAGCGGCGGCGTGAACCAGTAGTTGAGGAGCAGCGAGCCCACTGCCGCCGACGCCAGCGCGGGCCAGACGCCGCCGAGCAGGGCCGCGCCGACCGTCAGCGACAGGAACAGCAGCATGTCGTTGGGCAGGCCGAGGTCCGGGACGAGCGTCGTGAGCAGCAGCGTCAGCAGCACCGGCCCGCCCACGCCGACCAGCCAGCCGCCGGCGATCCGGGCACGGCCGAGCCGGGCGCCGCGCGCCACCGGGAGGCCCCGCCCGCGCCCCATCGCGTCATGCGTGACGAGGTGCACGTCCAGGTCGGGTCCCGACTCCCGCGCCACCGTCGCGCTCACGCCCGGCCCGAAGACGTACTGCCAGGGCTTGCGGCGCGAGACGCCGAGGACGATCTGGGTGGCGTTGGCGCCGCGCGCGAACTCCAGGAGCGCGGAGGACACGTCGTCGCCGATGACGTGGTGGAACGTGCCGCCGAGGTCCTCGACGAGGGTGCGCTGGACGGCGAGTTCCTTCGGGGACGCGGAGGTCAGTCCGTCGCTGCGGGCGATGTAGACCGCGAGCACCTCGCCGCCCGCGCCCTTCTCGGCGAGGCGGGCGGCCCGGCGGATCAGGGTGCGGCCCTCGGGTCCGCCGGTGAGGCCGACGACGATGCGTTCGCGCGAGCCCCAGATCTTCTGGACGCGGTGCTCGGAGCGGTACTCCTTCAGGTACTCGTCGACCCGGTCCGCGGTCCACAGGAGCGCCAACTCCCGCAGGGCGGTGAGGTTTCCGGGCCGGAAGTAGTTCGACAGGGCGGCGTCGATCTTCTCCGCCTTGTAGATGTTGCCGTGCGCCATGCGCCGCCGCAGCGCCTGCGGGGACATGTCGATGAGCTCGATCTGGTCGGCGCGGCGCACCACTTCGTCGGGGACGGTCTCCCGCTGCCGTACGCCGGTGATCGACTCGACGATGTCGCCGAGGGACTCCAGGTGCTGGATGTTGAGGTTCGATATGACGTCGATGCCGGCGGCGAGCAGCTCCTCGACGTCCTGCCAGCGCTTCACGTTCCGGGAGCCCGGCACGTTGGTGTGCGCGAGCTCGTCGACGAGGGCGACGGCCGGGCGCCGGGCGAGCACCGCGTCGACGTCCATCTCCGTGAACGTGCCGCCCCGGTGCGGGAGTTCGCGCCGCTCGACCTGTTCCAGGCCGTGCAGCATCACCTCGGTGCGCGGCCGCCCGTGGTGCTCCACGAAGGCGACCACGCAGTCCGTGCCGCGCTCCACCCGGCGGTGGGCCTCGCTCAGCATCGCGTACGTCTTGCCGACGCCGGGCGCCGCGCCCAGGTAGATCCGGAGCCTGCCGCGTCCCATGTCCTCGTCCTGTGCCCGTTCCTCGTACGGCTGTGTCCTGTGCCCGTTCCTCGTACGGCTGTGTCCTAGGCCCGTTCCTCGTACGGCTGCCCCTGCTGCTCGAAGCGGTAGCCCATGCCGGGCTCGGTGATCAGGTAGCGGGGGTGGGAGGGGTCTGCTTCCAGCTTGCGCCGCAGCTGCGCCATGTAGACGCGCAGATAGTTGCTCTTGTTGCCGTACGTGGGCCCCCAGACCTCGCGCAGCAGCTGTTTCTGCGAGACGAGGTGCCCGGGGTGGCTGATCAGGATCTCCAGGAGCTGCCACTCGGTGGGCGTGAGCCGGACGTCGCGCCCGTCCCGCCGGACCCGCTTGGCGACCAGGTCGACGGTGAAGTCCTCGGTGGCGACGAGGGTGACGCTGCTCGTGGGCCGCGCCGGTTCCGTACGGCGTACGGCGGCGCGGAGGCGGGCGAGGAGCTCGTCCATGCTGAACGGCTTGGTGATGTAGTCGTCGGCGCCGGCGTCCAGGGCCCGCACCTTCTCCTGCGAGGAGCTGCGGGCGGTGAGCACCAGCGCCGGCACCCGGGACCAGCCGCGCAGCCCGGCCAGGACGTCGATGCCGTCCATGTCGGGCAGGCCCAGGTCGAGCACGACGACGTCCGGCGGGCGGGCGGCGGCGAGCCGCAGTGCGCTGGCGCCGTCGGGGGCCGCGTCCACGGTGTACTTGCGCGCCTGCAGGTTGAGCACGAGGGCCCGGACGAGCTGCGGGTCGTCCTCCACCACCAGCACCCTCGTCATCGGCCCGCGGCCTCCTTCAGCGCCAGGTTCAGCTTGAGGACGTTGACGTGCGGCTCGCCCATGAACCCGGCGGTACGGCCCTCGGTGTGCGCGTCGACGAGCCGGCGCACCTCGGCCTCGGGGAGGCGGTTCTCGCGGGCGACGCGGGCGGTCTGGATCCGCGCGTACGCGGGCGAGATGTGCGGGTCGATCGCGGAGGCGGAGCCGGTGACGGCGTCCTTCGGGACCTCGGATTCCGGCACGCCGTTGAACTCGGCGACCTGCCGCTTCGCCGCGCCGACCGCCTTCGTCAACCGGGCGTCGGACGCGCCGAGTTGGCTCGATCCGGTGGCCAGCGGGTCGTAGCCGCTGTGGGAGGGGCGGGGCTGGAACCACCGGGGGTCGGGCTCGTCCGTGCCCTTCAGGTTCCAGGACTGGCCGATGAGCGCGGAGCCGACCTCACGGCCGTCGGCCCTCACCGGCGAGCCTGCGGCGTGGTCGGGGAACGCGGCTCGGGCGACGCCGGTCACCAGGAGCGGGTAGGCGACGCCGGTGACGGCGGTCAGGACGAGCAGCATCCGCAGCGCCGCCCACACCAGCCGGCCGGTGTGCTTCGCGGGAGTGTGCACGGGGGAGTTGGTCATGGCGGTCAGCCACCGATTCCGGGGACGAGGGAGAGGAGCAGGTCGATGAGCTTGATGCCGACGAACGGGGCGATCAGGCCGCCGAGGCCGTAGATCCCGAGGTTGCGGCGGAGCATCCGGTCGGCGCTCATCGGCCGGTAGCGCACGCCCTTCAGGGCCAGCGGCACGAGGGCCACGATGATCAGCGCGTTGAAGATGACGGCGGAGAGGATCGCCGACTCGGGCGAGGCGAGGCCCATGACGTTGAGCCTGTCGAGCGCGGGGTGGGCCGCCGTGAACATCGCCGGGATGATCGCGAAGTACTTGGCGACGTCGTTGGCGATGGAGAACGTCGTCAACGCGCCCCGGGTGATGAGGAGTTGCTTGCCGATCTCGACGATCTCGATGAGCTTCGTCGGGTCGGAGTCCAGGTCCACCATGTTCCCGGCCTCCTTCGCGGCGGAGGTGCCGGTGTTCATGGCCACGCCCACGTCGGCCTGCGCGAGGGCGGGCGCGTCGTTGGTGCCGTCGCCGGTCATCGCGACGAGCTTGCCGCCCGACTGCTCCCGCTTGATCAGCGCCATCTTGTCCTCGGGCGTGGCCTCGGCGAGGAAGTCGTCGACGCCCGCCTCCGCGGCGATGGCCCGCGCGGTCAGCGGGTTGTCACCGGTGATCATGACCGTACGGATGCCCATGCGGCGCAGCTCGTCGAACCGCTCGCGCATGCCGTCCTTGACGACGTCCTTGAGGTGGATCACACCGAGGACGCGGGCGCCGTCGGCGTCCTCCACGGCGACGAGCAGCGGGGTGCCGCCGGCCTCGGAGATCCCGTTCGCGATCCCGTCGGCGTCCTCGGCGACCTCTCCCCTGCGCTCCCGGACCCAGGCGACGACCGAACCGCTCGCGCCCTTGCGGACCTTGCGGCCGTCGACGTCCACGCCGGACATCCGGGTCTGCGCGGTGAACGGCACCCATTCGGCGCCGGTCAGCTCCCGTGCGGGGCAGCCCCGTTGCGGTCCGTCCTCGGTCGACTCCCGCTCGCGCAGCCCGAACTCCTCCTTCGCGAGGGCGACGACGGAGCGGCCCTCGGGCGTCTCGTCGGCGAGGGACGACAGCTGGGCGGCGTCGGCGAGTTCGGCGGCGGTGACACCCGCTACGGGCACGAACTCGGCGGCCCGCCGGTTGCCGTACGTGATGGTGCCGGTCTTGTCGAGCAGCAGCGTCGACACGTCGCCCGCGGCTTCGACCGCCCGGCCGGACATGGCGAGCACATTGCGCTGCACCAGGCGGTCCATGCCCGCGATGCCGATCGCGGAGAGGAGCGCGCCGATCGTCGTCGGGATCAGGCAGACGAGCAGCGCGGTGAGGACGATCAGGGAGGTCTGCGCGTCGGCGCCCGCGTAGATCGCGAACGGCTTGAGCGTGACGACGGCGAGCAGGAAGACGATCGTCAGGGACGCCAACAGGATGTTCAGGGCGATCTCGTTGGGCGTCTTCTGCCGGGCCGCGCCCTCCACCAGGTTGATCATGCGGTCGATGAACGTCTCGCCGGGCCGGGTCGTGATCCGGACGACGATCCGGTCCGACAGCACTTTCGTGCCGCCGGTGACGGCCGAGCGGTCGCCGCCGGACTCGCGGATGACCGGCGCCGACTCACCGGTGATCGCGGACTCGTCCACGGACGCGACGCCCTCGACCACGTCACCGTCGCCGGGGACGGTGTCGCCGGCCTCGCAGACGACCAGGTCGCCGACGGTCAGGTCGGTGCCGGACACCTGCTCCTCACCCCCGTCGGCGCCGAGGCGCCGGGCGACGCCGTCGGTCCTGGCCTTGCGGAGGGTGTCCGCCTGGGCCTTGCCGCGGCCCTCGGCGACGGCCTCCGCGAGGTTCGCGAAGAGCACGGTCAGCCACAGCCACGCGGTGATGACCCAGCCGAACCAGTCGCCGGGATCGCGCACCGCGAGGACCGTGGTGACGACCGAGCCGACCAACACCACGAACATCACGGGGGACTTGACCATCGCCCGCGGGTCCAGCTTCCGGAACGCCTCGGGCAGTGAGGTCAGCAGCTGCCTCGGCTCGAAGATTCCGCCGCCGACCCGGCCTCCGCCGCCCTCGTCCGGTTTCGGCCCGGTCGGCGGGTCCTGGTGCGGGGCGGGCGTGGTGGTGACGGACATCGCGTCCTGTTTCGTCGTGTCGGTGGTCGTCATGCCGCGAGCCCTTCCGCGAGCGGGCCCAGGGCGAGGGCGGGGAAGAACGTCAGGCCGGTGACGATCAGGATCGTGCCGACCAGCAGGCCGGTGAACAGCGGCTTCTCCGTACGCAAAGTGCCCGCCGTGACCGGCACGGGCCGCTGCTCGGCGAGGGACCCGGCGAGCGCGAGCACGAACACCATCGGCAGGAACCGGCCGAGGAGCATGCACAGCCCCAACGCCGTGTTGTGGTACGGGGTGTCGGCCGCGAACCCGGCGAACGCCGAGCCGTTGTTGTTGGACGCCGACGTGTACGCGTACAGCACCTCGGTGAAGCCGTGCGCGCCGGTGTTGGTCATCGACGACTGGCCCGTGCCGAGCGCCATCGCGAGGGCCGTGCCGGTGAGGACGAGGGCGGGGGTGACGAGGATGTAGCAGGCGGCCAGCTTGATCTCCCGCGCGCCCAGCTTCTTGCCGAGGTACTCGGGGGTGCGGCCCACCATCAGTCCGGCGATGAACACCGCGACGACCGCCATGATCAGCATGCCGTAGAGGCCGGAGCCGACACCGCCGGGCGCGATCTCGCCGAGCATCATGCCGAGCAGCAGCACCCCGCCGGACAGGCCGCCGTACGAGTCGTGGAAGGAGTTCACGGACCCCGTCGACGTCATCGTGGTGGACACCGCGAACAGCGACGAGGGGCCCTCGCCGAACCGCTGCTCCTTGCCCTCCATCGCGCCGCCCGCGAGCTGCGAGGCGGTGCCCGGGTGGGCGTACTCGAGCCAGGTGACGAGCACGACGCCGACGAACCAGACGGCCGCCATCGCGCCGACGACCGCGTGGCCCTGCCGGGCGGAGCCGACGAGCCTGCCGAAGGTGCGCGGCAGCGAGAACGGGATGACGAGCAGCAGGAACACCGTCAGGAGGTTGGAGAAGCCGTTCGGGTTCTCGAAGGGGTGCGCGGAGTTGGCGTTGTAGTAGCCGCCGCCGTTGGTGCCCAGGTTCTTGATCGCCTCCTGGGACGCCACGGCCCCGGGGCTGATCGCCTGCCGTTCGCCGGTGAGGGTGGTGACGTGCTGGACGTCGCCGAAGTTCTGCACGGCCCCGGCGGCGACGAGCAGCACGGCCGCGACGACGGACAGCGGCAGCAGGACGCGTACGGTGCCGCGCACCAAGTCGGCCCAGAAGTTGCCCAGTTCGGGCCCGCCGGAGCGGGCGAAGCCGCGGATCAGGGCCACCGCGACGGACAGGCCGACGGCCGCCGAGACGAAGTTCTGCACGGCGAGGCCACCGGTCTGGGTGACGTGGCTCATCGCCGACTCGCCCGCGTACGACTGCCAGTTGGTGTTGGCGACGAAGGACGCGGCCGTGTTGAACGCCTGGTCCGGGCTGATCGGGTCGAAGCCGAGGGACAGCGGCAGCCGGTCCTGCACGCGCTGCAGCAGGTACAGGAAGAGCACGCCCACGGCGGAGAAGGCGAGGACCGCGCGCAGATAGGCGGGCCAGCGCATCTGGGCGTCGGGGTTCGCGCCCACCGCGCGGTAGATCCACGTCTCCACGCGCAGGTGCTTGTCGGAGGTGTAGACGGCGGCCAGGTAGTCGCCGAGCGGACGGTGCACCAGGGCGAGCGCCGCTATGAGCGCGGTCACCAGGAGCACGTCGGCGAGGATCGGACTCATCGGGTCGCTCAGAACCTCTCCGGATCGACGAGGGCGAGGACGAGATAGCCGAGGAGGGCCACGGCGACGACGAGGCCGACGATGTTCTCGACGGTCACAGCTTCGCCACCCCCTTGGCGATGACGGCCACCAGCGCGAACACCGCGATCGTGGTGACGACGAAGGCCAGATCGGCCATCGCAGGCTCCTGAGTGAGGTCCGGGTCAACCGTTCGGGATGAACGGCCAGATCGAGAGAACACCCTGTTCAGGCCGGTGCGGCGGTCGTTGACGGCTCCCTGACGGCGCGGGGCCCGGCCTTGATGCATCCCTGATGAGGGCGGGCTCCGGCCTTGACGGTTCCCTGACGCGGCCCGGCGGTACGGCGGGGCGGGGTGACGTGGCCCGGCGGTACGGCGGGGTCGGCCCCGGTCGAAATTCGGAGGAGATCAGCTCGAAGTTTTGTAAGACTCGGGCGGACCGATGAGCTTTTCCAGGCGTACCGGTCTCTATCCGTGTCGACCAGGAACAAGCCCAGCGAGGTGCTGCTGCCATGACCACTGTCATCGAGGAACGACCGGCCGCGAAGGCAGGTCGCACGCCGGCGGTGGTGCGGCTGCTCGTGCTCGCCACGTTCGTGGTGATCCTCAACGAGACCATCATGATCAACGCGATCCCGCGTCTGATGGACTCCCTGCACATCACCGAGCAGTCCGCGCAGTGGGTCTCCACCGCGTTCATGCTGGCCATGGCCGCGGTCATCCCGGTCACCGGCTGGTTCCTGCAGCGGGTCACGACCCGTCAGGCGTACGCGATCGCGATGGGCGTCTTCCTCGTGGGCACCGCCCTGTCGGCCGTCGCCCCGTCCTTCGAGGTGCTGCTCGTCGGCCGGATCGTGCAGGCCGCGGGCACGGCCGTGATGATGCCGCTGCTCATGACCACGCTGATGATCGTCGTGCCGGAGCAGGACCGCGGCCGCGTGATGGGCAACGTCACGCTGGCGATCTCGGTGGCGCCCGCGCTCGGGCCCGCCGTGTCCGGGCTCATCCTGCAGGCGGGCTCGTGGCGGCTGCTGTTCGTGGTCGTCCTGCCGATCGCCGGCCTGGTCACGCTGTTCGGGCTGCGCAAGATGGAGAACATCGGCGAGCCCGCGGCCGGTTCGATCGACTGGCCGAGCGTCGCCGTCGCCACGCTCGGCTTCGGCGGACTCGTCTACGGCCTGAGCCTGTTCGGCGAGGGCCACGGCTCGGTCGGCGCGGGCATCGGAGTCGTCGGCGCGGGCGCGGCGGCGATCGCGGTGTTCGTCTTCCGCCAGCTGCGGCTGCAGCGCACCGGCACCCCGCTGATGGACCTGCGCACCCTCAAGCACGGCACGTTCACGCTGTCCCTGGTCCTGATGTCCATCGGGTTCCTGGCGATGCTCGGCGCGATGATCCTGCTGCCGCTGTACCTGCAGAACCTGCGCGGGCTCAGCCCCCTGGAGACCGGCCTGCTCGTCATGCCCGGCGGGCTGATCATGGGCCTGCTCGGCCCGACCATCGGCAAGGCCTTCGACCGGTTCGGCAGCCGCCCGCTCATCGTGCCCGGCTCGATCGGCATGGTGGTCTCGCTCGGCGCGTTCACGCAGGTCTCGGCGACGATGCCGTTCTGGGTGGTGCTCGGGCTGCACGCCCTGCTGATGGTCAGCCTGGCGGCGACGTTCACGCCGTGCTTCACGCTCGGCATGGGCGGGCTCCCGGCGCACCTGTACTCGCACGGCAGCTCCATGCTCGGCACGCTCCAGCAGGTCGCGGCCGCGTTCGGCACGGCGCTGGTGGTCACGGTGATGTCGTCCCGTACGACGGCCCTGCTCGCCGAGGGCAGCTCGCCCGCGCAGGCCCAGATGGGCGGCATGCGCCTCGCCTTCGTCGTGGTGGCGGCTCTGTCGGTGGTCACGGTGGCGGTGGCCCTGCGGCTCCCCAACCGGGCGGGAAGCCCCTCCGACGATTGAGGAGCGGGGGGCGGTCCAGAGGGGCCAGGGTGCGGAGCCCCCTAGGGGGTGCGCTCGCCGACCTCCCCTCCCCCCTCTCACTCACCACGTCTCCGCGTTCTCGATCGGCCCGCCGGTCGGCCGTGCCCCGCCCCCGCGTGTGCGGACGCGGAGGGCCAGCAGGGGCAGGACGAGGACCGAGATCATCGCCGCGCCGACCAGCGCCGCCGCCTCGCCCTTCGCGATGACCTTCTCGTCGAGGCCGATCGTGGTGATGGCGACGACGAGCGGCAGGCAGGTCGAGCAGTACAGCGCCAGGCTGCGCCGGTCGGCCGACCCGAGGTCGCGCGGCGCGAGGAGGTACGCGGGCAGCCCCCGTACGAGGAGGAAGAGCAGCAGGAAGACCGGGAGCAGGGCGAGGGCGCGGCCGCCGTCGAGGAGCGAGGCGAGGTCGAACTCGATGCCGGTGACGACGAAGAACACCGGCACGAAGAACCCGAAGCCCATCGCCTCGACCTTCCCGAGGATCTCGGGGCTGCTCTCCGGCGCCGCCCCGTGCATGACGAGCCGGGTGAGAATGCCCGCGGCGAACGCGCCGAGCAGCGTGTCCAGGCCGAACGCCCCGGCGAGCGCGAGCATCGCGACGAGCAGCAGCATCACGAACCGCATCGCGAACTGGGCGCTGGAATGCAGGGTGTTGGCGACGACCCGGGCGAACCAGGGGCGGCGCGGGCGCAACGCCCAGAAGATCGCGGCGGCCGTGACGGCGGCGAACGCGAGCAGCACCGCGGCCGACCGGCCCGGCTGACGGCCGCTCAGCAGCAGGGCCATGGCGATGATGGGCCCGAACTCGCCGACCGCGCCGAACGCCATCATCACCGTGCCGAAGCGGCCCTTGAGGTCCCCGCTGTCCCGCAGGATCGGCAGGACCGTGCCGAGTGCGGTGCTGGTGAGCGCGGTTCCGATGACGAACGTCTTGGACACGTCCGCGCCGGTCAGCGCAAGCGCGAGGCCGAGCCCCAGGCCGAGCGACACGCCCCACGCCCACCCGGCCCGCCGCAGCGTGTCCCCGCGTACGGCCGCGAACTCGATCTCGTACCCGGCGAGGAAGATCAGCATGGACAGGCCCAGGTCGGACAGCATGTCCACGGCCTGGTCGTGCCGGGCGAGGCCGAGCACGTCGGGGCCGACGAGGATCCCGAGGACGATCTCGAAGATCACCAGCGGGACCCGCACCCACCGCCCCAGCCCGTACGACAGCAGGGGCGCGAGCACGGCCACGACCATGATGAGGACGAGGGTCCAGGGATGCGACATAGGGGTTGTTTAGCACGCGAACAGGACATTCGCGCTGCTATGGCCCGCGGTCGGCGTTCAGCTCCCGGCCAGCAGCTCCAGGCACTTGTTGACCGCCTCGACGACGGGTACGCCCAGCGCGCTGACCGTCGCCGCGATGCCGGCCGCGGCGAGCAGGGCGCGGCGGCGTTCCTGCGGCTGCACCGCGGTGTCGGTGCGCAGCGCCGGCAGGTTCTCGTCGAGGTCCCGCGCGGTCGGCTCGTCGACCCCGGGGCGCAACTCCTCGATGAGCGCGCGGAGTTCGTCGAGCGCCTCACGGAGTTCGGGCTGCAGCTCCGGGGCCGCCATGACGCGCTTGTCGATGCCGACGTTGCCGCTGCCCTGGTTCATGGTGACGTGGTCGCCGCCGCCGAAGTAGTAGTGCTGGTCGCCGCTCATCAGCTCGCCATCCCCACGTTGCCGCTGCCGCCGTACATGTTGACGCTGTCTCCGTAGTAGTAGTGCTTCGGGCTGATGGAGATCTTCTCCACCCGCACCTCGAACTCCGCCCGCGGGTTCTCGATCGCCTCGGCGATCTGCTGCGCGATGTTCCGCAGCAGCTCGGTGCTGGAACTGGTGACGACGGCGTGCGACGGCCCGTTCGTCTCCACGGCAAGCACGTAGTACGAGGGCGCGCCGAGCACCTTCAGCATCTCGATCAGGTAGTAGATGAACGCGCCGACGGCGACGACCAGGACGAGCGCGCTCAGGCCCGCGCCGCCCCCGCCCTCGTCCTCCCCGAAGCTGTTCGCCGTGTCGATCGCCGCGGCGAGCAGTCCGAGCACGACGAGCAGCAGCACGATCGCCAACACCCGCTTCACGAACAGGAGTACCGCCTCTTTGCGGCGCGGATGGATCGTCACCGTGTGCACGCGGGCGACGTTCTGCAGCGGGTAGTACGCCTCGCCGACCCACAGCAGCCGCTTGCTCACGCGCAGGCTGACGCCGGCGAGCGGCTGCGCCCCGGGCCCGACTCCGCGTCCGCCTCCGAGTCCGGCTGTGGTTCCGGCTGTGGTTCCGGCCGGTGGGACGTCGGGGTGCGGGTCGTGCCGCGGGGGCGGGGGTGAGGTCGGTGGTGGGGTCGGTGGTGCGGACGGGGGCGGCGGCGGAGACGGATCCGTCCGGGCCTCCTCTCCCTCGCCCTCGTCCCGGCCCTGCCCCTCCGGGCCCGGTAAGTGCGTTGATTCTGCCGTCACTTGTCCCCCTTGGATCGTCAATCGTGCAGCTACAGACGGGAGTTGCTACACGTACGGTTCCGGTGTGTACGGCGTGATCCGGCGGTACGCGGCGCGGGCCTGCAGCACGCGCGCCGTGGCCGTGCCGACGAGCGCCGCCCCGAGCAGGCAGGCGATCCACTGGACGTCGCGGTCGACGGCCCAGGAGAGCCGGCCGGTCGGGTACGCGCCGAAGAAGTTCAGGAAACCCCAGCACAGCAGGGCCGTGCCGGGCGCGGCCACGAAGCTGCCGCGTACGCCGAGAAGCGCGGCGAAGAGGGACAGCGCGGCCAGCGCGAGGCCCGAGCTGTCGAGCACGCCGAGCAGGTCGAGGACATGGACGAGGGCGAACGACCCGGCGTACGCAGCCGTCCAGATCAGCGGCGCCGCCCACGGCTCCGGGACCGCCCGCGCCCCATGGGAGACGTACCGCCACTCCACCACGTCGTACCTCCCCACCCCTGAGCCTTGCCCTGTGCCCCTCGCCCGCTCCAGCGTACGGCGGCCGTGCGGGCGCGTGCGGGGGCGCAAGGGCGTGCGGGGGCGCGGGGTGCCTGGAGTCTGTGGGGAGCGGGAGGTGCGCCTGGCCGGGGGCGCTCAGGTCCACCAGGCTTCCGCCAGCGCGACCCCCGCGTACGCCGCGCCGAGTCCGGCCGCCACGCTGCCGGCCGCGTTCAGCACGGCGAACAGCCGCGCCCCGGACTCGGCCAGGCGCAGGGTCTCGTACGAGAACGTCGAGTACGTGCTCAACGCCCCGCACAGGCCCGGGCCGAGGAGCAGGAACAGCGGCGAGGACACGGACGTGGCGCCGGCGAGCGCCGCGCCGGTGAGCACGCCGAGGATCAGGGAGCCCAGGACGTTCACGGCGAACGTGCCCCACGGGAACACCGAGTCGTGCCGGGACTGCACGGCCCGGTCCGTGAGGTACCGCAGCGGGGCGCCGACGGCCGCGCCGCACAGCACATACAGCCAGTTCATCGCGGGCACCTCCTCCGGTGGCGCGGGTGCGTTCGGGAGCGCGGGTGCGTTCGGGAGTGCAGGTGCGTTCGGGAGTGCAGGTGCCTCTGGAGGCGCGGGTGCCTCTGGAGGCGCGGGGCTTGGGCGGTCAACTCCGCTCCCGGCCGACGTACCGGATGACCTCGCAGTCGTCCAGGATCACCAGGCCCTCGCCGACGAGTTCGTCGAGCTGCGGCAGGAACGCGCGGACGCGCTCCTCGGTGTCGACGATCACGACCGCCACGGGAAGGTCCTCGCTGAGCGAGAGCAGCCGGTGGGTGTGGACGAGCGAGGAGGCGCCGAAGCCCTCGATCCCCTTGAACACGCTGGCGCCCGCGAGCCCCGCGCGGTGGGCGCGGTGCACGATCTCGCTGTAGAGCGGCTTGCGCTGCCAGGTGTCGCTCTCCCCGATGAAGATCGTCACGCGCAGCGCGGTGCCGGTGAGCCTCGTCATGCCGTCATCGCCTCCTGTCGAGCGGGGTTCCGGGCGGAGTGGCGGGGTCCTCGGGTGCGGCGGGGTCCTCGGGTCCGGTCGGGTGGTCGGGTGCGGTGGGATTCGCGGGTGCGGTGGGGTGGTCGGGGCGGGGGTCGTCGCCTCGGCTCGCGTTCAGGGCGCGGCGGGTGGCGGTCGCGGCGGCCCAGACCGCGACGAGCGCGGCGACCAGCGTCGCCGCCAGATACCCGAGCGCGGCCCGGACCTCCCCGAGGTCGTCCAGCCGCCGGATGTCGACGGTGTACGTCGAGAACGTCGTGAAACCGCCCAGCACCCCCGTGCCGAGGAACGGCCGGACCAGCCGGTGCCGCTGCCGCCCCTCGGTGATCACGACCATGAGCACGCCCATCGCCGCGCACCCGACGACGTTCACCCACAGCGTCGTCCACGGGAACGCCCCGCCCGGCGTCGGCCACAGCAGCGAGGCCCCGTACCGCCCCGCCGCCCCGACGACCCCGCCGGCCGCCACGGCCGCCACCGTCGTCCCCTGCCCCCGCAGCAGAGCGGGGCGGGGGGCGACGGGCAGCGGGTCGAGGGCGGGCTCGGGCTCGGGGGCTGCGTCGGGCTCGGGGTCGGGGGCGGGGGCGGCCATACGGCAAGGCTAATGAGGCTCTGCCGGGTCGGCCGCCCCTGACCTGCGGCACGGTTCGCTCACAGCCGCCACTCCGGCCCTCTGCCGCCCGGCGGTCTGTACGCGCAGGTGACGCCCGTGGTCACGGACTCCCGCAGGTGCGCGGCCAGTTCGGGATGGCGGGTGTCGAGGCGGCGCAGGGTGTCCCGGATGCGCGCCGTCACCGTCTTGCGGGCGCGCTCCGCCTCGTCGCCGAGGCGCCGGCTGCGTCCGCCGAGTCCGGCCGCCGCGCGGAGCTCCTCCAGGAGGGCCTTGCGCTCCCGGTCGTACTCCGCCGCCCGGTCCGGGTCGCCCCGCGCCGCCGCGCGGTCTATCTCGTCGTCCAGCCGCTCCAGGCGCGCGCGGTACTGCCGTTTCGCCTCCTCGTCCAGGACCGCGTCCCCGCCGAGGCTCCGCGCCGCGACGACCTCCGCGCCGCCCTCGGGGGCCAGCAGGTGCACGGCCGGAATGTCGTCCCCCGGCCGGGACAGCAACTGCCGCAGGTCGCGCAGCCCTTTCGCGTCCGGCATGGGCGTCGTACGGCCCGCGTACGTGAGCGTCCAGACGGTGCCGTCGAAACGGAACTCGTAGGCGGGGGCGGGGAGTTGGGCCTGTCCTGGTGCCGCCCCCAGTCCTGGGCGATCAGGCTGTTCGGCCTGACCGGGAAGCTGGGTCCGTCCCGTGCGCTCGGCCTGTTCGGCCTGTCCCAGGACCTCGGCCTGTCCCAGGCGGCCCTCGGCCTGTCCCGGACGCTCCGTCCCCGTCGGGCTCGGCGGGGTCGCCGATCCGCTCGCGGACTGCGCGGGCCGTGCCGCCGCCGACTCCCGCAGTCGGGCCGCGCGGCGCAGCACCTGCCGCATGCCGAGCTCCTCCGCGTCCCGCACGACCTCGGCGAGCAGTGGCTCCGCGTCCTCGCCGCGGGCCGCGCGGACCTCCGCCAGGTGCACGCGGGCCAGCGCCGACCAGGGCCTCGCGGCGAGGAGTTCGGCCGAGCGGTACGCCTTCGTGAAGCCCTGCTCCGCCTCCTCCAGGCGGCCCATCGCCGCGTCGCACAGCGCGATCCAGTGCGCGACCGGGCCGCTGATGTCCCAGCCGAACATGGAAACCGCCCACTGCTCCGCGTACGGAACGAGCGCCGCGCGGGCGGCCGCACACAGCGCCCGGTCCCCGGAGGCCGCCGCCGCCTGGGCCTGGAAGCGCAGCCGCAACGGCAGGAAGCCCCGGTCGATGTCGGCCGTACGCCCGGGAAGCTCGGGCTCCGGGCCCCCGGCGGCCCCCGCGCCACGGGCGGCGTCCGCATCCGGCCCCGTCTCCGCCCCGGCCAGGAGCTCCCGCGCATAGGTCTCCGCAGCCGCCAACTCCCCCGACGGCGCGTCCGGTTCGGCCGCGCGCTCCACCGCCGTGATGCCGACGAGGAGACGGGCGCAGGGGTGGCCGCGCTCCAGGCTGCGGAGCACCTCGTCCACCCCCTCGTACCGCCCCTGCAGCAGGGCCAGGGTCCAGCGGTGGTGTTCGAGCAGCGGGAAGAAGTGGGTGTGGGGCTCGGTCCTGCTCGCGTACCCGAAGGCCTCCGTCAGGAAGCTCTCGGCCTGCGCGAAGCGGCCGCCGAGGGCGCACACGATGGACTGGTCGATGGCGGCGCCGACGCCCATCATCGGCTGCCCGGACTGCTCGGCGTGCGCCACGTACGCGTGGTACTCGTCCAGATAGCGCGGGTCGCCCAGCTCGATGCGGGCCACCCAGTGCAGCGCGCGGGCGAAGTGCTCGCCCTCCGCGTCGCCCGAGCGCCGGGCGATGGCCGTCAACTCCTCGACCAGCGCGACCCGTTCGGCCGCCGTGCCGGGGCCCCAGATGGCGTGGTGGCGGGCCCACAGGCTGAAGCCGAGCGCTTCGTCGTCCTCGTGCCGCCGCGCCAACACCGCGCTGCGGACGCTGAGTTCCTGCGCCAGCTCGCCCGCCGTCCGGCCCTGCGCCGGATCGGCGCCGCCCCGCGCGGCCGCGCCCCCGCCGACCAGCGCGCGGAGCGCCTCGCGCAGCAGGCCGTCCGCCTCGCTCGGACCCTCCGTGCCGAACAGGCCCGGGAGTTGCCTGCCGTACAGCGTGAGGGCCACGCGCGCGAGGAGCGTCGCGTCGTCGAGGGAGCGGGCCAGGTCCAGGCACGCGTCGAACGCCCGGCGGGACTCGGCCACCTCGCCCGCGTGGTGCAGGAACTCGGCGAGGCCCAGCGTCACCAGGACCCGCCTGCCCTGGTCCTCGAGGCCCACGGCCCGCTCGGCGGCCCGCCGCTGGTGCACGACCTGCTCCTCCAGGGCGAGCCGCGCCCCCGCGTCGTGCGCGGCCTCCTGCAGCAGCCGCACCGCCGTCTCGGCCAGCACGGCGTCCCCCGCCGCGTACGCATGCCGGGCGCGGTCCGCCGGGAAGACCTTCGCCGCCAGGTCGGGCGCCTGCTCCAGGGCCCCGACCACGGCCGCGTGCCGCGCGCGTGCCTCCTCCGGCGCGAGCTCCTCCTGCAGCGTCTCCCGTACGAGATCGTGGGCGAAGGCGAAGCGGCCGTTACCGAGGGCCGTCATCAGGCGGGCCGTGACCGCCTGGTCAAGGAGACGGTCGACGTGCGCCACGGGCGCCGCCGCGACCGCCGCGAGCACCTGCCGGTGGAACTCACGGCCGAGCACCGCGCCCGTGGTCAGCAGCTCCTTCGCCGCCGCGGGCAGCAGGTCGAGCCGGCGCCGCACCGCCTCCCGCACGCCGGGCGCGACGGCGCCGAGCGAGCCGCCCGCCGCCCACAGCCGCGCCGACTGCTCCACGAAGAACGGGTTGCCGCCCGTGAACCGGTGCAGTTCGGTGAGCGTCGGGCCGTCCGGCTCCCGGCCCGCCGTACGCGCCACCAGGGCGCCGGTCTCCGCGCGCGTGAGGCCCGCCAGGCTCAGCGTCGTCGCCTTCGCCACCAGGGGCAGGATCTGGCCGCGCAGCGGGTGGTCCTCGGCGTCCACCTCCGCGTCGCGATACGTGCCCACCAGGAGCAGCCGCTCGAACCAGGCGTGCCCTGCGGCGAATTCGAGCAGCTTCAGGGAGGCGGCGTCCGCCCAGTGCAGGTCGTCGAGCACGACCACCACCGGCTGGTCGTGGGAGACGGCGACCAGGGCCGTGGTCACCGCGTCGTACAGCCGGAAGGCCGCCGCCGGGTCGTCCGCCCCCGGCACCGGGGACTCGCCGAGGAGCGCGCCGAGCCGCCACGGGCTGTCCGCGCCGGACGTCTCCTGGGCCGCCGCGAACCGCTCCTCGCCGACCGCCCGCCGCAGCGCGCGCACGACCTGCACCCACGGCCAGTAGCCGGGCGCGCTGTCCGAGGCCCAGCAGGATCCGGCCAGCACGAGGGCGCCCGACTCGCGGGCCTCGCGCGCGATCTGTGAGACGAGCGTGGTCTTGCCGATGCCCGGCTCGCCCGTCACGAGCACGAGCCCGCCGTGGCTGTGCACGGCGCGCTCCACCTCGGCGCGCAGTACGCCCGCCGGGTGGTCGCGTCCGATGAGAGCGGCTGGGTTCATGCCTCCGAACCATAGGGGCCGCCACTGACAATCCGCCCGGGCTCCGAAAGACCGCTGGTCAGGGGCGGTACGCAGCGCCCGAAAGGCTCAACTCCGGTTCTGTGCGGGGCTGTTGGCGCTCACCCCGACCCGCCCGACCGGCCCGGCCGGCTCGTCCCGCCCGAGCCGCCCGAGCCGCTCGACCCCGAGGCCCCAGGCCGGCGCCGTTCCCGGACGTCAGTCGTGGTGGCCCGTGGCGTCCTCCGACGTGTAGTAGCGGTAGAACAACATGGCCCCCACCACGCCCCCGATGACGGCCGCCATCACGATCGACCTCAGGATGCTCGCGCCGGTCAGGCTGTAGAGGAAGCCGAAGGCGATGCCGGTGAACGCGCCCCAGGCCAGGGCGCGCAGCTCGCGCGGCAGGCGGGCGGAGACGGACCGCAGGCCGAAGAACAGCGCCCCGAAGACGACTCCGGCCACGACGCCGTGCAGGACGTTGGCCGTCGTGATGGGGCCGCCGTCGCGGTGGTTGGCCGCGGCCCACAGGCCGTAGACGACGGCGAGCAGCGGGGCCAGCCAGGTCGTGGACCCGGCGGGGCGGTGCGCGCGTATCCGTGCTGGTGCGGCGTGTGCCATGAGGTCGTCCTCTCGTCCTCGCAGTCACTCCCCTGCACTTCAAGAGCACACCCGGGCAGGGCGCCCGGCAACTCGGGCGAGGCCCCGCCCACCGGCCGCACGCCTCGGCCGCCGCCGGGCCGTACGTCGCCGTACGTCCAGGCCTCCGCCGCGCGACCGCCGCCAGGTCGGATCCAGCGACTGCCACTTCGGCGCCAGATCGAATCTGGCGGCTGCGCGATCGGATCTCGCGCCCAGGTGACGAGAGCGGAGTGCGAACACGCAGGCCGAAGGACCGGACGGGCAGGAGGGGTGGGATGACGGAGGCGGAGCGGCGGCTCGCGGTCGCGGTGATCGTGGGGTCCACCCGCGAGGGCCGCGTCGGCGGCAGCGTCGCGGAGTGGTTCCTGGAGCGCGCGGGGCAGCGCGACGACCTCGCGCTGGACGTCGTGGACCTCGTCGACTACGAGGACCTGCCCGCCCGCTACCCCTCCGCGCCCACCGACGCGATGCTCCGCTTCGTCCGCCACGTCGACCGCGCGGACGCGTTCGTCGTCGTCACGCCGGAGTACAACCGCAGCTTCCCCGCCGTGCTGAAGCAGGCCATCGACTTCGCGTACGACGAGTGGCACGGCAAGCCCGTCGGCTTCGTCAGCTACGGCTACGACAGCCTGGGGCTGTACGCGGTCGAGCAGCTGCGGTGCGTGTTCACCGAGCTGCATGCGATGAGTCTGCGCGACGGCGTCGGTCTCAATCTCGTCGAGGAACTGCCGCGCGGCGCCGAGAACCGGCCGAGCCGGGCGGTGACCGCGATGCTCGACCAGCTCGTCTGGTGGGGACAGGCCCTGCGCGAAGCCCGCGCGGCCCACCCGTACCCCTCCTGACACGGCATGCGAAGGCCGTACGCGAACGCAGCACGCGAACGCAGCGCGCCGAAGCGACCGACCGCCCGCCCGACGCCCACCGGGCCCGGAAACCCGGACCGACAGAACCGCAGGACAAGGAAGGACCGAAGGACCATGAGCGACCGGACTGGCCGTACGACCGGCCTGGCCATCGAGACCGCGGGTCTGGTGAAGACCTTCGGCGAGAACCGCGCGGTCGACGGCGTCGACCTGAGCGTCCCGGCCGGCACCGTCTACGGCGTCCTCGGGCCCAACGGCGCGGGCAAGACCACCACCGTCAAGATGCTCGCCACCCTGCTCAGGCCCGACGGCGGCGAGGCCCACGTCTTCGGGCACGACGTGGTGCGCGAGGCGGACGCGGTCCGCAGCCGGGTCAGCCTGACCGGGCAGTACGCCTCGGTGGACGAGGACCTGACCGGCACGGAGAACCTGCTCCTGCTCGGCCGGCTCACCGGACACTCCAAGCGGGCCTCGGCGCGGCGCGCCGAACAGCTCCTGGAGGCCTTCGGCCTGAGCGAGGCCGCGTCCCGGCAGGTGAAGAACTACTCGGGCGGCATGCGGCGCCGTATCGACATCGCCGCGTCCATCCTCAACACCCCCGACCTGCTGTTCCTCGACGAGCCCACCACCGGCCTCGACCCGCGCAGCCGCAACCAGGTGTGGGACATCGTGCGCGCGGTCGTCGCGCAGGGCACCACGGTCCTGCTGACCACGCAATACCTGGACGAGGCCGACCAGTTGGCGTCCCGGATCGCCGTCATCGACCAGGGCCGGGTCATCGCCGAAGGCACGAAGGGCGAGCTGAAGTCGTCCGTCGGCGCGGGCGCGGTGCACCTGCGGCTGCGGGACGCGGAGCAGCGGCCCGAGGCCGAGCGGCTCCTCAGGACCGCTCTGGACGCCCAAGTCCTGCTGGAGGCCGATCCGTTGGCGCTCACGGCCCGCATCGCCAACGGCGGCACCGGCGACGGCACCGCGGCCGCCGAGAAGGCCTCCCGCGCGCTGGGCGAGCTGGCGCGCGCCGGGATCACCGTCGACAACTTCTCGCTCGGCCAACCCAGCCTGGACGAAGTGTTCCTGGCCCTCACCGACCGCCCGGCCACACCAGGCGGCACCACCACCGACCCGCGCGACGACGCACAGGAAGAGGCACTGGCATGAGCACCGCGACCCAGACGAACGCCCCCGGCGCCGGCGGGGCGGAGGAACTCGCCGCGGTCTCCACGGAGTCGCTCGCCGAACTCCTCATCGCCAAGGACCGCCCGCCCCGGCCCAGCGCGCTCTCCGCGTCGGTCACCTTCGGCTGGCGGGCGATGCTGAAGATCAAGCACGTCCCCGAGCAGCTCTTCGACGTCACCGCCTTCCCGATCATGATGGTGCTGATGTACACGTACCTCTTCGGCGGTGCGCTGGCGGGCTCGCCGCAGGAGTATCTGCAGCGGCTGCTGCCCGGCATCCTGGTGATGTCGATCGTGATGATCACGATGTACACGGGCGTCTCGGTCAACACCGACATCGACAAGGGCGTCTTCGACCGCTTCAGAACCCTGCCGATCTGGCGGCCCTCGGTGATGGTCGGCTATCTCCTCGGCGACATGCTGCGGTACGTCCTCGGTTCCCTCGTCATCCTCACCGTCGGCCTGATCCTCGGCTTCCGCCCGGAGGGCGGGGTCACCGGGGTGGTGGCGGGCATCGCGCTGCTCATCGTGTTCTCGTTCGCGTTCTCGTGGGTGTGGACCATGTTCGGCCTGATGCTGCGCACCGAGAAGTCGGTGATGGGCGTCTCGATGATGGTGATCTTCCCGCTGACGTTCCTCAGCGACATCTTCGTGGAGACCTCGACGATGCCCGGCTGGCTGCAGGCCTTCGTCAACAACAACCCCGTCACCCACGTCTCCTCGTCCGTCCGCTCCTTCATGCAGGGCGAGTGGCCCGGCACGGAACTGATCTGGACGCTGGGCTGGGCGGCCTTCCTGGTCGCGGTGTTCGGCCCGATCACGATGCGGCTCTACAACCGCAAGTAGCCGCCGCACGGCACAGACGGCCATCACCGCAGGCCCGTCACAACAGACCATCCGAATACGGGGGTTGGGGGCCGGGCGCCGACGGGGACGCCCGGCCCTCGACAAACCCACCCTCAGCCCGCCGGGCCCGCCCCTTGCCGCCCGAACCGCTGCTCCATAGGAGTCGATCTCCCCGCCCCGGCCACTCGCGCGCAGCAACACCGGTCGCGGCAGGGCGGTGGCCGCTCTTGCCTGGACGGGTGCGGAGTTCCCGGGAGGTACGCGAGCGGCGCGGCGCCGGCGGGGCGCGGGCGGCACTGTCGGCGGTCCTGCTGGTCCTCGCCTGCCTGCTCACGCCGCTCGGCGCGATGTCGACCTGGGCGAAATACGAGATCGGGGACCGCGACAACTACGTGGCGACGATGGCGCCGCTCGCCTCCGACCCGGACGTACGGCAGAACGTGGCGGACGCGGTGAGCGCGGAGATCGTGCGGAACGTCGACATGGGCCCGCTGCAGGGCGCCGTGGAGCCGTTCCTGCAGGACGCGGTGCTGTCGTTCACGGAGACCCGCACCTTCGAGACGGCGTGGAACGCGGCCAACCGGGAGGCGCACGACGCGGTCCAGGACGCGCTGAACGACGGCGGCGCCGTCACCCTGGACCTCGCGCCGATCATCGAGCAGGTCAGGGACCAGCTCATCGAGGACGGCCTGCCGTTCGCGGAGAGCATCCCGGTCGAGCACACCGAGATCACCGTCCTGGAAGACCTCGGCACCCTGGGGAAGGGGTTTCACATGCTGCAGGTCGCCGGGATCTGGCTGCCGATCGCCGCGGTGCTGTGCGCGGCCGCGGGCCTGGCCCTCGCGGTACGCAGACGCCGCGCCGTCGTCGCCACCGCGCTCGGCGTCGCGCTGAGCGCGGTGCTGCTTGCGGTCGCGGTCGCCGTGGGCCGCAGCGTCACCCTC
Organism: Streptomyces sp. Da 82-17; assembly: GCF_046098215.1. Classification (NCBI taxonomy): domain Bacteria; kingdom Bacillati; phylum Actinomycetota; class Actinomycetes; order Kitasatosporales; family Streptomycetaceae; genus Streptomyces; species Streptomyces sp. Da 82-17. Next base: position 36,022 of record NZ_JBJURH010000006.1, read on the forward strand.
GACGACCTGCCCCCCGACCTCTCCCGCCCGGCCGTCGCCGCGGTCTACGACGCGCTGACGGAGTCCCTGCGCACGGCGTCCTGGATCATCCTCGGCGCGGCCCTGCTCGTCGCGGTCGCGGCCTGGGCCACGTCCCGCTTCCCCCGCCGAGGTGGGGGAAGCGGGCCGGACCGGGGCTGAGTCAGCAGACCCAGTCCTTGAGGGGCTCGGTGTCGAGCTCGATGCCCACCGGGTCGGGGAGCGCCACGGTCTTGCCGAACGGCACGGTCCCGACCATCTCGTACCGCTCCCCGTCCGGCTGGGAGTGGACCTTGACCTCGCAGGTGTCCCGGTCGATCAGCAGGTAGACGGGGATGCCGGTCTGGGCGTAGGCGCGGGGCTTGTCGACGCGGTCGCGCTGGTTGGTGTCGCTGTCTCCCGAGGTCACCTCGACCACCATGAGGACACCGTCGGTGCTCGCCCACTCGCCCTGACCGCTGAAGGTCCCGCGCGGAGCCAGCGTGCCGTCGGGCCGTGCGTTGCCCGTGCGGTAGGTCTCGACGCGCAGCCCTCGCTCCACGTAGAGCCACCACCCGGCGTTCGCCTGCATGCACAGGCTCTGCAACCAGGCGATCATCTCGTCGTGATCCCCGTCCGGCACGCCCTTGGCCCCCATCTTGCCGTTGATGAACTCGAAACTCAGCGATTCGTTGAGCGATCTGGCATGCGCAGCCAGCGCCTCGAATTCCTCCTGGGCCATGAACGGCGGTCGTGTGTCGGACATGGTCACAGCGGCCTCCTCCCGATCGGGGTGACGACTCCACTCTACGGTCGGCGGCAGGGCACGGCCCCGGAAATCACGCCCCCGCCAAGAACCCCCGTACCGCCGAGTTGAACTCCTGCGGCCGTTCCAGGTTGGGCATGTGGGCGGCGCCCTCGATGACGCGGAGCGTGGAGTGCGGCAGGGCGGCGTGCAGGGCCTCGGCCTCGGAGACCGGGGTGTAGGCGTCCTCGGCGCCGACGACCAGCAGGGTCGGGACGGTGGTGCGGGCGAGGAGGGCGCGGTAGTCGGGGCGTTCCGCGCGGCCGCGGAGTGCGGCGGCGGCGCCCTCCGGGTCGGTGCCGCACATCATGCGGTGGACGTGGTCCTGGACCTCGGGTGCGGAGTGCGGGGCGACCATCTTGTGCAGCACCTCGTCCGCGTACGGCTTCATGCCCTCGCTCAGGAGGCGTTCGGCGAGGGCGCGGCGCCAGGCCCGGCCCTCGTCGGTCTCCGCGACCGGGGAGGTGTCGGCGAGGACGAGGCCGGTGACGCGGTCGCCGAAGAGCCGTACGCACTCCATGACGATCTGGCCGCCCATGGAGAGCCCGCCGAGGACGAGACGCTGCACGCCGAGCCGGTCGAGGAGGGCCTCGATGTCGCGGGCGAAGACATCGAGCGGGGTGGTGCCGGGGACCACGGTGGAGGCGCCGTAGCCGCGCAGATCGGGCGCGATGACGCGGAACTCCGGGGCGAGCGTGGCGAGTTGGGGCGTCCACATGGTGCGGTCGAAGGGGTGGCCGTGGATCAGGACGAGGGGCGGTGCGTCGGCGGGGCCGGCCTCGTCGTAGCCGATCCGGAGGCCGTCCGGAACATCGGCGGGGCGGGGGTCGGGGAGGCGGTCGGGGAGGAGTACGTCTGCCATGGCCGGGAGCCTAGGAAGCGGGTTACGGTCGGAGCAATGGACGGCTTTGCACTCGGTGCAATGTCGGTGCCGGCGCCAGTGCAGTGTCGGTGGTCGGTCGTCGGTCGTCGGTGGTCGGTCGTCGGTCGTCGGTGCAATGTCGGCGTCGGTGCACTGTCGTACGGGACGGGCAAGCGGGAGCGGGCGGGCGGGATGGGCGAGGAGTTCCGGGACTTCCGGCGGATCGCGGACGTGGTCGCCGCCGACATCGCCCGCGGCCGACTGCGCCCCGGCGACCGGCTGCCGCCGCAGCGCCTCTTCGCCCGGCGCCGCCGTATCGCGCCGTCCACGGCGAGCCGGGTCTACGGCGAGCTGGTCCGGCGCGGCCTGGTCGTCGGCGAGGTGGGGCGCGGGACGTACGTACGGGCGGCGCCGGGGCCGGACGAGGCGACCGGGCGGGCGCTGACCGAGCCGCCGGAACTGCCCGCCGAGGTCAACCTGGAGCTCAACTACCCGTCCGCGCCCGGCCAGTCGGAGCTGCTGAGCGCGAGCCTGGGCCCGCTCCTGCGGCCCGATGTCTTCGCGGAGGCCACGCAGACCGCCGCCGCGGCCGGCACACCGCAGGCCCGGTCGGCCGCAAGTGCCCTGCTCGCGTACGGGAGTTGGCGTCCGGCGCCCGAGCGGCTGCTGTTCACCGGCACCGCGCGGCAGGCGATCGCCGGGGCCCTCGCCGCGCTCGCGCCGCCGGGCGGGCGGGTCGGCGTGGAGGCGTTGACGTACCCCGTGGTGCGGGAGATCGCCGAGCGGCTGCGGCTGACGCTCGTGCCGCTGGCCATGGACGCGGACGGGCTGCGCCCCAAGGCCGTGGCGGCGGCACACCGGAGCGCGCCGTTGAGCGCGCTGTACGTCCAGCCGACGCTGCACAACCCGACCTGCACGACGATGCCGGACGACCGCCGCCGCGAACTGGCCGAGGTCGTACGGGAGTTGGAGCTGCCGGTCGTCGAGGACCGGATCTGGTCGTTCCTGCATCCGGACGCGCCGGAGCCGCTCGCCGCGTACGCCCCGGAGCGGACGTACGTCGTGGACGGCCTGTCGAAGCGGATCGCGCCCGGGCTCTCGGTGGGCCTCCTGGTCACGCCGGGCGGCGACGACGAGCGGGTGGCCGCGGCGCTGCGGTCCGGGGGCTGGACGGCCGGGCGGTTCGCACTGGAGGCGGCCACGCGCTGGCTGGCCGACGGGACGGCGGAGCGGCTCGCGCGGGCGAAGCGCGCGGACGCGGCGACCCGGCACCGCCTGGTCACGTCGTGCCTGACCAGCCATGACGTACGGACCGATGCGCGCGCCTACTACCTCTGGTGGCGGCTGCCCGCGCCCTGGCGGGGTGAGACGTTCACCGCCGCGGCCGCCGACGAGGGCATCGCGATCACGCCCGGCTCGGCCTTCGCCGCCGGGTCGACCACGGCCCCGGACACGGTCCGTATCGGCCTGGCGTCACCGCCGCACGACGTGCTGGAGACGGCGCTGCGGCGGCTGGCGGCGCTCGCGGAGGCGGGACCGTGTTTCACGTGAAACGAGGCGAAGCCCACGATCTCACCCTCAACTCACGCCCGCAGAGGGAGAATTCGGGCGTGACGAGTACGCAGGCAGGCGCGGGCACAGGTACGGGGACGGGTACGGGTACGGCCACGGGGGCGAGCGCCGTGACACGTAGAGGCGGCAGGCCGCTGACCCGCTGGGCGGCCGGCGTCGCCCTGGCCGGCGTGAGCGTCGTCCTGCTCTGCCGGGCTCTCGACGTAGACGGGGTCACGCCACTGCCGCAGCTGCTGGCGTTCCTGCCGTGGCTGCTCCTGCCCGGCGCCGTGGGCACGGGCCTGGCCGCGCTCGCGCGCTGGCGGGCCGGGCTCGTCTGGGGCGTGGTCGCTCTGGCCCTGACCGGCTGGTTCTTCCGTCCGTACGGCGAGGCCGAGGCGCCGCAGGGCCGGGCGGTGGCGCAGCTGCGGGTGCTGACGTCGAACCTCGAATTCGGCGGCGTCACCGAAGAGTTGCTGTCGACGGTGCGGCGCGAGCGGCCCGACCTGGTCTTCGTCCAGGAGTGCGAGCTGCGCTGCTCGGCGGTGCTGAAGGAACAGCTCGGCGAGCGCTACCCGTACCGCAGTCTGGTCGAGGCGACCGGGGCGGAGGGTTCGGCGATCCTCAGCCGGTACCCGCTGCGGCGCACACCCGGTGTGGACGGCACGCTCGGCATGCCCGGCGCGGTGGCCGAGGTCGAGGGGCGGGACGTACGGCTGCAGCTCGCGCACCCGATGCCGCCGCTGCCGGGCGGGGTCGGGCTCTGGCGGTCCGAGCTCGCGGAACTGCGGAGCTGGGCGCAGGCCGGGGCGGGCACGCCGACCGTGCTCGCCGGGGACTTCAACGCGAGCCAGGACCATGCCGCGTTCCGCCGCATCCTCGACGCCGGGCTGCGCGACAGCACCCGCCTGGCAGGCGGGGCGCGCACCCCGAGCTGGCCGGCGTCGACGGCGCCCGTGCTCGGCGCGCAGATCGACCACGTCCTGGTGAGCCGGGAGTTCAGCGCGCGCGACGCCCGCTTCCTCGACCTGCCGCACACGGACCACCGCTCACTGGTCGTCGACCTGACCCTGCACGCCGCCCAGTAGCACGCACACCGCCTGGCAGCACGCAGGCCACCGAGCAGCACGGCACACCGCCCAGTAGCACGCACACCACCGAGCAGCCCGCACACCGCCGAGCAGCACGCACGCACACCCAAAGAGGCCCCCTACCGGCACGGACATAATGGGCGTATGCCCCGAGAGTTCGCTGCTGGTCGTCTCGCCCCGCCCGAGTGGCTGGTCCGGAGTCTCGGGACGCTGAAGCCGCAGCCCGCGCCCGTCCCGTGGCCGGCTGTCGCCCGCGCGGCGATCGCGATGGCGCTGCCGCTGGCGATCGGACTGCTCGCCGGACACCCGGAGTACGGGGCGCTCGCCTCGATGGGCGCGCTGTCCGGCGTCATCGGCGACACGGCGACCGCGTACCGGATGCGGGTCCTCAACATCGCCGTGCCGCAGTTGTTCGGCGCGCTCGGCGTCACGCTCGGCACGCTCGTGTACGGGCACGGCTGGGTGGCGGTCGCCTGCGTCACGGTGATCGCGCTGGTCTCCGGGATGATCTCGACGATCGGCGCGGTCGCGTCCGTGTCCGGACTGCTGCTCCTGCTCAACTCCGTGGTCGGGGCGGGCCTTCCGATGCCCGGCGAGTGGTGGCTCGCGCCGCTGCTCATCTCCGGCGGCGGCCTGCTCGTCCTCACGCTGGCGCTGCTCGCCTGGCCGCTGCGGTCCGGGGTCCCGGAACGGGCCACGGTCGCCGGGACGTACCGCACGGTGGCCGACCTCCTGGAACAAGCGGGCATCGACGCGGAGGCGTACGAGACGGCCCGGCAGGACGTCACGCACGCGCTCAACCAGTCGTACGACGTGGTCCTCGCCCGGCGGGCGCTCTACCACGGCCGCAACCAGGACCTCGTACGGCTGCTCGCGCAGCTCAACGCGCTCATCCCGGTCGTGGAGGCGGCGCCCGCCGCGCACGAGCGGGGCCGGCCGCTGCCGCCCGAAGTGCCCGCCGCCGTACGGGCGTTGGCGGACGCGGTGGAGCGCGGCTCCGCCCGGCCCGTCGACCTGCGGCTCCCCGAAGGCCCGCAGGGCCCGGCCGCGCACGCCGTGGACGCGGCGATCCGGTACGCGGCGGAGGCACTCGCCGAGCACGACCCGGGCAACGTCGACGACCGCCTCGGCCGGCCCGCCGCACTCCGCGACCGGGCCCGCCGCGCCGCCCGCAACGTCCTCCTCTCCGCCGCGTCCTGGCGCTACGGCCTGCGCCTCGCCCTGTGCATCGGCCTCGCCCAGTCCCTGGTGTCGCTGATCGACGTGCCACGGTCGTACTGGGTGGCGCTGACCATCACGTTCGTGATGAAGCCGGACTTCGGCTCGGTGTTCTCCCGGGCCGTGCTGCGCGCCGTCGGCACGGCCGCGGGCCTGGTGCTCGCGGCCGCGGTGCTGTCGCAGGTGCCGCGCGGCTGGTGGGACGTGCCGGTGATGGTGCTGCTCGCGCCGATGATCCCGGCGCTCACGCCGCGCGGGTACGGCTACCAGACCGCGGCCATCACCCCGGTGATCCTGCTGCTCTCCGACATCCTCAACCACCAGGGCGCGGCCCTGCTCGCGCCCCGGCTGTACGACTCCCTGATGGGCTGCGCGATCGCCCTGGTCGCCGGCTATCTGCTGTGGCCGGAAAGCTGGGGCACCCGGATCGGCGACCGGCTCGCGGACGCGGTCGCCGACACCGCGCGGTACGTCGAGTGCGCGTTCCTCGACCCGGCGACGCCCGGCGTCCCCGACCCCGCGGCCCGCGCCCGCATGCGCCGCCGCATCTACCGCGACCTGTCCGTCGTCCGTACGGAGTTCCAGCGCGCCCTCACCGAACCGCCGCCGTTCGGCACGCGGGCCGCCGCGTTCTGGCCGCTGGTCGTCGCCCTCGAGCGGGTCGTGGACGCGACGACCTCGGCCCGCGTCCGCATCCGCCACGGCGCGCCCCGGCCCGCGCCCGCCGAGTCCAAGGAACTCTCCCTCCAACTGGAGCAACTGGCGGACGACTTGAGAGAGGACAAGGGCCGCCGCCCCTCGACCCCGCATGTACCTCCCGCTCCGCTGGACGACGACCCGCCCAGCACGTTGACGCCGCTCCGGCGGGAGATCGCGGCGGCCCGAGCGGTGGCTACGCCGGGGGGTTAGTTCCCCACCCCGCCCCTTCCCGAAAGCCTCCGGCGGTGTTCCTTCGTCTGCGGCTTTCGTCGTGGCCGCTCGCGCAGTTCCCCGCGCCCCTTATCGGGGCACACCCCGCCGTCGCTCGACAGCCGCGCCGTCGTGGCCACTCGCGCAGTTCCCCGCGCCCCTGACGGGGCGCTCGGTCAGCCGATTCGGTGGCCTATCTCCTCGTACACGTGCTTCTCGTCCTCCGGTGCGCGGTTGTCCGGGCGGGCGGCGAGGACGAAGGGGCGGCCGGCGTCGTCCAGCGTGTAGCGGAAGCGGCGGCCCGCGCCGTCCCGGACGGTCACCTCCACGGTGAAGTGGTACGCGAGGTCCGTGGGGCCCGACGCGAAGACGCCGAAGAACAGTGCGTCGGTCGCCGGGACGCCCGGCTGGTCGCGGTGCAGCTGCAGCGGCTCGGCGGTGCGGACGGTCACCTCGGGGTCGTCGGGCCGCAGGTCGACCTCGGTGCTCTCCCGTTTCGCGTTGATCTGCAGCTCCCAGTCGTCGGGGTAGCAGCCGTAGCCGACGGGCTCGGAGTCGGTGCGCTCCACCTTCGTCACGCGCAGCCGCACGTCCGCGACCGCGTTCTCGTCGACGGCCGCGGGTCAGCCTGATCCGCATCTTCCCGGCGTGCGTCCCGCCGCTCTCGACCAGCCCGTCCAGCACCGCGAGGGCGTCGCCGTGGTCGCGCTGCAGCTTCTCCACGTCCACCGGACCGGCCACGCGCACGGCCCGCACGTCCCGCGTCAGGTCCCACCACTCCTCCGCCTCGGCGTGCATGCCCTTGCCGCCGGGCACGGAGGAGCCGCTGCTGGCCCACACGTCGAAGTACAGGGTCACGAAGGCGGCGAGCAGGGCGCTCAGCACCACTCCGAGCGCCGCGGCGAGAACGGTCTTGGCGCGGCCGGAGGGGGTGGGGGCGTCGTCGTCGGAGTCCGCCCCGTCGTCGGCGTCCGTCCGGTCGGCGTCCGTCCGGTCGGCGGTACGGGCGCCGCCGGCGCCGGGGTCCGTGGTCCGCGGCGCGGGAACCGGCGCAGGCGCGGGCCGCTGTACCTCCGGCGTCGGCGTGGCCGCAGGGCGCGCGGCAGGGTCCGCGGAACGAGCAGCCGGCTCCGCAGCGCGCGCGGCCGGAGCAGCGTCGGTGCCGGAGGCCGGGCGGCCGGGCTCGGGCGGCGGTAAGTCGTCGGAACGTGGAGCGTCTGTGTCCGGGGTGTCAGGCACGCGGTACTCCGTTGCGTCAGAGCAAGCCGAAACCGGGGAACGCCGAAAGCCCTCAGTTTGGCATGTGCACGCACCTTCTCGGCAGGGGACGAACCCGCCCGTTGCCCCGTCCAGACCACTCGCCAAGCCGGGGGGACCCCTCGCGGACAGCATGGGGGCATGCCTCTGTCCGCTGGTCGTCGTGTTCGGGTGGCGGCGCTCTGCGCAGGCGTCGTGTTCGGTGTCGGCGGGTGTGCCGATGTCGAGGGGCTGCGGAGTCAGGGGCGGCTCGACGAGGTGACCGCGCCGCTCTCGCTGTGGCAGGACCGTACGCCCGCGCCCGCCGCGCCCGGCCAGCATCCGGGGAGGCCCGCGGTCGTGCCCGGGGTGGCGGCCGTGCCGTCGGGGGACATGCGGGACGCCGACCCGCTCGCCGTCGTGAAGGCCGACGTGGCCGCCGCGGCCGGGCAGGACGGGGGCAGTGGACGCCTGGTCGACCAGCGGGCGGTCCGGCTGCTCGCGGACTGTGCGGGCGAGGCGTGCCCGGTGCGGGAGCCCGTGCTGCACGATCTGACCGGCGACGGCAAGGGTGAGCTGATCGTCGCCGTGGACGTGGACGGGCGGACCAGCGAGCTGCGGGTCTACACGGTGGCCGGGCAGCGCGTCACCCGGGTCCTCGCGCGGCGGGCCGTCCTGGAGGGCGTGGAGGTCGCCGCCGGCCACCTCGCCGTACGGGAACCCACGAGCAACCCGGCGTACGTGAGCGTCTCCGACTACGTGTGGGACGGGAAGCGGGCCATGGCGCTCGACGATCTGTCGCTCGACGAGTGCCGGGCGCCGCGGACCGGCACGGGCACCGGGCACGAGCCCTGCCCGCGGGCGGTGCCATGAGCCTGCGCTGGCAGATCGCCCTCACCGTGACGGCCGTGTCCTGCGTGGTCGCCGCGGTGCTCGGGGTGCTCGTGCACAACGTCGTGGCCCGGCAGACCGTCGGCGAGGTCCGCGGCAAGGTGCACCAGGAGCTCGACGGGGCCCTCGCCGCGTACGAGTACGGCACCTCCACCAGGGGCGACAAGGTCGTGCTCGACCCGCCGGAACTCCCGGGCCCGCTGCGGGAGTCGGTGGGGCGGGGGGAGTGGGGCAGCATGGTCGGCGAGCGGCGCGGGCAGCCCGTGATGTGGGCGGCGGCGCCCGCGGACGGCAGGCCGCTGGCGGTCTGGTCGCCGTACGGGGACACCCGGGACCGGCTCGCGGCGATCGACACCGCGATCCTCGGCTCGGCGTTCCTGGCCGCCGGGCTCGTCACGCTCGCCGGGATCTTCCTGGCCACCGGGATCAGCCGCAGGCTGAGCAGTACGGCGCAGGTGGCGCGGCGGATCTCGGACGGCGACCTGGACGCGCGCGTCGGGATGCCGTCCGGTCGGGGGCGGCCGGAGGGGCGGCGCCGGGGACTCGGCCGGCTCGGGTGGCGCGGGCGGGACGAGGTGCGGGACGTCGCCGGGGCGCTGGACTCGATGGCGGCCTCGCTGCAGTCCCGCCTGGAGACCGAGAAGCGGTTCACGGCGGACGTGGCGCACGAGCTGCGCACTCCGCTGACCGGCATGATCGCGGCGGCCGGTCTGCTGCCCGAGGGCCGGCCGAAGGAGATGATCAACGACCGGCTGCAGGCGCTGCGTTCACTGACCGAGGACCTGCTGGAGATCTCCCGGCTGGACGCGGGCGCCGAACACCCGGAGCTCGCGCCCTGCGCCCTCGGCCCTCTGGTGGAGCGCGCGGTCCGGGCGACGGGACTTGAGGCCGAGGTGCGGGTCGTCCGGGACGTGGAGGTGGAGACGGACCGGCGCCGCCTCGACCGGATCATCGCCAACCTGATCACCAACGCCCACCGGCACGGCCGCCCGCCCGTGGTGGTGACGGTCGACGGCCCGGTGATCGAGGTGCTCGACCACGGCGATGGCTATCCGGCGGAGCTGATCGCGCACGGCCCGCAGCGCTTCCGTACCGGTGATCCGGGGCGCGGGAAGGGGCATGGCCTGGGCCTGACCATCGCACTTGGTCAGGCCCAGGTGCTGGGGGTGGGTGTGGAGTTCACCCATGGGCCGGAGGGCGGCGCACGCACGGCGCTGCGCCTGCCCTCCGGCTGAGCCGCACGGACTGGGGGAGCAGTCCGTTCGGGTACGCGGGCCGTGCCGGAAGCTGGTCATCGGTGTGTCCACCGGCACGGCCGAGCGGGTCCTACGAGGTCTCGGTGCGCTCAACGGCCCCTGCCTGCACGGCAGTTGCGTGGAGCACAGGACCGGCCGGGCCCATGTGGGGGGTGGCCTGGGCGGGCATTGGGGGAAGCAGCCCGTCCAGTCGCTGTGGCCCGACCGGTCCTGATGTGATCCGGCCGCAGGGGTGTGGGGCGGCCGGTCGGTGTCCCGCCGGTGTGCTGCGTGCCGGCGGGCACAACTCGTCGCCCGGATCAGCGAGCGACGGAGGTACGGAGGTCAGCGGATCTTGGCGAATCCCTTCGCCAGGCCGTTCTGCCAGAGCTGGTCGACGCGCGCCCGCTCGTTGGCGTCCGGCTGCGCGTTGGTGCAGGACGGGCCCGGGCCGCCGCCGGACATCAGCTCGCTGCACGGGCCCTCGTAGTGGTCCGGCAGGCCGAGCACGTGGCCGGTCTCGTGGGCGGTGACGCGGGTGGAGTCGTACTCCTGGTTCTGCTTGTAGTCGAGGAATATGTAGCCGCGCCCGTGGCCGTCCGTGGAGGCGTACGAGCCCCGCGGGTCGTTGCCCTCGCGGTACTCGAAGTCGCCGCCGGAGCCCTCCTGCAGCTGGACGTTCTGGACGGAGCTGTTCCAGATCTGGGTGCTCTTGTCGATCTGCGCCTTGAACGTCGGCGCCTGGGACGCGTCGTAGGTGACGGTCACCGACTTCGCGCCCGGATTGGCCGCGCGCTTCTCGGCGACCTCCTTCCAGACGGCGTCGAAGAAGGCCCTGTTGGCGGCCGCGTTCTCACCGGACTTCTCGTACGCGAGGTACGAGGGTACGGACGACGGCGCCGAGGGTACGTCGGTCACGGCGGACGCGGGGGCCACGCCGAGGGCGGCCGTGGCGAGACCGAGGCCCAGGGCGGCCGAGAGCGCCGACTTGGACAGTCGCATGGGGGGCTCCTACTCGTGGGGGGCGAGCGGTCACCCGTGAGTGTGGGTGGAGTCCGGGGTCCGCGGGATGATGGCAGTCGGCGATAACGCGGAGCTATCAGGTACGTCACACCTGGCCAACTCCAGACCATCTGTGGCGATTTGAGAGTCTGGTGTGATCACAGTGGCGGCCATACGCTCACCGCATGGAGCTTGAGGTGAGACACCTCCGCGCCGTGTGCGCCATCGCCGACACCGGCAGCCTGCACAAGGCTGCCCGCCAACTCGGCATGAGTCAGCCCTCGTTGACGACTCAGCTCCGTCGGATCGAGGACTCTATCGGGGGCCGCCTGTTCGCCCGCGAGCGCACCGGCTGCCGTCCGACCCCGCTCGGCCAGGTGCTGCTCAGCCGCGCCCGCCCGCTGGTCGCGGAGATGCGGGAGCTGGTCACGGAGGCCCGCGCGGTGGCCGCGAAGGCGGGCGACGGGCCGGATCTGCGCATCGGCTCCACCCCGAGCCGCGCCATCCCGGGCTGGCTGCGCCGGCTGCGCGCCCGGCACCCGCAGGGCAGACCGTCCATCCAGACCGACATGTCCGCGGACGCGCTGCTCCGCCTGGTCGCCGAGGGGCAGCTGGACGTGGCGTTCGTGCACGAGGTGGAGGGCTCGCCGCTGCGGCCGCCGCCGGGCCTCGCACACCGCGTCCTGGTCGAGCGTGAGCCGCAGTTCGTCGGCATGGCCGCGGACCACCCGGCGGCGGCGAAGGAGACGGTGCCGCTCGCCGACCTGGCCGACGAGCAGTGGATGGTCGACCCGACGGTGGACGGCGAGCGCACGGGGCTGCTGCGGATGCTGCGGTCGGCGGGCATCACGCCCCGCGTCCTGCACGGCGACTACGTCACGGCGGCCACCCTCGTCGTGACCGGCGACGTCGTCACGATCTACCAGCCCACGTCGCTGGGCCGCCCCGGCGTGGTGATCCGCCCGCTGGAGGGCGACCCGCTCTGCGTACGCCTGCTGCTCGCCGGCCGTACGGAGGAGGACCTGGACCGGGCGTACGAGGACCTGGAGGCGGCGTACTGGGAGGCGGCCTGGGAGTCGGCGGAGTACCGGGCGTGGCTGCGGCGCGCGCCGGGCGGAAGCGGAAGGGCCGCCTGACCGTTCCTTCCAGGGACCTTCGGCCCTCTTCCCCGCCCCTTTCCTTCACCTTTCACGCATTTACACAGAAGCGCCCCAGCTTCGTGCCTTTCGTTACATTCCTTATGCATGGCCCCAACACGGCGTCCGTAGCTTCGTTGACGTCGCCGCTCGCGACTCCCCCAGCTACGAGAGAGAGCCCGCCATGCGCGCCACCCCCCGCCGCACCCTCCGCACCGCCGTGATCGCCACCGGCCTGATCGCGGGCATCGCCGCGATGCCGACCGCGACGGCCTTCGCCGCCACGGAGCCGACCCCGCAGACGCAGAACCAGGACCAGGTCACGCCTGACGACCAGGACCAGGAGGACCAGGCCACACCTCAGGACCAGGAGGACCAGCAGCCCGCCCCCGACAACGGAAGCCCCGCGGTGGGCGGTTGGGTGAGCAAGGGGACTGTCGCCCTCGGCAACGGGTGGGTCGCCGAGGTCGACGTCAACGCCTCCGCCCGCAGCGCCAAGGCGCGGATCTTCCTGTACGGGAAGGCCAAGGGCTCCCTGACCGCCCAGCAGCGCAGCGCGACCACCCGGATACACGGCTGCACGTTCACTCTGACCTCCGACGGCCGGATCACCAAGACCGGCAAGCGCGACGGCGGCGACCGGAACCGGAACGGCAAGCGGGCCCACGTGCGTACGTACAAGAACCTCGGCGGTTCCGGGTTCGACGCGAAGGTCTTCAAGGTGCGGTCGGGGTACGACGCCGAGATGTGGGGCAAGGACCCGGCCTCCGGCGCGTACACCAAGTGGGACACGCTGCGGCAGCGCGGCGACCGGGCCGCGTACGGGCAGCACAACGGCGCCCACTTCGTGCTCGGCCCGGACGGCCGGATGAAGGCGTGGACCGAGGGCGGCAAGGCGGGCGCGGTCGCCGCGAAGGCCGCGCACGACCGGATCGCGCCGGCCGGGGCGGAGGTGCCGGGGGACGGCGGGAGCAGTGCGCCGCTGCTCGCCGCGGGCGGCGGCATGGCGGCGGCCGGCGCCGCGGGCCTGAGCTTCGCGATGCTGCGCCGCGGCCGCGAGGACGGCTGAACCGGCCGACCTCGCACCTCAACTCCCGTACCGGAAAAGGCCGATGGGGCACCCGGCGACGACCGGGTGCCCCATCCTCACGTACCCCTGGGGGGTCAGACGCCGATGTCCGAGCCGTCCTCGCGCCAGACCGCGACCACGGACGGGCGGACCAGCGTGCCCGGGCCGTCGGGCCAGGTCGACGCGGGCTCCTCCACGGACGCGCCGTCGACCTCGCCCGGGTGCTGCACGGAGACGAGCACCCGGCGGTCCTGCACGATCGGGCCGCAGGTCTCGGCGCCGACCGGCATCGTCAGGAACTGCTTCAGCTGGCCGCGGAACTCACCGACCGTCGCGGTGCCGAACAGGCCGTCGTGCGAGCCGAGTTCGTTGCCGTCGGTGGAGATCCACAGGTTGCCGTGCGGGTCGAAGGCGACGTTGTCCGGGCAGGAGATCGGCGAGACCTGGTCCTTCGGGAAGCCGCCGAAGTACGTGGCCGGGTCGTTCGGGTCACCGGCGACGAGGAACAGCAGCCAGCCGAACTTGGTGGCCGCCGGGTCGTTGCCCTTCTCCGTCAGCTCCAGGATCGAGCCGTGCTTGTTGGCCTTGCGCGGGTTGGCCTCGTCGGCCGGGGCCTTGCCGTCCAGGCCACGCTCGGAGTTGTTGGTGAGCGCCAGGTAGACCTTGCCGGTGCGCGGCGAGGGCTCGATGTCCTCGGGGCGGTCCATCTTCGTCGCGCCGGCCTTGTCGGCGGCGAGGCGCGTGAAGACGAAGACCTCCTCCGCGGTCATGCCCTCGACGTGCGACTCCGCGCCGTCCGCGGTGGCCGTGGCCAGCGGGATCCACGTGCCGCTGCCGTCGAACTGGCCGTCCGAGGGGTGCTTTCCGCTGCCGTCGATCTCGGCGGCCGGCGAGTCGCCGCTGACCTTGGCGACGTACAGCGTGCCCTCGTCGAGCAGCGTCATGTTGTACTCGCGGTCCGCGCGGGTGGTGCCGCGGCGCATCCGCTTGCTGCTGACGAACTTGTAGAAGTACTCGAACTTCGAGTCGTCACCGCTGTACGCGACCGGGCGGCCGTCGGCGGTCAGCGCGATGGAGGCGCCCTCGTGCTTGAAGCGGCCGATCGCGGTGTGCTTCACCGGCGTCGACTCCGGGTTGTACGGGTCGAGTTCGACGACGTAGCCGAAGCGGTGGACCTCGTTCGGCTCCTTGGCGACGTCGAAGCGCTTGTCGAACCGCTCCCACTTGCGCTCGGTCGCACCGGGCTTGAGGCCGTAGCGCTTGTCGGTGGCGCGGGTGCCGTTGGCGAAGTACTGGTCGACGTTCTCCTCGCCGTGCAGGGTCGTGCCCCACGGCGTCGTACCGCCCGAGCAGTTGTTGAGGGTGCCGAGCACCTTCGTGCCGGTCGGGTCGGCGGACGTCTTCAGGAGGTCCGAACCGGCGGCCGGGCCCTGCACACGGAACTCGGTGGTCGCGGTGACACGGCGGTTGAGGCGGTGCCGCGGGACCGCGGTGAGCTTGCCCGTACGGCCCTCGCCCTCCACCACGACGACGCCGAGACCGTGCGCGGCCCAGGCGATCTCGACCTGCTCGCGGGTGGGGTTCTCCGGGTCGTAGTCCTTGAACATCAGGACCTCGTCCGTGTACTCGTGGTTGGACACGAGCACCTGGCGGCCGCGCTCCGACTCCAGCGGGAGCAGCGACAGGAAGTCGTTGTTGTAGCCGAACTGGCCGGCCTGCGCCTTCGCCGTCTGGTTGTCCGGGTCGAACTCCGGGGCGCCGCGCAGGATCGGGTCACCCCAGCGGATGACGATGTTCTGCTGGTAGCCCGCGGGGACGGTGACCTTGTCCGCGGTGTTCGGGGCGACGGCGCCGAAGCGCAGACCGCGCGCGGACCGCGTACCGGCGCCCTTGCCGGCCGGCGGCGTGGCGACGGCGTTGTTCTGCTGCGAGAGCACGACGCCGGTGCCGGCGGCGGTCACCGCGGTGACGACGGCGGCGGCGCGGACTATGGAACGGCGGCTGACGGCACCGGAGATGACGTCGCCGACGTACTCGTTGTCGCTGGTGTTCGGCGTCTCGTGGAAGCAGGCGTCACCGCAGCGGAAGCGGCAGGTGAGAGCCGAGCGGCCGCCGGGGTGCGAACCGGCCTTCTTGTTCGTGATGAGCGGCAGCAGTTTGCGCACGTTGGACCCTCCATATTGCGGCGCACCCCGCGCCGACATGGTGTCGGAATGTTTTCGGCCGCGACGTTAGGCGCGTAGACGGGCACAGCGGCGGCCTCTGGGTGAACGGTGAGTGAACCCGGGGTACACGGAGGGCAGTTGTGGCCGCTGTTCCGTTGAGCGAGACCCTCACGAAGATCGCTCCGAGCGGCGGCTAACCTTACGTGTCCGCCCTGGCCAGGGGTTACGGAATCAACTCACGCGAAGGGTTGCGCACATGGGCATTCTGGAACGGTTGCGGAATGCGTTCGGACGGCGGTCCCGAGAGGCGTTGCCTCCGGCGGAGGACGAGGCGCAGGTGTCTGAGCCGGCGGCGGTGAAGATCCCGGAACCTTCCCGGGAGCCCGAGCCCGAGCCCACGCCCGCCCCGAAGGCGAAGCCGGAGCCGGTGGACGACCTGGTGTCGGCGGCCTTCGACAACCCTTCACTGAGCGCACCCCCGAAGGCGGGGAAGCCGGAGGTTGAGGCGGAGCCGGAGGTCGAGCCCGAGGCAAAGCCCGAGCCGCAGCCCGAAGCCGAGGCGAAGCCGAAGCCGGAGGCGGAGGCCGAAGCGAAGCCGGAGCCCGAGGTCGAGGCGAAGCCGGAGCCCGAGGTCGAGGCGAAGCCGGAGGCTGAGGTCGAGGCGAAGCCGGAGGCTGAGGCGAAGCCCGAGCCGGAGGCTGAGGCGAAGCCCGAGCCGCAGAGCGGGTCCGAGCCCGAAATCGCACCCGCAGTCGCCGACGGCGAAAGGGCCCCACTGGAGGACCCGGCAGCCGACGACGTATCCGCACGGGTGGCTGCGGGTGGGAGCGACGACCCGGTCGAAGACCGGGTGCCCACCCCCGAGCCGACGGCCGAAAACGAACCCCAGCCGAAGGCTGCCCCCGCCCCCGCCCCCGAGCCGCAGGCCGACCTCGCCCCGGAGCCCGTAGCGGCCGACGCCGACGCTGACGCTGACGCCGACGCCGACGTCGACCCCGCCCCCGTACAGACCACGCCGCAGGCGAAGCCCGCCACCGCCCCCGCCCGCCTGAAGTCCAAGGCCCCCGCGCTCGCCGCAGCGCACAAGGCCGCCGGGGCCGCGCTGAAGAAGCGGGGCCTGACGGGGGCGCGAGCCTCCGTCTACCTCGTACTCGACCGCTCCGGCTCCATGCGCCCGTACTACAAGGACGGCTCCGCGCAGAACCTCGGCGAGCAGACCCTGGCCCTCGCCGCGCACCTGGACGAGCAGGCCACCGTCCGCGTCGTCTTCTTCTCGACGGAGATCGACGGCACCGGCAGCCTCACGCTCGACGCGTTCGAGGGCAAGGTCGACGAGCTGCACGCCGAGGCCGGCCGGATGGGCCGTACGAACTACCACGTGGCCGTCGACGAGATCGTCAAGCTGCACCAGGAGTCCGCGGACCCCGAGGCCCCCGCCCTGGTGGTCTTCCAGACGGACGGCGCACCGGAGGTGAAGACCGCCGCGACGAAGGCACTCACCGACGCCCCGGCGCACCTCTTCTTCCAGTTCGTCGCGTTCGGCGAGCACGAGGCGAAGGCCTTCGACTTCCTCCGCAAGCTGGACGCGGACGAGTCCGTCGCGAACGCCGCGTTCTTCCACGCGGGCCCGGTCCCGAAGGAGCTGACGGACGCCGAGCTGTACAAGGGCCTGCTCGCGAGCTGGGAACCCACCGAGCGCCCCTGACCGTTTCACATGCTGGACCAGCCGCCCGCCCCGGAAACTCGGGGCGGGCGGCTGTCGCGTGTCGGCTACGATTTCAAGGTTCCGTAGACGGTCCCGCAGACATCAACCGTCACTTTTCGTAGCGACTTGGGAGCAGCCCGCGATGGCTCGACACCTCATCACCAGCGCCCTTCCGTACATCAACGGGATCAAGCACCTGGGCAACATGGTGGGGTCCATGCTCCCGGCGGACGTGTACTCCCGGTACCTCCGCCAGCGCGGCCACGACGTCCTGTACATCTGCGCGACGGACGAGCACGGCACCCCCGCCGAACTGGCGGCGAAGGAGCAGGGCCTGCCCGTGGCGGACTTCTGCGCGCAGGCGCACGACGCGCAGAAGGCGGTCTACGACGGCTTCGCGCTCGCCTTCGACTTCTTCGGCCGCAGCTCCAGCGAGCAGAACGTCGAGATCACCCAGCACTTCGCGCGGAAGCTGAACGAGAACGGCTTCATCGAGGAGCGCGCCATCCGCCAGGTGTACTCCCCCGCGGACGGCCGCTTCCTGCCGGACCGCTACGTGGAGGGCACCTGCCCGCACTGCGGGTACGACAAGGCGCGCGGCGACCAGTGCGAGAACTGCACCCGCGTCCTGGACCCGACGGACCTGATCGACCCGCGCAGCGCCATCTCCGGCTCGACGGACCTCGAAGTCCGCGAGACGAAGCACCTGTTCCTGCTGCAGTCGAAGCTGCAGCACGAGGTCGAGCAGTGGGTCGCGGCGCACGAGGACGAGTGGCCGCACCTGGCCGCGTCCATCGCCCGCAAGTGGCTGAACGAGGGCCTGCACGACCGCGCGATCACCCGCGACCTCGACTGGGGCGTCCCGGTCCCCGCCGACACCTGGCCCGAACTGGCCGCCGAGGGCAAGGTGTTCTACGTCTGGTTCGACGCCCCGATCGAGTACATCGGCGCGACGAAGGAGTGGGCCGACCAGGACCCGGAGAACCGCGACTGGAAGTCGTGGTGGTACGAGGCGGACGACACGGTCCGCTACACCGAGTTCATGGCGAAGGACAACGTCCCGTTCCACACGGTGATGTTCCCGGCGACCGAGCTGGGCGTCCGCGAGCCGTGGAAGAAGGTCGACTACGTCAAGGCGTTCAACTGGCTGACGTACTACGGCGGAAAGTTCTCCACGTCGCAGAAGCGCGGCGTCTTCACCGACCAGGCCCTGGAGATCCTCCCGGCGGACTACTGGCGGTACTTCCTGATCGCCAACGCCCCGGAGTCGGACGACTCGTCGTTCACGTGGGAGCACTTCACGGCGACGGTCAACAAGGACCTGGCCGACACCCTCGGCAACTTCGTCAACCGCGTCCTGTCCTTCTCCAAGAAGCGCTTCGGCGAGGAGGTCCCGGCGGGCGCCGCCGCGGGTGCGGCCGAGGCGAAGCTGGGCGAGGAGATCGCGGGCCTGCTCGCCGAGTACGAGTCCCAGATGGAGGCCCTCCAGTTCCGCAAGGCCGCCGCCGCGCTGCGCGCCCTGTGGTCGGCGGGCAACTCCTACCTGGAGGAGAAGGCCCCCTGGCTGGAGATCAAGCAGGACCCGGAGGCCGCGGCCCTGACGCTGCGTACGGCGATGAACCTCATCCACCTGTACGCGGTGGTCTCCGAGCCGTTCATCCCGTCCTCGGCGGCCGCGATGCGCGGTGCGTTCGAGCTGGCCGACGACACGAAGACCTGGGTCACGGCCGACGAGGCCCGCGCCCTCACCTTCCTGCCCGCCGGCACCCCGTTCACGGTCCCGCCGGTCCTCTTCGCCAAGCTGACGGACGAGGACCTGGAGACGTACAAGGACCGCTTCGGCGGCGAGTGACGTTTCTGGGGGCGCGGGGAACTGCGCAATCTTGGGAGCGCGGGGAACTCCGCATCTTTTAGGGGCGCGGGGAACTGCGCGAGCAACCACGACGCACCCGCACCCGAACGACAAACAGAAGGACCCGGAACCAGAAGGTTCCGGGTCCTTTCGCGTGCCCAGGCGGCAGGCCTACCTACTGAGCAGCCGGCTTGCGCAGCGCAATGTTCAGCTCCTTGAGCCGAGCCTCCTCCAGCTCCGTCGGCGCCCCCATCATCAGGTCCTGCGCGTTCTGGTTCAGCGGGAACGCGATCGTCTCGCGGATGTTCGGCTCGTCCGCGAGGAGCATGACGATGCGGTCCACGCCGGGGGCGATGCCACCGTGCGGCGGGGCGCCGAAGCGGAACGCGCGGAGCATGCCCGCGAACTCGGCCTCGACGGTCTCCCGGTCGTAACCGGCGATCTCGAAGGCCTTCAGCATGATGTCCGGCTCGTGGTTCCGGATCGCGCCGGAGGACAGCTCGATGCCGTTGCAGACGATGTCGTACTGCCAGCCGAGGATGTCGAGCGGGTCCTTCTCCTCCAGGTCCTTCATGCCGCCCTGGGGCATCGTGAAGGGGTTGTGGGAGAAGTCGATCTTCCCGGTGTCCTCGTCCTTCTCGTACATCGGGAAGTCCACGATCCAGCAGAACCGGAAGACGTTCTCCTCGAAGTGGCCGGCGCGCTTGGCGGCCTCGACGCGGACCGCGCCCATGATCTTCGAGACCTCGTCGAACTCGCCGGCGCCGAAGAACACCGCGTGGCCCGGGGCGAGGGAGAGGCGCTTGGTGAGCTCCTCGACGTCCGTCTCCGTGAGGAACTTGGCGATCGGGCCGGTCAGCGAGCCGTCCTCGCCGACGCGGACCCAGGCCAGGCCCTTGGCGCCCTGCTCGACGGCGTACTCACCGAGGCCGTCGAAGAACTTGCGGGACTGGCCGGCGGTGTCCGGGACCGGCAGGGCACGGACGTGCTTGCCGGCGAACGCCTTGAAGCCGGAGTCGGCGAAGATGTCGGTGATGTCGACCAGTTCGAGCTGGGCGCGCAGGTCCGGCTTGTCGTTGCCGTACTTGAGCATCGACTCGCGGAACGGGATGCGCGGGAACGGCGACGTGACGTGGCGGCCGCCGCCGAACTCCTCGAAGAGCTCGGTCATGAGCTTCTCGATCGGCTGGAAGACGTCCTCCTGCTCGACGAAGCTCATCTCGACGTCGAGCTGGTAGAACTCGCCGGGCGAGCGGTCGGCGCGGGCGTCCTCGTCGCGGAAGCAGGGCGCGATCTGGAAGTACCGGTCGAAGCCGGAGATCATCAGGAGCTGCTTGAACTGCTGCGGGGCCTGCGGCAGCGCGTAGAACTTGCCGGGGTTCAGGCGGGACGGGACGACGAAGTCGCGGGCGCCCTCCGGGGAGGTGGCCGTGAGGATCGGCGTCGCCATCTCGTTGAAGCCGAGGGCCGTCATCTTGTGCCGGATGGCGGAGATGACCGCCGTGCGCAGCATGATGTTCTTGTGCATGCGCTCGCGGCGCAGGTCCAGGAAGCGGTACTCCAGGCGGCGCTCCTCGCCCACGCCGTCGTCCTGGTTGATCTGGAACGGCAGCTGCTGGGCGGCGCCGAGCACCTCGACCTCGCCGACCTCGACCTCGATCTCACCGGTGGCGAGCTCGGGGTTGACGTTCTCCGCGCCGCGCGAGATCACCTTGCCGTCGATGCGGACGACGGTCTCCTTGGAGAGCTTGTCGAGCGCCTCGAAGCCGGGGGTGTCGGGGCGGGCGACCAGCTGGACCAGGCCGTAGTGGTCGCGGAGGTCGATGAAGAGGATGCCGCCCAGGTCGCGGCGATTGTGCAGCCAACCGCTCAGCCGGACGTCGCTGCCGACGTCGGTGGCGCGGAGCTCGCCGCAGTTGTGTGACCTGTACCGGTGCATTTCTCTTCCAATTCTTCGCGTCGTTCGTCGCGAGACAGGCGGGAATCAACGCGAACCAGGTTACCGCCCGGCCCCAGGGCTCCGGCTCGGTGGCGAGCAGCTGCACACTCTTCTTAAAGTGGGGCAATGCGCACTGGCTCCCAGGACACGGGCGGAGCGGCCCTGCCACCGGCGGGCGACATCCTCGCGCTGATCGGGACCGGGTTCTGGCGCTGGGACAACGCGGCGGGGCTTGTCTCGCTCGACGCGGAGGCGGCCCGCCTGATCGGGCTGCCCGCACAGCCGGTGACGCTGACCGAGGCGGGCGTGCGCTCCCGCTTCCACCCGGTGGACTGGAACGAGATCGACGGCATCGTGAACCTGGCCGTCGCCGAGGGCACCGTCGCCGAGGCCCGCCTGCGGATCATGGACGAGCAGGGCCAGGTCGTCCGCACCATCCGCAGCCGCTCCAAGCCGGTGGTGCACGGCGACCGGTACGAGCTGGTCGGCACCCTCCAGGAGGTCAGCGAGACGCCGCCGGGCAGCGCGGCCCGTACGCCGGTGACCGGGGAGTGGCGGCGCTCCCGCGAGGCGTTCCTGCTCGACGCGGGCCGGGCGCTCGCCGAGGCCAGGTCGACGGCGGAGGTGCTGCGGGTCGCGGCGGGCCTGTCGATGCCGGGCTTCGAGCCGGACGGCCTGGCGGTCTTCGGCGTACGCGGGGACCAGCTGACGATCATCGGGCACCACGGGCAGCAGCCCGGCGCCGAGAGCCCGTTCACGGACATCACGCTGGCCACCGACTACCCGGCCGCCGACGTGGTCCGGCACGGCCGCCCGGTCTACCTCTCCACGCCCGACGAGTACCGCGGCCGCTACCCGACGACCTGGCCGCTCGCCGCCCGCTTCGGCCGGGAGTCGTGGGCGTTCCTGCCGCTGACCGTCGCGGGCCGGACCATCGGCGCCTGGATGGCCGCGTTCCGCTACCCGGTGCAGTTCACGCCGGACGAGCGCTCGGTCCTCACGACCGTGGCCCGGATGCTGGCCCAGGCGCTGTCCCGGGCGGGGATCGCCGAGTCGGAGCGGGAGCTGACGGACGGCCTGCAGCGCGCGATGCTCCCCACCCTCGGCCCGGCCATACCGGGCCTCGACCTCGCCGCCCGGTACGTGCCGACGGGCGGCGGACTCCAGGTCGGCGGCGACTGGTACGACATGATCCCGCTGCCCGGCGGCCGCCGGATCGCCCTGGTCATCGGCGACGTCCAGGGGCACGACGTGCGCGCGGCCGGCCTGATGGGCCAGCTGCGGATCGCGCTGCGGGCGTACGCCGCCGAAGGGCACCGGCCGGACGCGGTGCTCGCCCGCGCCTCCCGCTTCCTCACCGGCATCACCGACTCGCACACGTACGGCTCGTCCACCGCGGGCCCCGAGTCCGGCTCCGGCCCCGAGTCCGGCCCGGGCCCCGCCGACGCGCGCTTCGCGACCTGCCTGTACGTCGAGGCCGACCCGACGACCGGGGTGCTCGAGATCGCCCGGGCCGGGCACCCCGACCCGGTGGTGCGGACCGGCGACGGCACCGTCGTCGTACGGCCGACGGAGGGCGGGCTTCCGCTGGGCATCGACCCGGACGCGGACTACCCGACGACCCGCGTCGTCCTCGAACCCGGCGAGACGATGATGCTGTGCACCGACGGCCTGATCGAGACCGGCGGCCACGACCTCGACACCGGCTGGGGCCGGCTGCGCAAGGTCCTGGAGCGGTACGGCGGGGACGGCCTGGAGCAGCTCGCCGACGAGCTGGTGCAGGCGGTGCACGGCCCGAGCTCGCACCACTCGACGGGCCCGCTCGCCGACCGCCGCGAGGACGACATAGCGGTGGTCCTGCTGTCCCGCGCCGCGGCGGGCGCGGGCGACGCGGCCGGTACGGGCACGGCGATGCCGCGGCTTCGCCGCTCGCTCCTGACGGTGAAGCAGGCCGAGCCGGAACGGATCGCGGGCGCCCGGCAGCAGTTGCGCGAGCTGCTGCACGACTGGGCGGAGCCGGAGCAGGTCGACTCGGCGGTCCTGATGGTCTCCGAGATGATCACCAACGTCCTGGTGCACACCGACGGCGACGCCCTGCTGCTCGTCGAGGCGCAGGGCGAGGTGGGCGAGCGGCGGCTGCGCGTCGAGGTGGCGGACAGCAGCGACGAGCTCCCGCACAAGCGCCACCCCGGCGAACTCGCCTCCTCCGGGCGGGGGTTGGTGCTCATGGAGCTGCTCGCGGACTCCTGGGGCGTGACGCCGCGCGGCGAGGGCAAGTCGATCTGGTTCGAGCTGCACGAGTCCGCCGGTTCGTGACCCGAAAGTCCCCGGCTCCGCACCCCTGGAGTCCCCGGCTCCGCACCCCTGGGCGCGCCGCACGCAGTACGCTCAACTCCATGTACGGCTACGACCAGAGCTCGGGCGCGCAGCAGGGATACGCCCCGCCGCAGCCCCCGCCCCAGCAGCCCGGCGGCCCCGGGGCGTACGGCCAGCAGGCACCGCTGTACCCGGAGCCGTCACCGCCGTCGCTCGCGGACGCCGTGCGCGCCTTCACGACGGGCTCGATGTCGGCGGAGGACTTCCAGCAGATCTTCTCGACGTCGAAGGTGTACTGCCCGCGCGGCGACAACCCCGGCTTCCTGGCGCTGCACAACACGCAGCAGCCGGTGATCCCGATGTTCACGTCGCTGAAGGAGCTGCGGCACTACGCGGGCAAGGAGTCCAAGTACTTCGTCATCACCGGCGCGGAGGTCATCGACCTGCTGCCGACGGGGTACGGCTTCGTGCTCGACATGGAGGGCGAGCACCGCATGGTCTTCGACGCGAAGGCGGTCGAGCAGATGGTCGACTTCGCGATGCGCCGCATGTACGGCTGAGCCACCGAACCTCACCTCGCACCCCGTGGGCCGGAATGCCCACGGGGTGCGCTGCGTTACGGGTGGCAGAAAGTTCGAGATTCAACTACTCTCGAACCACAAGGAGGTACCGACCATGCCCGCAGTGACCGTCGAGAACCCGCTGACCCTGCCCCGAGTGACCGCACCCGCCGACGCCACCCCGCGTCCGGTGCTCGCCGTGACGACCGCCCCGTCCGGCTTCGAGGGCGAGGGCTTCCCGGTGCGCCGCGCCTTCGCGGGCATCAACTACAAGCACCTCGACCCGTTCATCATGATGGACCAGATGGGCGAGGTGGAGTACGCGCCGGGCGAGCCCAAGGGCACCCCGTGGCACCCGCACCGCGGCTTCGAGACCGTGACGTACCTGATCGACGGCACCTTCGTGCACCAGGACTCCAACGGCGGCGGCGGCACCATCCAGAACGGCGACACCCAGTGGATGACCGCCGGCAGCGGCCTGCTGCACATCGAGGCACCGCCGGAGTCCCTCGTCATGTCCGGCGGGCTCTTCCACGGCCTCCAGCTGTGGGTCAACCTGCCCGCGGCCGACAAGATGATGGACCCGCGCTACCAGGACATCCGCGGCGGCCAGGTCCAGCTGCTCTCCTCGGCGGACGGCGGCGCGCTGCTCCGTGTCATCGCCGGTGAGCTCGACGGCCACGAGGGCCCCGGCATCACGCACACCCCGATCACGATGATCCACGCCACGGTCCGCCCCGGCGCCTCGGTCACCCTGCCCTGGCGCGCGGACTTCAACGGCCTCGCGTACGTCCTGGCCGGACGCGGCACCGTCGGCGAGGAGCGGCGCCCGATCCAGATGGGCCAGACCGCGGTGTACGGGGCCGGCTCGTCGCTGACCGTCCGCGCGGACGAGAAGCAGGACGGGCACACGCCGGACCTGGAGATCGTCCTCCTCGGCGGCCGCCCCATCCGCGAGCCGATGGCCCACTACGGCCCGTTCGTCATGAACACCCAGGCCGAACTCCAGCAGGCCTTCGAGGACTTCCAGCGGGGCCGCCTGGGCACGGTGCCGGCGGTCCACGGCATGTAGGGAGCCGACCTCAGGGGCGCGGGGAACCGCGCGACCGGCCACGACGGCGCCGCAGCCGAACGACGGCCGGAATGCGCGGGCCGGGGGCGGAGCTCCCTGGGCGAGCCTCACTCGGGCGGGGCGTCCGGACGTGCCGGGCGCCCCCTCCCGTGATCACCTGCAACCGTGCAGACCCTGCTCCCCACCCCCGTCCGACGCCTCGCCGCCTGGTGCGTCGTGCTGCTGCTCGCCGCCACGCTCGCCGGGCTCGGAGTCTGGCTCTGCATCACCTTCAAGACCGCCGTCACCCCGGTCCTGCTCGCGCTGCTCGGCACCGCGCTGCTCGGCCCGCTGTACCGGCGGCTGCTCGCGCTGCACGTCAACAAGTCGCTGGCCGCGGGCCTCACCTGTCTCGCCGTACTGATCGTCACCGGCGGAGCCACGTACATCGTGGTGAGCGCGCTGATCGAGACCGGGGACCAGATCATCGCCTCGCTGCGGGACGCCGCGAAGTCGCTCGCCGAGCACCTCGGCGCCGCCGGGACCTCCCTCGACGACCTCGCGAAGAACTCCAAGGACCTGCTGTCGAAGTTCGGCGGCACCGCGGCCTCCGGGGTGATCAGCGGCGTCAGCGTCGTCGGCGAGGTCATCGCCATGGCCGTACTGGCGCTGCTGCTCGTCTTCTTCTTCCTGCGCGACTCCGACCGCGCCACCGCCGCCCTGCACACCCTCGCCCCGCGCCGCGGTGACGCCCTGGAGCAGATGGGGCGCAAGGCCTTCGAGGCGATCGAGGGCTTCATGCGCGGGACCACGCTGATCGCCCTGATCGACGCCGTCCTGATCACCGTCGGCCTGCTGATCCTGCGGGTGCCGGGCGCGGTGGGGCTGGGGGCGCTGGTGTTCGTCGGCGCGTACATCCCGTACCTCGGGGCGTTCATCTCCGGGGCCGTGGCGATCCTCGTGGCGCTCGCCGACCGGGGGTTCGTGATCGCGCTGTGGGCGCTCGGCGTGGTGCTCGCCGTGCAGGTCATCGAGGGGCATCTGCTGCAGCCGATGATCCAGAGCCGGACGGTGCAGATGCATCCGGCGGTCGTGATGCTGGCGATCACCGCGGGCGCCTCGGTGGCGGGGATCCTCGGCATGCTGCTCGCCGTGCCGCTGACCGCCGCGGCCTTCGGCGTCTTCTCGGAGCTGCGCACCCACTACGCCGGAGCGCCCGCGTCGGAGACCCCCGGCGAATCGTCCGCGGATTAGAGCCTCGTCACAGTTCGCCGTTCAGGGGTTGCGCCTTATTACCGACGGGTAGCATCATCGTAGCTACTTGCTGGTACGTGTATGAGAGTCCGCCTCCCGAACCTTTACGGAGCCGTCGCCATGGGGCACTACAAGTCGAACCTCCGGGACATCGAGTTCAACCTCTTCGAGGTGCTCGGTCGCGACAAGCTGTACGGCAGCGGCCCGTTCGCGGAGATGGACACCGACACCGCGAAGAGCGTGCTGTCGGAGCTGACCCGCCTTGCCGAGAACGAGCTGGCCGAGTCCTTCGCGGACGCCGACCGGAACCCGCCGGTCTTCGACCCGGAGACCAACACCGCGCCCGTCCCGGCGTCCTTCAAGAAGAGCTACAAGGCCTTCATGGACTCCGAGTACTGGCGTCTCGGCCTGCCCGAGGAGATCGGCGGCACCACCGCCCCGCCGTCCCTGATCTGGGCGTACGCGGAGCTGATCCTCGGCGCCAACCCGGCCGTGTGGATGTACTCCTCCGGTCCGGCGTTCGCCCGCATCCTCTTCGAGGAGGGCACCGAGGAGCAGAAGAAGTGGGCCCAGATCGCGGTCGAGAAGACCTGGGGCTCCACGATGGTCCTCACCGAGCCGGACGCCGGTTCGGACGTCGGCGCCGGCCGCACCAAGGCCGTGCAGCAGGAGGACGGCTCCTGGCACATCGAGGGCGTCAAGCGCTTCATCACGTCCGGTGAGCACGACATGGAGGAGAACATCCTTCACTACGTGCTCGCGCGTCCGGAGGGCGCCGGCCCCGGTACCAAGGGCCTGAGCCTCTTCCTCGTCCCGAAGTACCTCTTCGACTTCGAGACCGGCGAGCTGGGCGAGCGCAACGGCGTCTACGCCACCAACGTCGAGCACAAGATGGGCCTCAAGGCGTCCAACACCTGCGAGATGACCTTCGGCGACCAGCACCCCGCCAAGGGCTGGCTGATCGGCGACAAGCACGACGGCATCCGCCAGATGTTCCGCATCATCGAGTTCGCCCGCATGATGGTCGGCACGAAGGCGATCTCCACGCTGTCGACGGGCTACCTGAACGCCCTCGAGTACGCCAAGGAACGCGTCCAGGGCTCCGACCTGTCGCAGTTCATGGACAAGACCGCGCCCAAGGTCACCATCACGCACCACCCGGACGTGCGCCGCTCCCTGATGACGCAGAAGGCGTACGCGGAGGGCATGCGCGCCCTGGTCCTGCACACCGCCGCCGTCCAGGACGAGATCGCCCTGAAGGAGGCCGCGGGCGAGGACACCAAGGCGCTCGAGGCCCTCAACGACCTGCTCCTGCCGATCGTGAAGGGCTACGGCTCGGAGAAGGGCTACGAGCAGCTCGCCCAGTCGCTGCAGACCTTCGGCGGCTCCGGCTTCCTGCAGGAGTACCCGATCGAGCAGTACATCCGGGACGCCAAGATCGACACCCTCTACGAGGGCACCACGGCCATCCAGGGCCAGGACTTCTTCTTCCGGAAGATCGTCCGCAACCAGGGCGCCGCCCTGAACGGCCTGGCCGAGGAGATCAAGAAGTTCCTGGCCGTCGGCACCGGCGGCGACGAGCTGGCCGCTGCTCGCGAGCAGCTCGCCAAGGCCGCCGTCGAGCTGGAGGCCATCGTCGGCCTGATGCTCACCGACCTCGCCGCCACCGAGAAGGACGTCAAGTCCATCTACAAGGTCGGCCTCAACAGCACCCGCCTGCTGATGGCCTCCGGTGACGTGGTCGTCGGCTACCTGCTGCTGCGCGGCGCCGCCGTGGCCGCCGAGAAGCTGCCGACCGCCTCCTCGAAGGACAAGGCCTTCTACACCGGCAAGATCGCGGCCGCGAAGTTCTTCGCCGCCAACGTCCTGCCCGGCGTCACCGGCGCCCGCAAGCTTGCCCAGTCGACCAGCGAGTCGGGCCTGGAGCTGATGGAGCTGGACGAGGCCGCGTTCTAAGCAGCCCCGAGGACAGGTTCGAGAACCCTTTCCCACCCCCACTGCGCGGGCCCTCTTCCCATCCCGGGGAGAGGGCCCGCGTACGTCGTTAAGGTGAACACCATGAGCTCATCGCCCTCCCGGTTCGACCGCGGACACACCGACGACCTGATGTCCTTCCTCAGCGCGAGCCCGTCCCCGTACCACGCGGTGGCGAGCGTCGCGGAGCGCCTTGAGAAGGCCGGGTTCCGGCAGGTCCTGGAGACCGACGCCTGGGACGGGACGAGCGGCGGCAAGTACGTGCTGCGCGGCGGCGCCGTCATCGCCTGGTACGTGCCGGAGGGCGCCTCCCCGCACACCCCGTTCCGCATCGTGGGCGCGCACACCGACTCCCCGAACCTGCGGGTCAAGCCGCTGCCGGACACCGGGGCGCACGGCTGGCGGCAGGTCGCCGTGGAGATCTACGGCGGGCCGCTGCTCAACTCCTGGCTCGACCGGGACCTGGGCCTCGCCGGCCGGCTCTCCCTGCGCGACGGCTCGACCCGCCTCGTCAACGTCGACCGGCCGCTGCTGCGCGTACCCCAACTCGCCATCCACATGGACCGGTCGATCTACGAGAAGGGGCTGCAGCTCGACAAGCAGAAGCACATGCAGCCCGTCTGGGGGCTCGGCGACGCCCGCGAGGGCGACCTCATCCGGTTCCTGGAGGAGGAGCTTTCGCTTCCGGCGGGTGAGGTCACCGGCTGGGACCTGATGACGCACTCCGTGGAGCCGCCCGCCTACCTGGGCCGCGACAAGGAGCTGCTCGCCGGGCCGCGGATGGACAACCTCCTTTCGGTGCACGCCGGTACGGCCGCGCTGGTCGCCGTCGCCGGGTCCGAGAGCCTGCGTTCTGCGGAGCAGACGAATGGGCGCAGTATCCCGGTGCTCGCCGCGTTCGACCACGAGGAGAACGGCTCGCAGTCCGACACCGGCGCGGACGGCCCGCTGCTCGGCTCGGTGCTTGAACGTTCCGTCTACGCCCGCGGCGGCAGCCACGAGGACAAGGCCCGCGCCTTCGCCGGCACCGTCTGCCTGTCCTCCGACACCGGGCACGCCGTGCACCCCAACTACGCGGAGCGGCACGACCCGACGCACCTGCCGCGCGCGGGCGGCGGTCCGATCCTCAAGGTCAACGTCAACAACCGGTACGCGACGGACGGTTCGGGGCGTGCGGTGTTCGCGGCGGCGTGCGAGAAGGCCGGAGTGCCGTTCCAGTCGTTCGTGTCCAACAACTCGATGCCGTGCGGCACGACCATCGGCCCGATCACCGCGGCCCGGCACGGCATCAGGACGGTCGACATCGGCGTCGCGATCCTGTCGATGCACAGCGCCCGCGAGCTGTGCGGCTCGGACGACCCGTACCTGCTCGCGAACGCGCTGACGGCGTTCCTGGAGGGCTGAGCGCGGGGCCCCAGGGCCCTGGGCGGGCCCAACTCGCCTGCCCCGCATGGCTGTTCCGACCTCGGGTACCCGGGCGTCGGAACAGCCGTACATGCGGAACTCAAGGAGGCGAGATCCATGGGCCTGGGCGGATGCATCCTGCTGATCGCCGCAGGGGCCATCCTCACGTTCGCCAGCGACTGGGAGATGCGGGGCGTCGACCTGGACGTGGTCGGGCTGATCCTGATGGCCGCCGGCCTGATCGGCGTGGCGACGTACACGTCCATCGCACGACGCAGGCGGCTGCTGATGGGCCCCCACGAGCCGGTGGTCGAGGAGGACCGCCCGCACCATCACCACCACCACACGTACTGAGGCACGGCCGGCCGCCGAGCGGAGCCGGGCCGGGAGGCGGGTCGACGGCCCGCCCGCCCACTCGTTCGCCGACCGCCCGCAAGCACCGGCGGCAGCTGGGCCGTACGGCCATCGGCGAGGCGGACCGGGGACGTCCACGCGCGCCCAGGAGCGACGACGAAGCCACGGGCCAGGCCGATCACCACCGTCGCCGCCCAGCGGCAGCTCCGACGGGGCCGGGCAGGGCCGGCGATGGGGCGGCGGGACGGCCGCCCGCCTAGCCGGTTCTTGCGCTAGCCGTCCCACCCCACCACCGCCGACGGCAGCTCCGGCCGCGGCCGAGCAGGCGGGGCGAGGGGGCAGCCGCCGGCACCGAACGGGCAGGCGGCCCGTGCCGGTTCTCGTGAGGTCGACCGGGACACCGACGAAGCCACGGGCCAGGCCTGACGGCGCAGTGACCGCCCAGCGGCAGCTCCGGCCGGGGGCCGGGCGACGGGGTGGCCGCCCGCCGGCCGTCCGGCCGCGCCGACTGCGGCTCCTTGCACGGGCCGAGCAGGCCGCCAGGTGCCGGTCCAGACGTCGGTGACGTCCTTGATGCAGCCGAAGATCCCGTCGTCGATCAGGATCTGCTCGGGCTCCCCGCCCGCGCCGATGACCAGCGGAGTCGTGGCCATCGCGCAGCAGCGCGGTCGGCGCCGAGCCGATGAACTCGGCGCCGCCAGGCGCGTGACCGGTGGCCGGTCGGGCGGGCGTCAGCCGTCCAGGCCCGCGAGCACCAGCGGCAGGCGGTCCGTGCCGGTCTCGGTCAGGCGGAGGGGGACGCCCCAGTCCTGTTGGTGGACGTGGCAGGCGGGGTATTCGTTGTCCGGGTCGTCGTCGCAGCTCGCCGCCATCGCGGAGACGTGCAGGACGCCCTCCGTGACCTCGGGGTTGAGGGTGAGGCCGCGGGACAGGTCGGTGCCGGCGCCCTCGCCGTCGAGCAGCAGCTCCGGCGGGGTGGAGGAGACGAGCAGGCGGGTCGACGGTCCGTAGCGGGTGTCGAGCTTCTGGCCCGTCGGCGCCTGGAAGACGACGTCCAACTGGAGTGCGCCCGGGGCGACTTCGGTGGCGGCGCGCTGGGTGCGGTGGGCGACCGACTCGACGCGTACGGCCTCCTCGGGGAGCCGCAGTCGGGTGAGGCGGTGGCGCGCGGACTCGACGACGACCACGTCCTCGCCGGCCACGACCGCGTCGCTCGGCTCCCGCAAGTCTGTTGCCAGGGTGGTGACTTCACCGCTCGCCGGGTCGAAGCGGCGCAGCGCGTGGTTGTACGTGTCGCTGATCGCGACGGAGCCGTCGGGGAGTGCGGTGACGCCCAACGGGTGCTGCAGCAGGGCCTGTTCGGCGGCGCCGTCGCGGTGCCCGAAGTCGAAGAGGCCGGTGCCGACGGCGGTGTGGACGACGCGGTCCTTGTCGATCCAGCGCAGGGCGCTCGTCTCCGAGTCGGCGATCCACAGCCGGTCCTCGGTCGCGGCGAGCCCGGACGGCTGCGCGAACCAGGCCTCGGCGGCCGGTCCGTCGACGAGGCCCTCGTTGGTGGTGCCGGCGGCGACCTGCACGGTGCCGGTCTCCGGGTCGTACGTCCACAGCTGGTGCACACCGGCCATGGCGATCCAGACGAGGCCGTCGAAGACCGCCACGTCCCACGGCGAGGAAAGGCTCACCTCGCGTGCGGGGCCGCTCGTGGGCTCGCCCTGCATCCACTGCCGCCCGGTGCCCGCGACCGTCTCGACGGCGCCGGTCTCCGGGTCGTACGTGCGCAGCGCGTGGTTGACGGTGTCCGCGACGATCACCTTGCCGTCGGGCAGCAGCGCCAGGCCCTGCGGTTCGCTGAACGCGTCGTCCCCGAAGCCGCGCTCGCCGCTGCCGATGCGGCGTACGACGGTCTCGCCGTCCGCCTCCAGCTCGACCAGCTGGTGCCGGGTCGAGTCGGAGACGAGGAAGGTGCCGGTGGGCAGCAGGAGGGCCTTGCCGGGGAAGCGGAGGTCGGTGGCGACGGGCTCCGGCGGGACGTACGGGCCGTCGCCGCGGCGGAGCGTGCCCTTCGCCTCGTGCTCGGCCTCCAGCTCCTCGACGAGCTTCTCGATGGCGTGCGCGTGCCCCTCGCCGGCGTGCTGCGCGACCACGTACCCCTCGGGGTCGATGACGACGAGGGTGGGCCAGGCGCGGACCGCGTACTGCTTCCAGGTGGCGAGCTCCGGGTCGTCGAGCACCGGGTGGTGCACCTCGTACCGCTCGACGGCGTCGACGACCGCCTGGTGCTCGGCCTCGTGCACGAACTTCGGGGAGTGCACGCCGATGATCACGAGGGTGTCGGCGTGCTTCCGCTCCAGCTCGCGGAGCTCGTCCAGGACGTGCAGACAGTTGATGCAGCAGAACGTCCAGAAGTCGAGGACGACGATGCGTCCCCGCAGGTCGGCGAGGGTGTACTGCTGATCTCCTGTGTTCAGCCAGCCGCCCTTGCCGATCAGCTCGGGGGCCCGAACGCGTGCACGTGTAGCCATGTCCCCATCCAACCTCATGCGGGCGGGTACGC
Organism: Streptomyces sp. Da 82-17; assembly: GCF_046098215.1. Classification (NCBI taxonomy): domain Bacteria; kingdom Bacillati; phylum Actinomycetota; class Actinomycetes; order Kitasatosporales; family Streptomycetaceae; genus Streptomyces; species Streptomyces sp. Da 82-17. Next base: position 68,152 of record NZ_JBJURH010000006.1, read on the forward strand.
ATTCCCGCCATGAGATACGTGGTACGCGACCGGGTCTTCGGCATCGGCGACGACTACTGGATCGAGGACGAGCAGGGCCGCAAGGCGTTCCTCGTGGACGGCAAGGCGATGCGGCTGCGGGAGACGTTCGAGCTGAAGGACCCGCAGGGCGCCGTGCTGATCGACATCCGCAAGAAGATGCTGGCGCTGCGGGACACGATGACGATCGAGCGCGGCGAGGAGCCGTTGGCCACGGTGCGGCGCAAACGGCTCTCGCTGCTGCGCAACCACTACCGGGTGACGCTGGTCGACGGCACGGAGCTGGACGTCAGCGGCAAGATCCTCGACCGGGAGTTCGCGGTCGAGTACGACGGGGAGCTGCTTGCGGAGATCTCGCGGCGGTGGTTGACGTTGCGGGACACGTACGGGGTGAACGTGGTGCGGGAGGACGCGGACCCGGCGTTGCTGATCGCGGTGACGGTCTGCGTGATCCGCCTGGCGGAGCGGGACCACGGCTGACCCCCAGGGGGCTCCGCCCCCGGCCCCCCGTCTCCTCAATCGCCGGAGGGGCACGCCTGCCCACAGCGGCGGCGGGGGGACGACGTGCCCCGACAGGGGCGCGGGGAACTGCGCGAGCAACCCGGACGGCGCCGCAGGCTTTCGGGAAGGGGCGGGGAGGGGACCTGATCGGGGGGCCGGGGGCGGAGCCCCCTGGGGTCAGCCCAGGACGCGGTCCTTCAGCGCCGGGAAACGGTCCCTCGTCGTCGCGACCGTGCTCGGGTCGAAGTCCACGGTCAGGACCTCCTCCCCGTGCCCCGCCTCCGCAAGCACCTCGCCCCACGGGTCGACCACGATGCTGTGCCCCGCCTGCGGCACGTCCGCGTGCGTTCCGGCGGTGCCGCAGGCCAGGACGTACGCCTGGTTCTCGACCGCGCGGGCCTGCGCGAGCAGCGTCCAGTGGGCGCGGCGGCGCTCGGGCCAGCCGGCGGAGACGACGAGGGTCTCGGCGCCGGCGTCGACCAGGCCCCGGAACAGCTCGGGGAAGCGCAGGTCGTAGCAGGTGGCGAGGCCGAGGACGGTCGACGGGTGCGGCACCGTCACGAGCTCCGCGCCCGCGCCCATCATCGCGGCCTCGCCCTTGTCGAAGCCGAAGCGGTGGATCTTCCGGTACGTGCGGGCCAGGGCGCCGTCGGGGTTGAAGAACAGGGTCGTGTTGTAGAGCGTGCCGGTGTCCTCGCGCTCCACGATCGAGCCCGCGTGCAGCCAGACTCCCGCGTCGTGCGCGGCGGCCGCCATCGCGTCGTGCGTGGGCCCGCGCAGCGCCTCCGCCTCGGGGCCGAAGGAGTCGTACGCGAAGGCGCCGACCGTCCACAGCTCCGGCAGGATCACGAGGTCGGCCCCGGCCTGCTCCCGTACCAGTGAAGCCACCCTGGAGCGGCGGGAATTGACCGTTTCATCAGGGTCTACGTCGATCTGGATCAGCGAGGCGCGCACACTACCACCGTCCTGGCATTCGAGTACCCATCACCGCCTACGATCGTCACACGAAAGCACTGCAAGCGGCCCGTGCGGCAGCGTAACTTAAGGGGCCGAGCCTTCCCCGCAGTCTTGCCGAGCCCGTACTGACGAACCGCCCGAGGGGTCACGTGACCGTCCATCCCAGCATCCAGTCCTACGCCGACGCCTGGACCCACTCCGTGGAGGCCATATCCGAGCTGGTCACCCCGCTCGCGGAGGGCTCTTGGAACCTGGCGACGCCCTGCCCCGGCTGGTCCGTGCGGGACGTCGTCTCCCATGTCATCGGCCTTGACTGCGAGATGCTCGGCGACCCCCGGCCGATCCACTCGCTGCCCCGGGACCTGTACCACGTACAGACCGAGCTGCAGCGCTACATGGAGGTGCAGGTCGATGTGCGCCGGCACCACACGGCGCCGGAGATGACCGCCGAGCTGGAGTACACGATCATCCGGCGGGCGCGGCAGCTGCGGAACGAGACGCGGGACCCGCAGACCACGGTGCGCGGGCCGCTCGGCAACCAGGAACCGCTCGAAGAGGCGCTCCGCAAGCGGGCGTTCGACGTGTGGGTGCACGAGCAGGACCTGCGCACGGCCCTCGACACCCCCGGCAACCTGGACTCCCCCGGCGCGTACGTCGCGCGGGACATCCTCATCTCCGGCCTGCCGAAGGCGGTCGCCAAGGGGGCCGGGGCGCCCGCGAACTCGGCGGTCGTCTTCGACGTGGGCGAGCCCGTCGACTTCCTGCGCACGGTCCGCATCGACGCCGACGGCCGGGGCACCGTCGACAACGCCCCGTCGCTCGGCCCTGCGGTCACGCTGGCGCTCGACTGGGAGACGTTCTTCCGGCTGTGCTGCGGCCGCGTGAAGGCGGGGGCCGTACGGGACCGGGTCAAGGTGGACGGCGACCAGGACCTGGGCGAGGCGATTCTGCGGAACCTGGCGATGACGGTGTAGCCGTCCCGTGCCCCCGGGACGGGCTGGATTTACGCCGGGACGTGCACCGCCTCCACCCGGCTGGCCACCAGCCGCTCGCTCTCCAGGCGGACCGCGCGCCGCCGCAGCCGCAGGATCTGGGTGATGCCCAGGGCCTCCAGGACGAAGATCGAGCAGAACGCGATCCGGTAGTTCTGGCCCGTCGCGTCGAGCAGCACGCCCACCGCGAGCAGCGTGGTCATGGACGCCACGAAGCCGCCCATGTTGACGATCCCGGAGGCCGTGCCCTGGCGCTCCGGCGGGTTGGCCGGGCGGGCGAAGTCGAAGCCGATCATCGAGGCCGGGCCGCAGGTGCCGAGCACCATGCACAGGACGACGAGCAGCGCCGTCGGCGCCGTACCTCCCCAGCCGAGCGTGAGCGCCCAGACCAGGGCCGTCGCTCCGACCGTGCCGAGGACGAGCGGGGTGCGGGCGCGGTGGTGGCGGGCGATGATCTGGCCGTAGACGAGGCCGATGGTCATGCTCGACAGGACGGTCAGGGTGAGGAGTTCGCCCGCGGCGGCGCGGGACAGGCCCTGCGCCTCCACCAGGAACGGCAGCCCCCACAGCAGCGTGAACACCATCATCGGGAACTGCGTGGTGAAGTGCACCCACAGGCCGAGCCGGGTGCCGGGCTCCCGCCACGCCTCGGCTATCTGCCGCCGTACGAACGCGGGGCCCTGGGCCTGCTTGACCGGCGGCGGCTCGTGGCCCTCCGGGTGGTCCTTGAGGAAGAGCAGCAGCAGGACGAGGACGACGACGCCCGCGAGGGAGCTGCCGACGAACGCGGCGGTCCAGCCGAGGCCGTGCAGCATCCGGGAGAGCACCAGCGTGGACACCAGGTTGCCGCCCATCCCGATGAGCCCGGCGAGCTGGGCGACGAGGGGGCCGCGGCGGGCCGGGAACCAGCGGGTGCCGAGGCGCAGCACGCTGATGAACGTCATCGCGTCCCCGCAGCCGAGCAGCGCACGCGCGGCGAGCGCCATGCCGTACGAGGGCGCGAGGGCGAAGGAGAGCTGGCCGACGGTGAAGAGGACGACGCCGAGGGTCAGCACCCGCTTCGTGCCGAGCCGGTCGACCATCAGGCCGACGGGTATCTGCATGCCCGCGTAGACGAGGAGCTGGAGGATCGAGAACGTCGACAGGGCGGAGGCGCTGACGTGGAAGCGCTCGGCGGCGTCGAGTCCGGCGACGCCGAGCGAGGTGCGGAAGATGACGGCGACGAAGTAGACGGCGACGCCGATCGACCAGACCGCGACGGCTCTGCGGCCGCCCGGCGGATCGCCGGGGAGCCTGCTCGCGGAGGAGCTCATCGCACGTCTCCCCGGGCCAGGTTGGAGAACCAGCCGACGTGGCGGTGGACGACGGCGACGGCCGCGTCCGCGTCCCCGGCGCGCAGCGCGTCGAGGATCTCGGCGTGCTCGCCGAGGGTCTTGGCGATGCGGTCGGGGTGCGAGTGCATCACGGCGACGCCCATCCGCAGCTGCCGGTCGCGGAGCTGGTCGTAGAGGCGGGAGAGGATCTCGTTGCCGCCGCTGCGGACGATCTCCGCGTGGAAGCAGCGGTCGCTGACGGCGGCCGCGGCGAAGTCCCCGGCCGCGGCCTGCTCACGCTGCTGAGCGAGCAGTTCCTCCAGGCGCTCGATCAGCCCGGCGGGCGCGGGCACGGCCTTGCGCGCCGCGTGCTCCTCGACGAGCAGCCGGGTCTCGACCACGTCCGCGATCTCCTGCGCGGAGACCGGCAGGACCAGGGCGCCCTTCTTCGGGTAGAGCTTCAGGAGCCCTTCGACCTCCAGCTTGAGCAGCGCCTCGCGCACCGGCGTACGGGAGACGCCCACGTCGGTGGCCAGCTCGCCCTCGGTGAGGAGCGTGCCGCCCTCGTACCGCCGCTCCAGGACGGCCTGCTTCACGTGCTGGTAGACGCGCTCCGCGGCGGGGGGCTGCTTCGTCGGGGGTGCGGGGGCGGGAGAGGGTGCGGCAGGCATGCGCACAGCATAGATACAACAGGGGTGCAACAGGTACTCGCGTCCGCGATGCGGGACGCCGCAGGTCCGGCGCAGGGTACGGCGCGGGTCCGGCACGGGTCGTCCGGCGGGTGCGCGCGCTGGGCTGATCGGCCCGCATTCACTCGTACGAGTAGGCATCCATTCGCCCCGCCCGCTCGTCTTGCCTCCGTAAGGCAGCGAAGCCCACCGACGCTTACGCGAACCGACGCTTACGTGAATTCGGAGCACCGACTTTGATCCGTACCAACCGCGGCGTGCGCAGAGGCGCCGCCGTCGTCCTCACGACCGGCGCCGCCCTGGTCGTCTCCCCGCTCGCGGCGCCCGCGCAGGCCGCGTCCGGCCCGTCCGTCAGCGCCAAGGGCGCCTATCTGGCGGACGCGAAGAGCGGAAAGCAGCTCTACGGCAAGGCCGTCGACACCAGGCGCCAGATGGCGTCCACGACCAAGGTGATGACCGCGGCCGTCGTCCTGGACAGCCCCGGCCTGAACCTCGACCGCAAGATCACCGTCAAGAAGGCGTACCGCGACTACGTCGCCAAGCAGGGCGCCAGCACCGCCGACCTGCGCACCGGCGACAAGCTGACCGTGCGCCAGCTGCTGTACGCGACGCTGCTGCCCTCGGGCTGCGACGCGGCGTACGCGCTGGCCGACGCGTTCGGCAGCGGCTCGACGACGAAGGACCGGACGGCCTCGTTCATCGGGAAGATGAACAAGAAGGCCGCCCAACTCGGCATGAAGAACACGAAGTTCGACTCCTTCGACGGCATCTCGAAGGGCGGCCGGAACTACTCGACGCCGAAGGACCTCGCCAAGCTGGCCGGGCACGCGGTCAAGAACTCCACGTTCCGTACGGTCGTGAAGGCGAAGTCGACGCAGCAGAAAGCGCCCGCCGGCAGCGGCGGCACCCGCACGTACACCTGGTACAACACCAACAAGCTGCTCGGCTCGTACAAGGGCGCCATCGGCATCAAGACCGGTACCGGCACCTCCGCCGGCCCCTGCCTGGTGTTCGCCGCGACCCGTGGCGACAGGACGCTGGTCGGCGCGATCCTGAACGACTCGAACCGCTACGCCGACGCGGCGAAGCTGCTCGACCACGGCTTCAAGTCGAACTCCGCGAAGACGATGCGTCTGCGTCAGCTGCCGAGCGGCGCTCAGCAGGACTGACGGCACGCCCCGCGGTCCCGATCCGGCCCGCGGCCCTGATCCGGCTCCCGCCGCTCCCGGTGCGGGAGCCGGACACCGCGGCCAGCGCGACGGCCGCGAGCGCCAGCGCCGCGCCGCCCACGGTGAACGCGCTGACCTGCGCGTCCCCGTGCGGCAGGAACACGTCGAGGGCGAGCGAGCCGAGCAGCTGCCCGGTGATGGTGCACAGGCCGAGGAGCAGCACGCCGAGTTTCTGCACGGTGGCCACGGCGATGGAGATGAACACGATCCCGACGAGCCCGCCGAGGTAGAGGTACGGATCACCCGGCAGCCCCGCCGGCACCCCGGCCGCGACCGCGTGGACGACGAAGACCAGGCCCAGCGCGGCAGTCCCGGTGAGGAAGTTGAAGAACGTCCCGGTGTACGCGGACCCGGACGAGAGCCGTACGTGCCCGTTCACGGCCTGCTGCCAGCTGACGCACACCCCGGCGACCACGGGCAGCACGAGCGCCAGGTACGGGAAGCCCGCGCCGAGCCGGTCGGCCATCGACACCCCGACGGCGAGCAGCACGAGCCCGGCGCCCACGGCCCGTCGCACCGTCGGCCGCTGCGGCCCCGCGGGCCCGAGCCCCTTGGCGTCGACGAGCAGTCCGCCGCCGACCTGCCCGGCGACGACGGCCACGGTGAACAGGGCGACGCCGAGCGCCCCGACGGTCAGGCCCTGCGCGAGCACGAACGTCGCCCCGCCGCAGCCGCCGAGCAACTGCCACCACTTCAGCCGCTGTTGACGTAGGTCCTGCCACACCCGGCCGAGCCCCTGCCGGGCTGCCGCGACCGCGGCGAGGCCGAGGGAGAGCACGAGCAGGCCGGAGCCGAAGGAGAGCACGGCGGCCGCGGTGCCGTCGCCGAGCTCGGCGGCGAGCTGGCCGTTGATGCGGGCCTGCAGGGATATGAGCGCCCCGGAGAGGACGGCGAGGAGCAACCGGACGACGTGCACGGCGGAGGCTTTCGTACGGGGACGGGCGGGCGGGGACGGGCGGCGGGCGGAGACGGGCGGGATCGGGACAGGGGTGAGCCCGGGCCGCGCCGTGCGGGCGCGACCCGGGCTCGTCGTACGCAGGCTACCTACGCCCAGGTGATCAGGCGCTTGGGGTGCTCCAGGATCGCCGCGACGTCCGCGAGGACCTTGGAGCCCAGCTCGCCGTCGACGAGCCGGTGGTCGAAGGAGAGCGCCAGGGTGGTGACCTGCCGCGGCTTGACCTTGCCCTTGTGCACCCACGGCTGGAGCTTGATCGCGCCGACCGCGAGGATCGCCGACTCGCCCGGGTTGAGGATCGGCGTGCCGGTGTCGACGCCGAAGACGCCGACGTTGGTGATGGTCACGGTGCCGCCCTGCATCGCGGCCGGGGAGGTCTTGCCCTCCCGGGCCGTGGTCACCAACTCGCCGAGCGCCTCGGCCAGTTGGGGCAGGGTCTTGGCGTGCGCGTCCTTGATGTTCGGCACGATGAGCCCGCGCGGGGTGGCGGCGGCGATCCCCAGGTTCACGTAGTGCTTCTGCACGATCTCCTGGTTGGCCTCGTCCCAGGCGGCGTTGACGTCCGGGTTCCGCTTGATCGCGACGAGCAGCGCCTTGGCGACGAGCAGCAGCGGGTTCACCCGCAGCCCCTGCATCTCCTTGTCCTGCTTCAGCTCCTCGACGAGCTTCATCGTCCGCGTCACGTCGACGGTCACGAACTCGGTGACGTGCGGAGCGGTGAACGCCGACCCGACCATGGCCTGCGCGGTCGCCTTCCGCACGCCCTTGACGGGGATACGGGTCTCCCGGGCGTCGGCGGCCGGGGTGGGCGCGGACGTGGGCGCGGGCGCCTCGGCGGGGGCCTGCTCCTGCACGACGGGCTCGGGCGCGGGCGCGACGGCCGCGTGCACGTCCTCCCGCGTGATGATCCCGTCGGGCCCGGAGGGCGTCACGGTGGCGAGGTCGACCCCGAGATCCTTGGCGAGCTTACGGACGGGGGGCTTGGCGAGGGGGCGGGGGACGGTGACGCCGTTGGTGGCGGTGCCATTCGCTGCCACTGCTGTGGGCATCTGTTCCGCTGGGGCGATGGGGGTCCCCCCTGCTCGAGCGGAGTCGAGAGCTTGGGGGAGGGTGGGCACAGCCCCACGTGCCGAGTCGTCCTTCCGTGCCCTCCGCTTGGTCGAGCTCTCGGCGACGCCATAGCCAACCAGCACAGGCTGACGCCCCTGAGGCTCCTCGGCCTCAACGGGAGCTTCCGGCTCGGGCGCCGCATCCGACGCCCCGTCGCCCACGGTGATGATCACTTGGCCGACGTCCACCGTCGCACCCTCGGCGAAGCGAAGCTCCCGTACGACCCCGTCGAACGGGATCGGCAGCTCCACAGCCGCCTTCGCCGTCTCGACCTCGCACACGACCTGCCCGTCGGAGACGACATCGCCCGGCTCGACGTACCACTTCAGGATCTCGGCCTCGGTGAGACCCTCGCCCACGTCGGGCAGCTTGAACTCGTACACCATCGATCCAGCTCCCCTCAGTACGCCAGCGAGCGGTCGACGGCGTCGAGCACCCGGTCGAGTCCCGGCAGGTACTCCTCCTCCACCCGCGCGGGCGGATACGGCGAGTGGTAGCCGCCGACCCGCAGCACGGGCGCCTCCAGGTGGTAGAAGCAGCGCTCGGTGATCCGCGCCGCGATCTCCGCGCCGGAGCCGTAGAACACCGGGGCCTCGTGCACGACGACGAGCCGGCCGGTGCGCTCCACCGAGGCCTGGACCGTGTCGAAGTCGATCGGCGACATCGAGCGCAGGTCGACGACCTCGATCGACTTGCCCTCGTCCTGCGCGGCGGCCGCGGCCTCCAGGCAGACCTTCACCATCGGCCCGTACGCGACGAGCGTCAGGTCGGTGCCGGGGCGGACGGTCTGCGCGGCGTGCAGCGGGCCGGGGATGGCGTCGGTGTCGACCTCGCCCTTGTCCCAGTAGCGCCGCTTCGGCTCGAAGTAGATCACCGGGTCGTCGCTCTGGATGGCCTGCTGCATCATCCAGTACGCGTCCGACGAGTTGGACGGCGAGATCACCTTGAGGCCCGCGACATGCGCGAACAGCGCCTCCGGCGACTCGGAGTGGTGCTCGACGGCGCCGATGCCGCCGCCGTACGGAATGCGGATGACGACCGGCAGCTTGACCTTGCCGAGCGCGCGGGCGTGCATCTTCGCGAGCTGCGTGACGATCTGGTCGTACGCGGGGAAGACGAATCCGTCGAACTGGATCTCCACGACCGGCCGGTAGCCGCGCAGCGCCAGGCCGATGGCGGTGCCGACGATGCCGGACTCGGCGAGCGGGGTGTCGATGACCCGGTCCTCGCCGAAGTCCTTCTGCAGCCCGTCGGTGACGCGGAAGACGCCGCCGAGCTTGCCGACGTCCTCGCCCATGACGAGGACCTTGGGGTCGGTCTCGAGGGCCTTGCGCAGGGATTCGTTGATCGCCTTGGCGATCGGCAACTTCTGTACGGCCATGGTCACTTGCCCTCTTCCACCGAGACAGCCGAGTCAGCGAAGGACGCCTGGTAGGCGGCGAACTGGGCGCGCTCCTCGTCGACGAGCGCGCTGCCGTCCGCGTAGACGTTCTCGAAGATCGACATCGGGTCGGGGTCGGCCATCGCACGGACCGCCTCGCGCACCCGCCTGCCGAGCGCTTCCTTCTCCTCGTCGAGCGCCGCGAAGAAGTCGGCGTCCGCGAGCTTCTCGGTCTCCAGGTACGTGCGCAGCCGCTGGATCGGGTCCTTGGCCTCCCAGGCCGCCCGCTCCTCGTCCCGGCGGTACTTGGTCGGGTCGTCGGACGTGGTGTGCGCACCCATGCGGTACGTGAACGCCTCGACCAGCATGGGGCCTTCGCCGTTGCGGGCGCGCTCCAGGGCGGCGCGGGTCACGGCCAGGCAGGCCAGGACGTCGTTGCCGTCGACGCGGACGCCGGGGAAGCCGTAGCCGCGGGCGCGCTGGTAGAGCGGGACGCGGGTCTGCTTCTCGGTGGGCTCGGAGATCGCCCACTGGTTGTTCTGGCAGAAGAACACGACGGGGGCGTTGTAGACCGCGGAGAACGTGAAGGACTCGGCGACGTCGCCCTGGCTGCTGGCGCCGTCCCCGAAGTACGCGATCACGGCCGAGTCGGCGCCGTCCTTGGCGACGCCCATCGCGTAGCCGGTGGCGTGCAGGGCCTGCGAGCCGATGACGATCGTGTACAGGTGGAAGTTGTTGCTGTTCGGGTCCCAGCCGCCGTTGTTGACGCCGCGGAACATGCCGAGCAGGTTCTCCGGCGGGACCCCGCGGCACCAGGCGACGCCGTGCTCGCGGTAGGTCGGGAAGACGTAGTCGTCGTCGCGGAGCGCGCGGCCGGAGCCGATCTGCGCCGCTTCCTGGCCGAGCAGCGAGGGCCACAGGCCCAGCTCGCCCTGGCGCTGGAGCGTGACGGCCTCGGCGTCGAAGCGGCGGGCCATCACCATGTCCCGGTAGAGGGCGCGCAGTTCGTCGGCGCTGAGGTCGATCGAGTACTCGGGGTGCTCTACCCGCTCCCCCTCGGGGGTGAGCAACTGGACGAGTTCGGGGTCGTGCTGTGGTGCGTCGTGCGGTGCTGCTTCGCGCGCCTTGCTCTTGGCCGCCGCCTTCTTCGCCGGCGTCTTCTCCGGCGCCTTTTTGGCGGTTGCACGCTTGGTGCCCGCCCCGCTGTTGCGAGGCTTGCGCGCGGCGGTGCTCTCCACGGTCACGTGTGCTCCTCCGTCGGTCCGGCTTCCCGGGATCCGCCGGGTAAGCCAGTGCGGCTCGCCTGTCGTCCCGGCCCGCGCACGGGGTGGGTGCGCTGTGGGCACTGCGGGGAAAACAGGCGTGACAGGTGCCCCGGCGAGCGCCCTGCACAAAGCACGTTACCCAGTGCTTCGCATATCTGCGAAACCCCACTTGACCTGCGACTTTGCTTGGATTTCCAAGTAAATACGAGAAAGCGGGAACAACTACTGGTCAGCGCCTTGCAGAGCGTCCGGAGCAAGCGAACGTTAACCCGGCCACCCAGAGCATTGGAAGAGTCGGTGTGTGACACTGGCTCCGTGCACGAAGAAGGAAAAATCAGCGTATTTCTGCTCGACGACCATGAAGTCGTCCGTCGCGGAGTCCACGAGCTGCTCTCCGTCGAGTCGGACATCGAGGTGGTGGGCGAGGCCGGCACGGCCGCCGACGCCCTGGTCCGCATCCCCGCCACGCGCCCCGACGTCGCGGTGCTCGACGTCCGTCTGCCCGACGGCAGCGGCGTCGAGGTGTGCCGCGAGATCCGCTCCCGGAACGAGGACATCAAGTGCCTGATGCTGACCTCGTTCGCGGACGACGAGGCGCTCTTCGACGCGATCATGGCCGGCGCCTCGGGGTACGTCCTGAAGGCCATCCGCGGCAATGAGCTCCTCACCGCCGTACGGGACGTCGCGGCCGGGAAGTCCCTGCTCGACCCGGTGGCCACGGCCCGCGTCCTGGAGCGGCTGCGGGACGGCAACGCCAACAAGGGCGACGACCGGCTCGCGAACCTCACCGAGCAGGAACGCAAGATCCTCGACCTGATCGGCGAGGGCCTCACCAACCGTGCCATCGGCGAACGACTTCATCTGGCCGAGAAGACCATCAAGAACTACGTCTCCAGCCTGCTCTCGAAGCTCGGCATGGAACGCCGTTCGCAGGCCGCCGCCTTTGTCGCCCGTATGCAGGCCGAAAAGCACTGACCCGTACGTTCACAATGCACTGACCGGTCGGTTCAAAAGCCCCGCAATTCGTTAATGCCGGGGCGCAATTCTTCTTCGACATACGACGAGGCCCGCTCACACCCTCGGTGAGCGGGCCTCGTCGTACGTCCTGGCCGGTCAGTTCCCGGCCTCCTCCGTCGGGTCGATCGTGATCGGGTCCGTCGGCTCCTCGGTCGTCGGCTCCTCGGTGGGCTCCTGCGTCGTCGGGTCCTCCGTCGGCTCCTGCGTCGTCGGGTCCTCGGTGGGCTCCTGCGACGTGGGGTCCTCGGACGGGGTGTACGAGGGCTGGGTCGGAGTGTCCGTGTAGTCCGGGTTGCCGCCGGTGCTGCCGGGCTCCGTCTCCTCCTCCGTCGTCTCCTCGTCGGTCGGCTCGTCCGTCGGGTCCTTCGACTGGGACTGCGTCGGCCTCGGGTCCTTGTCCGGGCCCGGGTCCTTCTTGCCGCTCTCGGTGGCGCTCAGGGCCACGGCGACGCCCACCGCGATCGCGACGATCGCCAGCACCGCGAAGATCCACATCTTGCCGCGGCCGTTGCCTCCGCGACCGCCCCGGCCGCCGCGGTCGCCGCCGTCGAAGCCGCCGTCGTCCTCCCCGATCGGGCGGACCATCGTCTGCTGCATCTGCGCCGTGCCGGAGTCGCCGGGGTGCGGGCGGGCCGCGGCGCCGGTGACGCCCATCGCCGGGGTGCTGCCGCCCTCGTGCATGGCGACGGGGCCGGTGCTCCACGTGCCGGTGTGGCCGCCCTGGTCCTGCAGCATCTGCAGGCCGTACTGGACGAGGCCGCGCATCTCCTCGGCGGTCTGGAACCGGTCGTCCGGGTCCTTCGCGAGGGAGCGCATCACCAGGCCGTCCAGCTCCGGCGGCACCCCGTCGGACAGCTCGGACGGCGGGACCGGCATGTCCTGCACGTGCTGGTAGACCACCGACAGCGGCGTCTCACCGGTGAACGGCGGCCGCAGCGTGAGGAGTTCGTACAGCAGGCAGCCCGTGGCGTACAGGTCGGAGCGGGTGTCGACGGCCTTGCCGAGGGCCTGCTCCGGGGAGAGGTACTGCGGGGTGCCCATGACCATGCCGGTCTGCGTCATCGTGTTGGACGCGCCGTGCAGGGCCCGGGCGATGCCGAAGTCCATCACCTTCACCGCACCGGTGTTGGTGATGATCACGTTGGCGGGCTTGATGTCGCGGTGCACGATGCCGTGCTGGTGCGAGTAGGCCAGCGCCTCCAGGACGCCGGAGACGATGATCAGGGCCTGCTCGGGCCCCGGCGCCTCGGCGTTGAGCAGCAGGTCACGAATGGTGCGGCCCTCGACGAGCTCCATCACGATGTACGGGATCGTGTTGGCGCCGATGACGTCCTCGCCGGAGTCGTAGACCGCGACCACCGCGTGGTGGTTCAGGCCGGCGACCGACTGGGCCTCGCGCGTGAAGCGGGCCTTGGAGACCGGGTCCTCGGCGAGGTCGGAGCGCAGCAGCTTCACGGCGACGGTGCGCCCGAGGCGTACGTCCTCGGCGGCGAAGACCTCGGCCATGCCGCCGCGGCCGAGTCTGTGGGTCAGCCGGTATCGTCCGTCACCGACAAGTCCGCCATTACCCCACATCTCAGGCGCATCTGACATACCGCCGCCAGTCGCCTCGGGGTCGGACGGGCCCTGAGCGCGCTGCTGGTCCATCAGTCCTCGCCGTCGTTTCCTGTCGTAACTGGTCGCGTCTGGTCCGTAAACCGACATCGCCCACCTGCAAGCGCCACGGATGGGCGAGTGCGCGCGTCTCTTCTTACGGCCTCCGTCGGGCCACGCTACAGCCTCGGCGCGGCGCGCCGGCTCGAGATGGACCGGCCATCAAACCTGTTACCCGGGGTTTCGGGCAAATCGAGTGGTCTGTACCCACCCACGTGACAGGACCGTGACGGAACGCATGACGGGACCCAGGACGCGGGACCCAGGACGGGACGCAGCACAGAACGCGTGACGGACGGCGGAGGGACCCATATCACTTGTCGGACGTCCTCGGTAACGCTTGCGAGACGGTTCTTGCGCGTAGGGTCACGGAACGGGCACCCGGCTTGACGTGTCAGTGCCCTCGGGCAGACTTGGCCCGGAAAACCAGGGATCTTCGAGGCTTCAAGCGCAGCGAGACGGCGCCGATGGGGGACGCGGAAACATGAGCCAGGACGGCGCACAGGGCGGCCGGTACGCGGGGCGTGCCCTGGCCGGCGGCCGGTACCAGCTGCGGGACCTCCTCGGCGAAGGCGGCATGGCCTCCGTCCACCTGGCGTACGACTCGGTGCTCGACCGGCAGGTGGCGATCAAGACCCTGCACACCGAGCTGGGCCGCGAGCAGTCGTTCCGCGAGCGCTTCCGCCGCGAGGCCCAGTCCGTGGCGAAGCTCACGCACACCAACATCGTCTCGGTCTTCGACACCGGCGAGGACGAGATCGACGGCTCCACGATGCCGTACATCGTGATGGAGTACGTCGAGGGCAAGCCGCTCGGCTCCGTCCTGGACGCCGACGTCGCGCAGTTCGGCGCGATGCCCACCGACCGCGCCCTCAAGGTCACCGCGGACGTGCTCGCGGCCCTGGAGATCAGCCACGAGATGGGCCTGGTCCACCGCGACATCAAGCCCGGCAACGTCATGGTGACGAAGCGGAACGTCGTCAAGGTCATGGACTTCGGCATCGCCCGCGCCATGCAGTCCGGCGTGACGTCGATGACGCAGACCGGCATGGTCGTCGGCACCCCGCAGTACCTCTCGCCCGAGCAGGCCCTGGGCCGCGGTGTGGACGCCCGCTCCGACCTCTACTCGGTCGGCATCATGCTGTTCCAACTGGTCACCGGGCGGCTGCCGTTCGAGGCGGACTCGCCGCTGGCCATCGCGTATGCGCACGTCCAGGAGGAGCCGGTCGCGCCGTCCTCCATCAACCGTTCGTTGCCCCCGGCGGTGGACGCGCTGGTCGCCCGCGCGCTGAAGAAGAACCCCAACGAGCGCTTCCCCACGGCCGACGCGATGCGGGACGAGTGCCTGCGGGTCGTGCAGTCGCTGCAGGGCGGCGCCGCCCCGAGCATCGTCCCGGGTGCGCACGGCGGCAGCGGCGCGGGCGTCGGCGCCTCGGTGTTCCCGCCCGTGGACCAGGGCACTCCGGCACCGGGCCCGGGCAGCGTGCAGCAGCCGTACCAGCCGACGCCGTACGGCCCCGGCGGCCCCGGCACCCCGGCCCCCAGCCCCGCCGCCGGGTACGGCTACCCGCAGCAGGGCGGTTACCCGACCCCTGCGCCCGCCAACTTCGCGCCGCAGCAGGGCGGTCCGGGCACCCCGGCGCCGTACAACCTGAGCCCGCAGCCGGCCACGTCCGGCGGGCACGGGAGCCACGGGGGCGGCGGCAAGAGCAACACCCCGGTGATCATCGGCGCGATCGTGGTGGCGGTTCTCGCCATCGGCGGTCTGATCACGGCCCTGTCGCTGAACGGCGGCGAGGAGGAGCCGGAGAGCAAGCCGACGGAGACGGCCGAGGTCGAGGGCCACAAGGGCCCGGACAAGACCAAGGTCATCGAGATCTCGGAGTGCACGGAGCCGGACGAGAGCTTCTCCGACCCGAGCATGAAGACCCTGCCGAAGTTCGAGTACCGCAACATCGACTCGGTCAAGGAGTGCATCCAGAAGGGCGGCTGGAAGTACAAGATCACGACCGTGGACGAGAACACGTACGGCGAGGGCACGGTCATGAAGCAGTACCCGACCGCCGACACGGACTTCGACCCGGAGAACCCGCCGACCATCCAGCTGGAGGTCTCCAGCGGCAACCCGGCGCAGTAGCCCCGGCGGGTCCGACCTGCGTATACGGCTGAGCCCGGCCCACCGAGTGCGGTGGACCGGGCTCTGTCGTGTCCGGGCTGTGTCGTGTCCGGGGTCTGGCTCTGCGTCTACAGGTACGGACCGCCCGAGCGGCCCGCGTGCGGGGGCTCGTCGCCCTCGTCGTGGCCGCCGGCGCCGGGCGGCAGGGCGCGGCGCATCTGCTCCAGCTGCGCGCGGGCCGCCATCTGCTGGGCGAACAGGGTGGTCTGGATGCCGTGGAAGAGCCCCTCCAGCCAGCCCACCAACTGGGCCTGCGCGATGCGCAGTTCGGCGTCGCTCGGCGTCGTCTCGTCGGTGAACGGCAGCGAGAGCCGCTCCAGCTCCTCGACCAGCTCGGGCGCGAGTCCGTCCTCCAGCTCCTTCACCGAGCTCGCGTGGATCTCCTTGAGCCGCACCCGGCTCGCCTCGTCCAGAGGCGCCGCCCGCACTTCTTCGAGCAGCTGCTTGATCATGCTGCCGATGCGCATGACCTTGGCGGGCTGCTCCACCATGTCCGTCACGGGAAGCTCACGCGCCTCGTCGTCCCCGCCGGCCCCGCCGAGAGCCATGCCGTCCTGGCCCACGACCAGGACCTGGGGGTTTTCCTGCGACCTGTCGTTCCTCGGCATCTCCATGCCGCCATTCTCTCGTACGCCCGGCGCGGGGCGGGGCGGGCGGTCAGGTGCGTCGGAGGCGTACGGCGAGGAAGGCGAGGCCCAGGCCGATCAGGACCAGGCCCGCCCCGAACGGCAGCACGTCCGGGGCCGGGCCGCGCCGACCGTCGACGGCCTGCCGGGTGTCGTGCCCGGCCACGTCCTTGGTGCTGGGCTCGGGGGTCGGGCTCTGCCGGGGCGGTTCGGTCGGCCGGGCGGGGTGGCCGGGCGGCTGCTCGTGCGGGTGCCGCGGGGGCCGGGTCGGCTGTGCCTGGCCGGGGTGCCGGGGCGGGTGGTGTCGGCTGTGCCGTTGCGGTGGGGGTTCCGGGTCCGGGATCGGCTCGACGCGGCCCGGCCGCTGCCGCCCCTCGCCGACCCGGCTTCCGGCGAGCGAGGGCTCGGGGTGCGGCGGGGTCGGCCGGCGCGTCTCGTCGGGGGCCGTTCTCGGCGCCGCGTACGTGGTGTTCGCCGCGGTCGTCGCCCCGGCCGGGGAAGCGGGGAGCAGAACCGCCGCGAGGAGTACGGCAAGCAGGACGCAGGGGCGGAGGCGTGGAGTCACTGCGAGGCCCCCTCCCGGTGCCGAGTCGCCGAGGTCGTTGCCGTCAGCGTCACATGCAGGGACGAGTCGGGCATCTCGGAACGGTCCGGGGGAGGGCCTCGCGTACGTGCCGGTGGTGCGGCCCCGGCCGGGTCAGGCGGTGGGACCGCGGCCGGGTCGGGTGGTGAGACCCGCGGCCGGGTCAGGTGGTGAGACCCGCGGCCGGGTCAGGTGGTGAGCAGGACCTTGCCGACGTGGCCGCTCTCCTCCAGGACGCGGTGCGCGGCGGGCGCCTCCGCCATCGGGAGGGTTCGGTCGACGACCGGCGCGACCCGGCCCGCCCCGATCAGCGGCCACACGTGTTCGCGTACGGCGGCGACGATCGCGGCCTTCTCGGTGAGCGGGCGGCCGCGCAGGGAGGTCGCGGTGATCGCCGCGCGCTTGTTGAGGAGCGCGGCGAGGTTGAGCTCGCCCTTCACCCCGCCCTGCAGGCCGATGATCGCGAGCCGGCCGTTCACGGCGAGCGCCTTGACGTTCCGCTCCAGGTATTTGGCGCCCATGATGTCGAGGATGACGTCCGCGCCGGCGCCGTCCGTGGCCGCGCGGATCTCCTCGACGAAGTCCTGCTCGCGGTAGTCGATCAGGATGTCCGCGCCGAGCCGCGCGCAGTGGTCCAGCTTCTCCTTGCCGCCCGCGGTGACCGCGACCCGCGCGCCGACGGCCTTCGCCAGCTGGATCGCCATCGTGCCGATGCCGCTGGCCCCGCCGTGCACGAGCAGCGTCTCGCCCGGGCGCAGGTGGGCGACCATGAAGACGTTCGACCAGACCGTGCAAGTGACCTCGGGCAACGCCGCCGCCGTGACCAGGTCCACGCCGTCCGGCACGGGCAGCAACTGCCCTGCGGGGACGGCGACTTTCTCCGCGTATCCGCCGCCCGCGAGCAGCGCGCACACCTCGTCGCCGACCGAGAAGCCGCTCACGCCGGGACCGAGCGCGGCCACCCGGCCCGAGCATTCCAGCCCGGGGTACGGGGACGAGCCGGGCGGCGGGTCGTAGAAGCCCTGGCGCTGGAGCAGGTCGGCGCGGTTGACGGCGCTGGCCGCCACCTCGACCAGGACCTCGCCCTCGCCGGGTACGGGATCGGGGACCTCGGCCCAGACGAGCGCCTCGGGACCGCCGGGTTCGGGGATCGTGATCGCATGCATGGCCGCGAGGCTACTCGCCGGGCCCGGCGTTGCGGAGGGTGCCGTGCGCCCGCCCGAGGGCTTCTCCGTACCCGCGTACTCGTGTACCCCCCATACCCGCGTACGCGCTCAGTCGCTCGGCAGCGGGCGCACGTCCGGGACGCCGGAGGGGCCGGGCGTGGCTCGTACGATCGTGATCAGACGGTCCGTCAACTGGAGCTTGCCGATGGCCGGATCGTCGTAGCCGAGCAGCCGGTGTCCGCGGACGACGCTCACCACGAGCTCCTCTACCTCGCGCGGAGTGCGCCCCACCTCGGCCTTTATCACCGGCCGTTCGACGAGATCGAGGCCGCTGCCCTGCTGGATCAGGTCCTCCATCACGGTGCCCGCGCTGGGGCTGAGCACCGACAGGCCGAGCAGTCGGCCGGCGGCGCTGGCGCTGGTGATCACCGCGTCGGCGCCGGACTGGCGGAGCAACGGGGCGTTCTCCTCCTCCCGCACCGCCGCGACGATCTTCGCGCCTCGGTTGAGCTGGCGTGCGGTGAGCGTGACGAGGACCGCGGTGTCGTCGCGCTGGGTCGCGATCACGACCTGGCGGGCCTTCTGCGCCTCGGCCCGCAGCAGTACGTCGCTCCGCGTGCCGTCGCCGATGACGCCCACGAAGCCGTCGGCCGTGGCGGCCTGGATGACCTTCGCGCTGGGGTCGACGACGACGATCTGCTCCTTCTTCAGGCCCGTCGCGCAGAGGGTCTGGATCGCGGAGCGGCCCTTGGTGCCGAAGCCGACGACGACGGTGTGTTCGCGCAACTGGGACCTCCAGCGGTTCAGCCTGAATTCCTCGCGGGTGCGCTCGGTGAGGACCTCGAGCGTGGTGCCGACGAGGATGATCAGGAACAGCACACGCAGTGGCGTGATGACGAAGATGTTGGTGAGCCGGGCGGCGTCGCTCGCGGGGACGATGTCGCCGTAGCCGGTGGTGGAGAGCGTGACGGTCGCGTAGTAGAACGCGTCCAGGAGGCTCAGCTTGCCGTCGTGGTTGTCGCTGTAGCCGTCGCTGTCGGCGTAGACGATGAACGCCGTCGAGACCAGCACGACCAGAGCCATGGCCAGTCGACGGGCGACCTGCCGCAGGGGGCGTTCGACCTCCCGCTTCGGCAGCTTCACCTGGGCGCTCACCAGATGTTCGTCCGCCTGACGGGCCATGGCGTCATGGCCGGGCAGTTTCACGTGAAACACCCTCCTGCGGTGCTCGCGTCGTTGGTCATCGGTCGCTTGTCGGTGGTTTCCGGCTGTTGGGCCCGGCCCCTGGTCCCGGCCGTTGGTCGGGGCTACTGGTCCCGGCCGCTGGTCGGGGCGTCCGCCGGTGCCTCTGTCGGTACGTCCGCCGGCGCGTCTGCCAGGGCAGGCACGGACGGCAGCGTCCACGGCAGGTCGAGGATCTCCAGCTCCTGGCCGGGCTTCGCCCCGCCGGGCGGCACCACGGCGAGCCCGTCGGACGCGGCGATCCCGCGCAGCATGGCCGGACCGTTGTAGTGCAACGGCACGGCGACCAACTGCGGTTCCGCACGCAACGCCACGGGCACGAGCCGCGTGTCGTGCGGATGCCCGTGGACCTCGTCCCTGGTGGGGGCGAAGTACGGAACCGGCGCGATCCGCCCGGAAAGCGTACGCAACAGCGGTTCGGCCAGTGTCAGCAGCCCCGACACCGCGGCCAGCGGGTTGCCCGGCAGGCCCACGAGGTGGCGGCGTTCGTCGAGCCGGGCGAGCAGCATCGGGTGCCCGGGCCGCACCTCCACCCCGTCCACGAGCAGCTCGGCGCCCAGCGCCCGCAGCGTCGGATGCACATGGTCGACGGGGCCGGAAGCGGTGCCTCCGGTGGTCACGACCAGCTCGGCCGGCGACCCGGCGACCGCGTCCCGCAGCTTCTTCGCATCGTCCCCGAGCCTGCGTACGGCGATGACCTCCGCGCCGAGCGCACGCAGCCAGGACGGCAGCATCGGGCCGAGCGCGTCCCGGATCAGGCCCTCGCGCGGCAGCCCCTCGGTGAGCAACTCGTCGCCCAGGACCAGGACTTCGACCCGGGGGCGCGGGACGACGGCCAGCGCGTCGTACCCGGCGGCCGCCGCGAGGCCCAGGACGGCGGGGGTCACCTGGGTCTGCGCGGGCAGGAGTTGGTCGCCGCTGCGGCACTCCTGACCGCGTGGACGGATGTCCTGACCGTGCATCACCTCGCGCTGCGCGTGCAGCCGGCCCTTGTCGTCCGTACGGCCGTGCTCGCTGCGGATGACCGCGGTGACCTCGCGGGGGATGCGCGCGCCGGTCGCGATCGGCATCGCCTCGCCGTCCGCGAGCGCGTCCGCCCCGGACTGCCCGGCCAGCACGCCCTCGTCCCGCACCTTCCAGGGGCCCGGCCCGGCGACCGCCCAGCCGTCCATCGCCGACGTGTCGAACGACGGCAGATCCGTCAGCGCGGTGAGCGGCTCGGCGAGGACGAGGCCGAGGGTCTGGTCGAGGGGGACGGTCTCCGCTGCGCGGGCCGCGGGGACCTCACGGGCTGCTCGCCTCACGGCTTCCGTCGCGGCACGGGCGGCGGTGGCCCGGGCTTGGGGCCAGGGAGTGCCCTTGTGGCGGTGGGCGTGGGGCGGGTTCTGGTGGTTCGGGCCCCGGTCGTTCGGGTTCTGGTGGTTCGGGCTCTGGTGACCCGGGCCCGGGTTCGGGTTCGGGTGGTTCGGATTCGGGTTGCTGGGGGACGGTGAACGGGGGTTCTGGTGCCGGGAGTTGGGGGCAGGGCGGTGCTCGTGGCCGGCGCCTCCCGTTGCGTGTGCGTCCGCAGCTGCGGCCTCTCTGACCAGGGCCAGGGCCTCGTCCACGTCCTGGTCGTGGTCTCGGTCGCGGTCGGCGTCCTGTGCCGCCCGGTCCGGGCCGTCGGCGGTGCTCATCCCGTTCAGGCCGCGGGGCGGGGTCATCCGGCGTCCGGTGCGGTGCTCGTGCTCGTGCTCGTGGCCGTGCTCGTGGCCGTGCTCGTGGCCGTACCGTCGCCGCCCGGCGGGTTGTCGGGCTTGCTGGCGTCGGGCTTGTCCTCGTCGGGCTTGTCCTCGTCCGCCCAGCGGGCGGCGAGCGCGGCGGCCTTGCGCGCGGCCTCGGCCACGGCCTCGGGTCCGCCCTTCGCCTGCGCCGCCGCGTACCCCACGAGGAACGTGGTCAGCGGCGCCGCCGGGCGCGCGACCCCGTGCGCGGCGTCACGCGCGAGGTCCAGCAGCACGCCGGTGTCGACGTCCAGGTCGACGCCCAGCTCGTCCTTGACTGCGGTGATCCATTCATCCAGCACGTGCTCATGCTCCCTGATGCGTGCGCGGGCTTCGGCGATGTCCTCCCAGGTGTCGCAGTCGAACGCGGCACGGGAGTCGCCGGGTTCGGTGACCCGGGTGAGGGTGAGTCCGGCGGTGAGCCTCCGCAGCGGCAGCCCGCCGAGCCCACCGTGCTCCTGGGCCAGCCGCGCCACGCCACGGCGCAACGCGTCGGCCCGGTACGCGGCGACCAGCGGCTGGTCCCGCCCGCCCGCGTCGACCAGCATCGCGCCGTCGACGGAGCCCGGGGCATGCGGGGCGTGCGGGGCGTGCTGGTCGCCCGCGTCGTGCTGGTCGCCCGCGTCGTGCAGGTCTCGCGCGTCGCGCAGGTCGTCGAGCAGTCGCCGTACGGTGCGCTCCTCCAGGAAGGGCAGGTCCGCGGAGAGTACGAGCACCACGTCCGCCGTCGTGCGGCTCAGCCCCGCGGCGAGCGCGGCGAGCGGGCCGCCGCCCGGCGGGTCCTCACGCGCCCACACGACGGGGCGGACGGTCGGCCTGCGCTCGGCGACGACCACGGTCGTGGCCGCGTCGGCGCAGGCGGCGAGGACGCGGTCGAGCAGCGCCCGGCCGCCGACGCGCACACCGGGTTTGTCGGCGCCGCCGAGTCTCCGGGCGGCGCCGCCGGCGAGCACGACGGCGTCATACGAGGTCATCCACCGAGTATGGCCGCAGCGGCGATCAATGCCACCCCTGTGCGCGCCTTGTCCCCCAAGGGACTTCCGTCACACCGGTCTTGTCATCCGCCTCGTCACCCGAACGTCACCACCGCCCGGGCCTCGGCAGCCGCACCCCAACAGGGCCGGAGCCCGTCGCACTCGCCTCAGAGCGTCCGCAGCAGCACCGCCGGCTGTTCCACGCAGTCCGCCACGTATCTCAGGAAGCCGCCCGCCGTGCCTCCGTCGCAGACCCGGTGGTCGAAGGTGAGGGAGAGCTGGACCACCTGACGCACCGCCAACTCGCCCTGGTGAACCCAGGGTTTGGGCGTGATGCGGCCGACCCCGAGCATCGCGGCCTCGGGGTGGTTGATGATCGGCGTCGAGCCGTCCACGCCGAAGACGCCGTAGTTGTTCAGCGTGAACGTGCCGCCGGTCAGGTCGGCCGGGGTCAGCGAACCCGTGCGCGCCGACTCCGTGAGCCGACCGAACTCGGCGCTCAGCGACTCCGCGTCCCGCCGGTGCGCGTTCCGCACCACCGGCACGACCAGGCCGCGCTCGGTCTGCGCCGCGAAGCCGAGGTGCACCTCGTCCAGGCGGACGATCTCGCGGGCCTCGGTGTCGACCGTCGCGTTCAGCTCCGGGTACCGGGCGAGGGCCGCCGTGCAGATACGGGCGAGCAGCGCGATCAGGGAGACCTTGTCCCCGGCCGCCGCGCTGTTCATCGCCTTGCGGGCGTTCATCAGCTCCGTGGCGTCGGCGTCCACCCAGCAGGTCGCGTCGGGGATCTCGCGGCGGCTGCGGGACAGCTTGTCCGCGACGGCTCCCCGCACCCCGCGCAGCGGCGTACGCGTCTGGCCCACGGCCGCGCGCTCCGCCTCCGCGCGTGCGGTCTCCTGCTGCGCGGCGCGCTCGGCCGCCCGCACCGCGTACTCCACGTCGGCGCGCAGGATCAGGCCGTCCGCGCCCGAGCCGGTCAACTCCCTTAGGTCCAGGCCGTGTTCCTTCGCCAGTCGGCGTACGAGCGGGGAGATCACCGGAATTGGCCCCTCCGCGTCCCGCGCTCCCTGGGTGTCCCGTACGGGCGGAGAGGGCGGAGAGGGCTGAGCGGGAGGAGCGGGCTGCGGGGTCCGCGCGGTGGCCGGGGCCGGGGACGGGGCCGGGGCGGTCTCCTCGGCGGGGGCCGCCTTTGCCGCCGACGGCGCCTGCGGCGCCTGCGGCGCCTCCCCCACCCTCGCGGCCGTTCCTGCCTGACCTGCCCGGCCTGCCTGCCCCGCCTGGCCCACGCCCGGCGGCCGGACCCTGCGGCGGCGGGCCGGGGCCGCGCCCGTGCCGTACCCGACCAGGACGTTCCCCGACGACTCCGCCGCGCCCTCGCCCTCGGCGGACTTGGCCGCGCGCTCGCCGCTCTCCGTACGGGCGGGCGACGCACCGCCACCGGCGCCGTTCAGGCCGGCCGACGGGACGTCATCGGCGCCCGCGCCGACCGCGACCGTCAACAGCGGTGCCCCTACGGGGAGTTCCGTGCCCTCCTCGCCGAATCTGGCGGTGACCACGCCCGCGTACGGGCACGGCACCTCGACCATCGCCTTGGCCGTCTCGACCTCGACCACCGGCTGGTCCACCGCGACCACGTCGCCCACGGACACCATCCAGCGGACGATCTCGGCTTCCGTGAGTCCCTCGCCCAGGTCGGGCAGAGCGAACTCGAAGACCTGCGCCATCAGCTGTCCCCCTCCCACTGCAGCCTCGCCACCGCGTCCAGGATCCTGTCCACGCCCGGCAGATGATGCCGCTCCAGCATCGGCGGCGGATACGGGATGTCGAAGCCCGCCACCCTCAGCACGGGCGCCTCCAGATAGTGGAAGCAGCGCTCCGTGACCCGCGCGGCGATCTCCGAGCCCGGGCCGCCGAACCCGTTCGACTCGTGCACGACGACCGCGCGGCCGGTCCTGCGCACCGAGTCGCAGACCGTCGCGTCGTCGAAGGGCACCAGCGAGCGCAGGTCCACGACTTCGAGCTCCCATCCCTCCTCACGCGCGGCCTCCGCGGCCTCCATGCAGACCGGCACGGACGGGCCGTACGTGATGAGCGTCGCGCTGCGGCCGGTGCGCCGCACCACCGCCCGGCCTATCGGTTCAACGGTCGCCGGAGCGTCGGGGTTCCAGGAGTCCTTCGACCAGTAGAGCCGCTTGGGCTCCAGGAACACCACCGGGTCGTCGGAGGCGATCGAGGCGCGCAACAGCCCGTACGCGTCGGCGACCGTGGCCGGCGTGACGACGTGCAGGCCCGGCGTCGCCATGTAGTACGCCTCGGAGGAATCGCTGTGGTGCTCGACGCCGCCGATGCCGCCGCCGTACGGCACCCGGATGGTGATGGGCAGCGGCATCGCGCCCTTCGTACGGTTCCGCATCCGCGCCACGTGCGAGATCAGCTGCTCGAACGCCGGGTACGCGAACGCGTCGAACTGCATCTCCACGACCGGCCGCAGACCGTACATCGCCATGCCGACGGCCGTGCCCAGAATGCCCGCCTCCGCGAGCGGGGTGTCCGTGCAGCGGTCCTCGCCGAACTCCTTCGTGAGGCCGTCGGTGATGCGGAAGACGCCGCCGAGCGTGCCGACGTCCTCACCCATCACGTGCACGGTCGGGTCCGCGGCCAGGGAGTCCCGCAGCGCGCGCTGCAGGGCCTGCGCCATGGAGGCCGGTTTCACCGCCGTCGTGCTCGGCTTGTCCGCCACGGTGGTCATCGCTCGGCCTCCGCTTCCAGCTCGGCGCGCAACTGGGCCGCCTGCTCGCGCAGTTGGCTCGTCTGCTC
Organism: Streptomyces sp. Da 82-17; assembly: GCF_046098215.1. Taxonomy (NCBI): domain Bacteria; kingdom Bacillati; phylum Actinomycetota; class Actinomycetes; order Kitasatosporales; family Streptomycetaceae; genus Streptomyces; species Streptomyces sp. Da 82-17. The sequence goes on from NZ_JBJURH010000006.1 coordinate 92,579, forward strand.
CGCGTACACGTGCGTGAACAGGTCCATCGGGTCCAGGACGGGGTCCTGGTTCATCCGCTCCCGCAGGTCCGCGGCGAGCGCCTCCGCGGCGTCCTTGGCGCCCTGCACCCGGGCCTCGTCGAGGAGGCCGCGGTCGGTCAACTCCCCCTCTATGAGCGCGATCGGGTCGTGCGCGCGCCAGGCCTCCACTTCCGCGTCCCCTCGGTAGCGCGTCGCGTCGTCGGCGTTCGTGTGCGCCTCGATGCGGTACGTCACGGCCTCCACCAGCGTGGGGCCGCCGCCCGCACGCGCGCGGTGGACGGCGTCGGTCAGCACCTCGTGGACCGCCGCCGCGTCGTTGCCGTCGACCAGGCGGCCCGGCATCCCGTACCCGACGGCCTTGTGGGCGAGGGACGGGGCCGCGGTCTGCTTGGCGAGCGGCACGGAGATGGCGAAGCCGTTGTTCTGCACGAGGAAGACGACCGGCGCCTTCCACACCGCGGCGAAGTTCAGCGCCTCGTGGAAGTCGCCCTCGCTGGTGCCGCCGTCGCCCACCATCGCAAGCGCCACCACGTCGTCGCCCTTGAGGCGCGCGGCGTGCGCGAGGCCCACGGCGTGCGGGAGTTGGGTGGCGAGCGGGGTGCACAGGGGCGCGATGCGGTGCTCGTGCGGGTCGTACCCCGTGTGCCAGTCGCCGCGCAGCAGCGACAGGGCCTGCACGGGGTCGAGGCCGCGGGCGACCGCTGCGAGCGTGTCGCGGTAGCTGGGGAAGAGCCAGTCCCGCTCTTCGAGGGCGAGCGCCGCGGCGACCTCGCAGGCCTCCTGCCCGGTGCTCGACGGGTAGACCGCGAGCCGGCCCTGGCGTGTGAGCGCCGTCGCCTGCGCGTTGTATCTGCGGCCGCGCACCAGCTGCTCGTACAGCTCGAGCAGCAGCGCCGGGTCCGCCTTGGCCGCGGCCTCCGTGCCGAGGACGCGGTACGGCCTGGCATCGGGCAGCAGTGGGGCGGGGTCGGTACGGGGTGTCCAGGCGGGCGGCGGGCTGGGTCGGTAGGACCCCCGCTGCTCCATGACCGGGCTCTGGTTCTTCACCGCGTGCACCTCCTCGAATGTCCTGAATTCTGGGTGTTGATCAGGGGTCGGGCAGATGTCGAGAGAGACGCGGCTGTGCGTTGCGCCTCACCTACCGATTGTTCGGTCGTCGGCGCATTTTGGCTACAGGCACCTCCAGCCTGTGGACAAACGGTTCTCCACAGCCTGGGATAGATGCAGTACGTCCATGGTAGAGAGGCGGGGGGACATGGCACCTGAACGAATGGCCGATCAGGGGTCCGACGAGCCGGTCGAGCCGACCGCCGAGCCGTCGGCGGCGCCGCCGACCGCCCCGCTGCCGCCGCCGCGCCCCCTGGACGCCATCGATCGGGACATCCTGCGCATGCTGCAGACGGACGGTCGCGCCTCGATACGCTCCGTGGCCGAACACGTCCATGTGTCCCGTGCCAACGCGTACGCGCGCATCAACCGGCTGATCGAGGACGGCGTGATCCGGGGCTTCGGGGCGCGCGTCAATCACGAACGCGCCGGGCAGGGCGCGTCCGCGTACATCACGTTGAAGATCGTGCAGAACTCGTGGCGCACGGTCCGCGAACAGCTGAAGGAACTGCCCGGCGCGGCGCACATGGCCCTGGTGAGCGGCGACTTCGACGTCCTGCTCCTGGTGCACACCCCGGACAACCGAACCCTCCGCGAACTCGTCCTGACCCGCCTCCAGTCCATCCCGGAGGTCCTGAGCACGCGCACGCTGCTGGTGTTCGAGGAGACGGATCTGGATCCGGAGGTGTAGGGCGCGGCGGCGCAGGCCTGCGGCCGCAGGCCGTTGGGCCCCGGCTGGTTCCAGGGGCGAAGGGGCACAGCCCAGCCGGGCTCGGGGGCCGCAGCCCAGTCGGCTCGGAGGGCGCAGCCCAGCCGGCTCGGGAGCCCCGCGCTCACTCCTCCGTGCGCAGCCCCGCGAACGCGAGATGCACGACGGCCTCGGCGATCTGCTCGTCGTCCATGCCCCGGCCGCCCGGGCGGTACCACTCGACGATCGAGTTGATCATGCCGAACAGCAGCCGTGTCGCCAGCCTGACCTCGACGTCCGCCCGCAGGTCCCCGTCCGCGACGGCCGCCTTGAACAGATCGGCCACCTGGTGGTCGAACTCCCGGCGCCGCTCCATCGCCCACTGCTCGGTCGCCGTGTTCCCCCGCACCCGCAACAGCAGCGTCACGTACGGGAGTTCGGCGGTGAGGACCCGGACCATGCGCCGGGTCACGTACTCCAGCCGGTCCACGGCACGCCCCACGCGCGCGTGCTCCTCGTCGAGGATCCCGAAGAGCCCGTCGAGGGCGCGGCTCACCGCGCGGCGCAGCAACTCCTCCTTGCCCGCCACATGGTGGTAGATCGAGGACTTGGAGATCCCCGCCGCCTTGGACAGGTGCTCCATCGACGTGCCGTCGTAGCCACGCTCGTTGAAAACCCGCACAGCGACGGCGAGAAGCGTCTCCGGGGTGTACGTGTCACGTCTGGCGGTGGTCATGAGCGGACCGTCTCTTCCTGGGCGTGGACGCGGCGGCGCAGCCCGATCGAGGGGGCGTAGCGGCCGGTCGGCTGCTGGTCGTGCATGCGGGTCAGCAGGTCGTGCAGGCGCCGGAGGCCGACGCTCTCGCCCCAACCGAGCGGCCCCTCGGGGTAGTTGACGCCGAGCCGCATGGCCGTGTCGATGTCGTCCGCGCCGGCGACGCCGCGGTCCAGGGCGTCGAGGGCGATGTCGAAGAGCATGGCGACCGTACGGGCCACGATCAGTCCGGGCACGTCCGCGACCACGACGACCTGCTTGCCGAGCGCCTGGAACAGCCCGGTGGCCTCCCGCAGCGCCGCGTCGGACGCCGTCACGGAGGGAGCCACGGCTATCAGCGAGGTGGCCTCGTAGTCACGGGCCAGGTCGAACTGCACCGCGTCGCCCAGGCTGCTCGCCATGACCCCCTCGGCCGCCGAGAACAGGCGCGCCCCGCAGGGGAGCCGGATGTGAGCGCTTTCCGCGGCACAGCTCTCCGAGGCCTCGCCCTCCGAGGCCTCCCTGTGCGCGGCGATCCCTGCGCCCTTGAGGAGCCCGAGCAGGGGTTCGGCGGGCCCGAGGTCCCCGTGGACGGTCACCTCCGCAGGAGCGGAAACCGGCTCCTGAAGTGCCGGTTCCGGCCGCTCGGCGCCGTCCGCGTACGCGTACCAGCCGTGCCCGGACTTGCGGCCGAGGCGGCCGGACTCGACCAGGCGGCGCTGCGCCAGGGAGGGCGTGAACTTCGGGTCCTGGAAGAAGGACTCCCACACGGAGCGCGTCACGGCCTCGTTGACGTCCTGGCCGATCAGGTCGGTCAGCTCGAACGGCCCCATCCGGAACCCGCCGCACTCCCGCAGGACGGCGTCCACGGTGGCGGGGTCCGCGACACGCTCCTCGTACACCCGCAGCGCCTCCGCGTAGAACGGGCGGGCGACGCGGTTGACGATGAAACCGGGGGTGTCGGCGCACCGCACCGGGCTCTTCCCCCAGGCCTTCGCCGTGTCGTACGCGCGCGTGGCGGCGGATTCCTCGGTGGCGAAGCCGCTGACGACCTCGACCAGCGGCAGCAGCGGCGCGGGGTTGAAGAAGTGCAGGCCGACGAACCTGCCGGGGTGCTCCAGGCCGCCCGCGATGGCGGTGACGGACAGCGAGGAGGTATTCGTGGCGAGCAGGCAGTCCGCGTCGACGATCGCCTCCAGCTCGCGGAACAGCGCCTGCTTCACGTCGAGTTGCTCCAGGACGGCCTCTACGACGAGTCCGCAGTCGGCGAGCTCCGCGAGCGTCCCGGCCGGCTTCAGGCGGGCCTGCGCGGCGCGGCGGTCGTCGTCGGAGAGCCGGCCCTTCTCGACGAGCCGGTCCAGGCGCCCGGCGATGGCGGCGGCGGCCTGCTCGGCGCGTCCCGGCGCGGCGTCGTGCAGGAGCACGGGGTGTCCGGCGACCAGCGCGACCTGGGCGATGCCCTGGCCCATGGTGCCGGTGCCGACGACGGCCACCGGGCGTGTGCGGTCGAGTCCTGTCATGCTCGCGATCCTCCCGCATGGGTTTTCCACAGGTCCGGCCGACCCCTCTTGTCCCGACCGATCGTTCGGTTACTCTAACTCTGTCCTCCTGTTCCAGCCCAGCTCGACGAGGAGTTGTCCCTCATGGCCGCCGCAGTAACCGCGCAACAGCTCATCGAGAAGCACCGGCCCACCCTCGACCAGGCCCTGGAAACCATCCGCACGCGTGCGTACTGGTCACCCCACCCCGAGCACCCCAAGGCCTACGGGGAGAACGGCTCGCTGGACGCGGCCGCGGGCAAGGCGGCCTTCGACGCGGTCCTGGGCACCCGGCTCGACCTCGGCCAGCCCGGCACGGACGGCTGGGCGGGCGGCGAAGTCTCGCCCTACGGCGTGGAGTTGGGCGTGGAGTATCCGCACGCCGACCCCGCTGTGCTGCTGCCCGCGATGCGCGCGGCGATGCCCGCCTGGCGGGACGCGGGGCCGGAGACGCGCGCGGTGGTCTGCCTGGAGATCCTGGCCCGCATCAGCGCGCGGACGCACGAGTTTGCGCACGCGGTCATGCACACCAGCGGCCAGGCCTTCATGATGGCGTTCCAGGCCGGCGGCCCGCACGCGCAGGACCGCGGCCTGGAGGCGGTGGCGTATGCGTACGCGGAACAGATCCGCACCCCCGGCGCCGCGGACTGGAGCAAGCCGCAGGGCAAGCGGGACCCGCTGAACCTGCGCAAGCAGTTCACGCCGGTGCCGCGCGGCATCGCCCTCCTGGTGGGCTGCAACACCTTCCCGACGTGGAACGGATACCCGGGCCTGTTCGCGTCCCTCGCCACCGGAAACCCGGTCCTGGTCAAGCCGCACCCGCGCGCGGTGCTGCCGCTCGCCCTGACCGTGCAGCTGGCCCGTGAGGTGCTCGCGGAGGCGGGCTTCGACCCGAACCTGGTGGCGCTCGCCGCCGAGCTGCCCGGCGAGGGCCTCGCCAAGACCCTGGCCGTGCGCCCCGAGATCCGCATCATCGACTACACCGGATCGACTGCCTTCGGCGACTGGCTGGAGACCAACGCCCGCCAGGCGCAGGTCTACACGGAGAAGGCCGGCGTCAACACGGTCGTCATCGAGTCCACCGACGACTACAAGGGAATGCTGTCGAACCTGGCGTTCTCCCTGTCGCTGTACAGCGGCCAGATGTGCACGACCCCGCAGAACCTCCTCATCCCCCGCGACGGCATCTCCACGGACCAGGGCCCGAAAGCGTACGACGAGGTGGTGTCCGACCTCGCGGGCGCGGTCGACGGCCTCCTCGGGGACGACGCGCGGGCGAACGCGCTGCTCGGCGCCCTCGTCAACCCGGACGTGAAGGCCCGCCTGGACGCGGCCGCCGGGCACGGTGAAGTGGCCCTCGCCAGCCGGGAGATCAGCAACCCGGAGTTCCCCGGCGCGGTGGTGCGCAGCCCGCTGATGGTCAAGCTGGACGGCACGAAGCCGGACGCGGAGTCCGTGTTCCTCGACGAGTGCTTCGGCCCGGTCTCCTTCGCGGTGGCCGTCGAATCGGCCGCCGACGCGGTGGAGCTGCTGCGGCGCACGGTGCGGGACAAGGGCGCGATGACGGTCGGCGCGTACTCCACGTCGCAGGAGTTCGAGCACCTGGTGGAGGAGGTCTGCCTGGAGGAGTGCGCCCAGCTCTCCCTCAACCTCACCGGCGGGGTGTACGTCAACCAGACGGCGGCCTTCTCCGACTTCCACGGCTCGGGCGGCAACCCGGCGGCCAACGCGGCGCTGTGCGACAGCGCGTTCGTCGCGAACCGCTTCCGCGTGGTGGAGGTCCGACGGGAGTCGTGAGCGGGGCGGCGGTCGCCTCCCGGGCGTCGGCTGGGGCGCGGTGCGGGTTCGCCCCCGTACCGCCTCCGGCTACTCGGCGTCGACCGGCGCGGGCGTGGGTCGGCCGGAGCTCGTCGACCAGTGGAAGAGCGTCATGCCGACGCTGGTGGCCAGGTTGTAGCTCGACACCTGGGGTCGCATCGGCAGGGCGATCAACTCGTCGGCGCGCTCCCTGAGTTCGGCCGAGAGGCCCGAGCGCTCCGAGCCGAAGGCCAGCAGCGCGTCGTCGGGCAGGGTGACGGACCGGATGTCGTCGCCCTCGGGGTCGAGCGCGTACAGCGGCCCGGCGGGCAGTTCGTCGACCTGGAGCCGTTCGACGGCCGTCGCGTAGTGCAGCCCGGCCGCGCCCCGTACGACGGTCGGGTGCCAGGGGTCGAGAGAGCCGGTGGTGATCACGCCGGTCGCGCCGAAGCCCGCGGCCAGGCGGATCACGGCGCCCGCGTTGCCCAGGTTGCGCGGGTTGTCGAGGATCACGGCGGGCGCCGGGCGCCGCTGCTGCGCGAGCACCGCGAGCTGGCCCTCCCGGTCGGGGCGCACAGCGAGCGCGGCGACGCCCGTGGGGTGCGCCCTCGGCACCAGCCCCCGCAGGGCGTCGGCGGGGACCTCCACGGCGAGTTCGGCGATGCGGTCGCGGACGTCGGGGGCCAGCTCGTCGGCGAGCGCGAGAGCCTCGTCCCTGTCACTGGTGAGCACGGCCGGGACGGTCGCGCCGAACCGCAGGGCGTGCTTGAGCGCATGGAATCCGTCGAGCAGGACCGCCGTCTCGCTCAGCACCCGCCAACGGCGCACAGCCCCGTCCACATCCACCGCACTCATGCCGTGCAGCCTACGTGGGCTGGTCAGGGGCGCGGCGACGCCTCGGGCGTCCCGGCGGACGGCGGCTCCGCGTCCGGCGGCCCGGCCTGCAGCACGCCCGCTCCGTACGGCGGCTCGGCGTCAGGCCCCGTACCGGACGCAGCACGGGACCCAGCACCGGCCACCGCCCTGGGCGCCGGACCGGCCTCCGTACCTCCGCGCTGCCCCGGGACGCCGCGCGTACGGGCCGAGAGGGCGCCACGCGCGCGTGCGGCCCGGTTTCCGATCCGGCGCAGGAACGTCGTGGGCAGGAAGACCGCGTCGGCGGCGATCATCGCGAGCGAGAAGAACGGCAGCCCGAGCAGTACGGCGATCACGGCGTGCTCGAACATCATGGCCGCCAACAGCACGTTCTTGACGCGGCGGTTGAACAGCGTGAACGGGAAGGCGACCTGCACGATCACCGTGCCGTAGGTGATCAGCATGATCGCGGTGCCGTGCGTCGACAGCAGCTGGGAGAGGGCCGGCCAGGGCGAGAAGTAGTCGAGGTGCAGCGGGTAGTAGACGGCGGTGCCGTCCTGCCAGCGGCTGCCCTGGATCTTGTACCAGCCGGCCGTCGCGTAGATCAGGCACGCCTCCGCCATGATCACGAACAGGGCGGCGTTGTGCAGGAGGTTGGCGACGACGTCGCACAGGGCGCGGAGCTGTGAGCCGGGCGCCCGGCGACCGAGCAGCCACCAGACTCCCTGCGCCAGCCAGATCGCCCAGAAGACCAGCGCCCAGCCGCCGGTGAGCAGCCCGAAAAACGTCACTACAGAGAGGGCGAGGCCCAGAATCCACCACAGCACGGGCCCGACCCGATCGAGATCAGGCTCCGCTCCGAACCGCTCCCCGGCCTCCGCCTCAGCCCCCTCCTCAGCAGGCTCGCGAAAACCGTCTCCACGCGCGCGTGCAGCCCGAGCCGCGCGCCGCGCGTCGAGCGACCACACCTGGCCGCAACGCGTCAGGACCAGGTACATCGCCATCAGATGGATCACGTTGTCGCCGCCGTCGCCGACGAACACGCTGCGGTTCAGCACCGACAGTGCGCCCACCATGAACAGCACGGACATCGTGCGCGTGCGCCAGCCCAGCATCAGCAGCACGCTGGAGAGCATCGCGAGCCCGTAGACGCACTCGAACCAGAGACGGCCGTCGCCCCACATCAGGGCGGTGAAGGCCTGGTTGTCGAGGATCAGACGGTGCGCGAGCTCCCAGCTCCAGGGGCCCTGCGGCCCGTACAGCTCATGCCTGTTGGGGAATTCGCGCAGCAGGAAGAGCAGCCAGGTCGCGGAGAAGCCGATGCGGATGACGGCCGTCTGGTACGGGCCGAGCGCACGCGAGGTGACCCGGTCGATGCCGCGGGAGAGCGCCGCCGCCGGGCGGTCGAAGCGGTTCACCGGTCACGTACCTCCAGGTCCTGGGACGTGACGTTCCACCAGGGCAGCATGCGGATCACGGGCTTGGGGTCGAGCTTCTCGCCGCTCCACGCGGGCGGCTGCACATTGGTGGTCACCGACCTGACCTGGACCCGCAGCAGCTCGTCCGTGGCCGGGGCGCGCTCGGCCCGGTCGATCCGGAGCACCGCGATCCGCCGCAGGTACTCGGCGGAGAGCTCGCCGCGCATGCCGTTCGGCCGGTTCCGGGTGTCGTGCGTGGACGTGTAGTAGTCCCAGGCGCGGCGGAGCTGGTTCTGCTCGGTGTGGCTGGGCAGCAGGTTCCCGTCTATGGCCGCGCCGTCCTGCGCGGAGAGGCCGTGCCAGTCGGTGTGCCGGATCCGGCCGTCCTCGGTACGGAACTGGGCTCTGGCCTCGACGGCGATGTTCTGCTGCAGCGGGTTGGGGGCGAACAGCTTCCAGTTCTGCTCGAACTCGGGGTAGACCCAGTCATCGACCGCCTGGCCGTGCTGCTTGGTCACCGTGTTCGCCGGGGCGACGTGCAGGAACACCATCGCGAGGTGCACGCAGGTCACGATGCCGACGGCGGCGAGCACCACGAACGCCGCGAGCTGGTACGGCGGGGACAGCGCGGCGATGCCGGTGCGGGGTCCGGGCGGCCGTGCGCCGGCGCCGCGGCCCTGCTCGTACCCGTCCATGGCGCCCGCTCCCGTCCCCGTACCGCTGATTCGGCCCCGCAGCGCCACTGATTGGTCCCCGCAGCACCGCTGATTCGTCCCGTACCGCTGATTCGCCATCGGAACGGTACTCAGCCGAGGTGCCAGCGCACAGCGGCCGTGAGGTTATCCACAGGGTTGACACCGTATGGCCGCCGGTCCCACCATTGAAATCGACGAACCGAACGATCGGTCGGTAGGTTGATCAAGGCGGAGCTCCCGGCACGAGGCCGGGACGTCGAACGAGGGGACAGGCAGGCATGGCGACGGTGACCGCGCAGGACCGGACCACGGCGTTCGACGCCGCGGTCGCCGCGGACGAACGCATCGAACCGCGGGACTGGATGCCCGACGCCTATCGGGCCACGCTCGTCCGCCAGATCGCGCAGCACGCCCACTCCGAGATCATCGGCATGCAGCCCGAGGCGAACTGGATCACGCGCGCCCCGTCCCTGCGCCGCAAGGCCATCCTGATCGCCAAGGTCCAGGACGAGGCGGGCCACGGCCTGTATCTCTACAGCGCGGCGGAAACCCTCGGCACCAGCCGGGACGAACTCCTCGACAAGCTGCACAAAGGCCGCCAGAAGTACTCGTCGATCTTCAACTACCCCACGCTGACCTGGGCCGACGTCGGCGCGATCGGCTGGCTCGTGGACGGCGCCGCGATCACCAACCAGGTCCCCCTCTGCCGCTGCTCGTACGGTCCGTACGCCCGCGCGATGGTCCGGATCTGCAAGGAGGAGTCCTTCCACCAGCGCCAGGGGTACGAATCGCTGCTCGCCCTCAGCCGGGGCACGGCGGAGCAGCACGCGATGGCGCAGGACGCGGTGGCCCGCTGGTGGTGGCCCTCGCTGATGATGTTCGGCCCGCCCGACGACGAGTCGTCCCACTCCGCGCAGTCCATGGCCTGGAAGATCAAGCGCCACTCCAACGACGAGCTGCGGCAGCGCTTCGTGGACATCTGCGTCCCCCAGGCCGAGACCCTCGGACTGACGCTCCCCGACCCGGAGCTGAAGTGGAACGAGGAGCGGGGGCACTACGACTTCGGCCCCATCGACTGGACCGAGTTCCGCGAGGTCCTCAAGGGCAACGGCCCCTGCAACGAACAGCGCATCACCCAGCGCAGGCGGGCGCACGAAGAGGGCGCCTGGGTCCGCGAAGCGGCAGCGGCCTACGCGTCGAAGCACAGCACGACGGCACAGGACAGCTCGACCCACACAGGCACGGCACAGGACAGCTCCGCGCACGCGGGGACAGCAGAAGACAGCTCCGCACACGCGGGTACGGCACAGCTCCACGGGGAGGCGACGGCATGACCGCATCGACCGACTGGCCGCTCTGGGAGGTCTTCGTACGCTCCCGCCGCGGCCTCTCCCACACGCACGCCGGCAGCCTGCACGCGCCGGACGCGGAGATGGCCCTGCGCAACGCCCGCGACCTCTACACCCGCCGCAACGAAGGCGTCTCCCTGTGGGTCGTGCCCTCGGCGGCGATCACCGCCTCGTCCCCCGACGAGAAGGACTCCTTCTTCGAGCCCGCAGGCGACAAGCCGTACCGCCACCCCACGTTCTACGAGATCCCGGAAGGAGTGAAGCACCTGTGACCGCCCCCGAAGCACCCGCGACCGCGCCCGCCGGCGCCGCCCGGGCGGACGCCCCCGAGGCCCTGGACCCGGCGGTCACCGCCGCCGCCCTGGCGCTCGGCGACGACGCGCTGGTGCTCTCCCACCGGCTGGGGGAGTGGGCCGGCCACGCGCCCGTCCTCGAAGAGGAGGTCGCCCTGGCGAACATCGCCCTCGACCTGCTCGGCCAGGCCCGCATCCTCCTCTCCCAGGTCGGCGACGAGGACGAGCTGGCCTACCTCCGCGAGGAGCGCGCCTTCCGCAACCTCCAACTCGTCGAGCAGCCCAACGGCGACTTCGCCCACACCATCGCCCGCCAGCTGTACTTCTCGACGTACCAGTCCTTCCTGTACGCGGAGTTGGCCCGCACCGACGGCCCCTTCACCGCGCTGGCCGCGAAGGCCGTCAAGGAGGTCGAGTACCACCGCGACCACGCCGAGCAGTGGACCCTCCGCCTCGGCGACGGCACGGAGGAGAGCCATGCGCGGATGCAGCGCGCGGTGGACGCCCTGTGGCGGTACACAGGCGAGATGTTCCAGCCCGTCGACGGCCTGACGGCCAGCCACGGCATCAACTGGGAGTCGCTGCAGGCCAGTTGGGACACGTCCATCGCCGAGACCTTGCGCGGCGCCACCCTGACGCTGCCGGAGACACCGCAGACCGGCGCCTGGACCGCGGGCGCCGGCCGCCAGGGGCTGCACACCGAGTCCTTCGGCCGGATGCTCGCCGAGATGCAGCACCTGCACCGCAGCCACCCGGGGGCGACATGGTGACGACCCCACTGACCCCACCGACCTCGCTCGAGTCCCGCCTCGAAGAGCGCCTCCGGGAACTTGCCGGTTCGGTCCCCGACCCCGAACTGCCCATGATCACCCTGGCGGAGCTGGGCGTGGTCCGGGACGTGCGCGTCCTCGGCCCCGGCAGCGTCGAGGTGGACCTGACGCCGACGTACACGGGCTGTCCGGCCGTGGAGACGATGACCGCGGACATAGAGAAGGTGCTGCACGAGCACGGCATGCCCGAGGTCACGGTCCGCCGCGTCCTCACCCCGGCCTGGTCCACGGACGACATCAGCGACGAGGGCCGCCGCAAGCTCGCCGAGTCCGGCATAGCCCCGCCCCGCGCGGGCGCCACCCAGGGGCCGGTCCCGCTGACCCTGGCCGTGCGCTGCCCGCACTGCGGCTCCACCGACACCGAGCTGCTCAGCCGCTTCTCCTCCACCGCCTGCAAGGCACTGCGCCGCTGCGTCGCCTGCCGTGAACCCTTCGACCACTTCAAGGAGTTGTGATGGCAGGCAAGCCGGGCACGATGGCCCGCTTCCACCCGCTCCGCGTCGCGGCCGTCGACCCGCTCACCGAGGACGCCGTGGCCCTGACCTTCGACGTACCGGCGGAGCTCCGCGCCGAGTACCGGTACGCGCCGGGCCAGCACCTCGCCCTGCGCCGCGACGTCGACGGCAAGGAGGTCCGCCGTACGTACTCCGTCTGCTCCCCCGCCCTCGACCCCGAAGGGCCGCGGCAACTGCGGGTGGGCGTGCGCATGGTGGAGGGCGGCGCGTTCTCCCCGTACGCGCACAAGGAGATCGCCGTCGGGGACGTCCTGGACGTGATGACGCCCGCCGGGCGCTTCACGCTCGAACCCCGGCCGGGGCACTACGCCGCGATCGTCGGCGGCAGCGGCATCACACCGGTCCTGTCGATCGTCGCGACGCTCCTCGCGCGCGAGCCCGAGGCCCGGTTCTGCCTGATCCGCAGCGACCGCACGGCGGCGTCGACGATGTTCCTGGAGGAGGTCGCCGACCTCAAGGACCGTTATCCGACACGGTTCCAGCTGGTCACGGTCTTCTCCCGGGAGGAACAGCAGGCCGGCGTGGTGACCGGCCGCCTCGACGAGGAACGCATCGAGCAACTCCTCCCCGCACTGCTGCCCGTCGACGAGATCGCCGGCTGGTTCCTCTGCGGCCCCTTCGGCCTCGTCCAGGGCAGCGAACGGGCCCTGCGCTCCCTCGGCGTACGAAGAGACCGCATCCACGAGGAGATCTTCCACGTCGACGACGGCACGGCGGCGTCCGCACCGAAGGCGCCGACTCCCGCGCACAGCACGGTGACCGCGACCCTGGACGGCCGCTCCGGCACCTGGCCCGTCCAGGACGGCGAGGCGCTGCTCGACACGGTGCTGCGCAACCGCTCGGACGCGCCGTATGCCTGCAAGGGCGGCGTGTGCGGCACCTGCCGGGCCTTCCTGGTCTCCGGCGAGGTCCGCATGGACCGCAACTTCGCCCTCGAACCGGAGGAGACGGAGGCGGGTTACGTGCTGGCGTGCCAGTCCCATCCGGCAACGGAGAAGGTGGAGTTGGACTTCGACCGCTGAGGGGTTTCCACTGCGAGGGAGGGTGCCGCCGGGGAGCGCCCTTCCCTTCCCTTCCCTTCCCTTCCCTTCCTCTAGAACCTGTTCTATCTTGACGACCCGTCAGATCAGGGTCCGAGTGCTGTGCGTGCGTGCGCGCCCGGGCCCGCTGGACAGGACCGAAGCCGGGGAGGACAGGCAGTGGACTTCACCTTCACCGAAGAACAACAAGCAGCCGTCGAGGCAGCCAAGGCCGTCTTCGCCACCACCGCACCGGACGCCGTACCCAGCCCCGCCCTCACCACCAAGGCCGTGGCCGACGACTTCGACCGCGCTCTGTGGAACACCCTGGCCAAGTCCGACCTGCTGAGCCTGCTCATCGCTCCGGAACACAACGGCGCGGGCCTCGACGCCATCGCCCTCTGCCTCGTACTGCGCGAGTCCGCGAAGGTCGTCGCCCGCGTACCGCTGCTCGAGAACAGCGCCGCCGCGCAGGCCGTACAGGCCCACGGCAGCCCGGAGTTGAAGCAGCGCACCCTGGCGGCGACGGGCCGCGGCGAGCTCGTCCTCACGGTCGCCGCCAACGGCCGCACGGGACACGACCCCGCCGAACTCGCCGTCACCGCACGCCAGGACCCGAACGACCACAGCTGGACCCTCGACGGCGTCCAGACCGCCGTGCCCTGGGCCCACAACGCCGACCTGATCGTGGTGCCCGCCCACACACCCGAGGGCCGCACGGTCCTCGCCGCCGTCCAGCGCACCCAGGACGGCCTGACCCTCGCCGAGCAGTACTCGACCAACGGCGAACGCCTCGGCGAACTCCACCTCGACGCCGCCCGCGTCCCCGCCACCGACGTCATCGCCGCCGAGGGCGCCTGGGACGAGCTCCGCAATCTCCTCACCACCGGCACCTGCGCGCTCGCCCTGGGCCTCGGCGAAGCCGTACTCGCCATGTCCAGCGACTACACGAGCAAGCGCGTGCAGTTCGGCCACCCCGTGGCGACCTTCCAGGCCGTGGCCGTCCAGGCAGCGGACCGCTACATCGATCTGCGCGCCATGGAAGCCACCCTCTGGCAGGCCGCCTGGCGCATCTCCACCGGGTCCGAGGGGGCGCTTCCGGCGGTCGGGGACATCGCGGTCGCGAAGATCTGGGCGTCGGACGGCGTACGACGGGTCGTGCAGACCGCCCAGCACCTGCACGGCGGCTTCGGCGCCGACACGGACTATCCGCTGCACCGCTATCACGCCTGGGCCAAACAACTGGAGCTCTCGCTCGGCTCCGCGGCGGCCCACGAGGAGACGCTGGGCGACCTGCTGGCGTCCCACAGCCTCAGCTGAGCCACGCCGACGGCACGGAGGGAGCACCTCCGTACGGCCGAACCGCGAACCCCGTACCGCGAACTCCGTACGGCGAACCCGAACCCCTCACCCCGTCCTGCGGGTCACGCCCCCCGTACCGCGTACCGCGCCCCGTACCGCGTACCGCCTCAGACGACCGCGCCCGGCTGCCCCGCATCGTTCACGACGGGGCGGCCCGCGACCGCCCACGCCTCCATGCCGCCGGCGACGTTCACCGCGTCGAGGCCCTGCTGCGCGAGGTACATCGTGACCTGCGCGGACCGGCCGCCGGACCGGCAGATCACGTTGATCCGGCCGTCCTGCGGCGCGGCCTCGGTCAACTCGCCGTACCGGGCGACGAATTCGCTCATCGGAATGTGCAGCGCACCCTCCGCGTGACCGGCCTGCCACTCGTCGTCCTCGCGGACATCGAGCAGGAAGTCGCCGTCCGCGAGCTCAGTGACATCAACCGTGGGCACAGATCCGAAAGCCATACCCCGACGCTACCGGACCAGCCACCCCCACCGAACCGACCCCTGCCACAGCAGCCGGCCCGCCGCCGTACCGGACCAGCCGCAACGGACCAGCCGTACCAGGCCCGGCCCGCGACGGTGGCCCAGCGTCACCCGCCAGGCGACCTCACCCGCCAGGCGACCTCACCCGCCGGGCGACCTCAGCCGACGAGCCGCCCCAGCTCGGCCTCCCGCTCGGCGACCTGCGCGAGCAGCTGCTCGGCGATCTCCTCGAGCAGCCGGTCGGGGTCGTCCGGCGCCATCCGCAGCATCGAGCCGATCGCGCCCTCCTCCAGCTCCCGGGCGACGAGCGTCAGCATCTCCTTGCGCTGCGCCAGCCACTCGAGCCGCGCGTACAGCTCCTCGCTCTTGCTCGGCCGGTCCTCCTCGGCCACCGGCCCGGCGGCCCACTCCGCGGACAGCTCGGTCAGCAGGGTCTCGTCGCCCCGCCCGTACGCGGCGTTGACGCGGACCATGAACTCCTCGCGCCGCTCCCGCTCCCTGTCGTCCTGCGCCAGGTCGGGGTGTGCCTTGCGGACCAGCTCGCGGTAGAGCCTGCGCGCCTCGTCGCTGGGCCGCACCCGCTCGGGGGCCCGCACCGGCATCTCGGTCAGCATCGCCGATGCCTCCGGCGACAGCCCGTCCGAGTCCATCCACTCCTGGAACAGCTCCGCCACGTCCGGCATCGGCATCACCCGGGCCCGCAGCTCCTGCGCCCGCCGCAGATCCTCGGCGTCGCCGGTACGTGCCGCCTTCGCCTCCGCGATCTGCGCGTCCAGCTCTTCGAGCCGCGCGTACATCGGGCCGAGCTTCTGGTGGTGAAGCCGCGAGAAGTTCTCCACCTCGACCCGGAACGTCTCCACCGCGATCTCGAACTCGATCAATGCCTGCTCGGCAACCCGCACCGCCTGTTCGAGCCTGGCCTCGGGCCGCTCGTCATCGGGCCGGTTCACCGCGTCCTCCGGGTTCGTCACCCGCCCAGCCTACGGGGGCTCGCGGCGGGCGCTCACGTCCGCTCCGGCGCCCGGCTCACACCCCGAGCTCGGCCTGCACCGCCCCGTCCCGTATCCCGGCGACGAGTCGTGCGTGATCGGCTTCGGTCCGGTCGGCGTAGGACACGGCGAAGCCGGCGACCGCCTCGTCCAGCTCCTCGCTCTTCCCGCAGTAGCCGGCGATGAGGCGCGGGTCGGCGCTGTGCGCGTGGGCGCGGGCGAGGAGCGCTCCGGTCATGCGGCCGTAGTCGTCGACCTGGTCGGCGGCGAGCGCGGCCGGGTCGACGCTGCCCTTCCGGTTCCTGAACTGCCGTACCTGGTACGGCCGTCCGTCGACCGTCGTCCAGCCGAGGAGTATGTCGCTGACGACCTGCATGCGCTTCTGTCCGAGGACGACGCGGCGTCCTTCGTGCGGCACGTCGGGCGCCTTGAAGCCGACGGCGGGCAGGTGCGGCAGCAGCGTCGAGGGCCGGGCTTCCTTGACCTGCAGGACGAGGGGTTCGCCGCGGTGGTCCTGGAGCAGCACGACGTACGACCTGGTGCCGACGCTTCCGGTGCCGACGACTCGGAAGGCGACGTCTTGTATCGCGTACCGGGCGAGGAGCGGGAGGCGGTCCTCGGAGAGCGTGGTCAGGTATTCGCCGAGCCCTTGGGCGACCGCGGCCGCTTCGGCGTCGGGGATGCGGCGCAGTACGGGCGGGGCGTCGACGAAGCGGCGGCTGCCGTCCGGGAGTGACCGGGTGGACTTGGCGGCGAAGCGTCCGCTGGTGTTGTTGCGGGCCTTCTCCGCTACGCGTTCGAGGGTGCCGAGCAGGTCGTGGGCGTCGGTGTGGGAGACGAGTTCTTCGTCGGCGATGGCGTTCCAGGCGTCGAGCACGGGGAGTTTGGCGAGGAGCCGCATGGTGCGTCGGTAGGCGCCGACGCAGTCGTGGGCGGCTTCCCGGCAGACGTCTTCGCTCGCGCCCGCTTCGCGTCCGGCGAGGACGAGGGAGGTGGCGAGCCGCTTGAGGTCCCATTCCCAGGGGCCGTGGACGGTTTCGTCGAAGTCGTTGAGGTCGATGACGAGTTCGCCGCGGGCGTCGCCGTAGAGGCCGAAGTTGGCGGCGTGGGCGTCTCCGCATATCTGGGCGCCGATGCCGGTGGCGGGGGTGCGGGCGAGGTCGTACGCCATGAGGCCGGCGGAGCCGCGGAGGAAGGCGAAGGGGGTGGCGGCCATCCTGCCGACGCGGATGGGCGTGAGCTCGGGGAGGCGGCCGTGGTTGGACTCCTCGACGGCGGTGACGGCGTCGGGGCGGCCTTCGGTGGGGGCGAACTGGGCGTGGGCGGAGCGCGGGACGCGGCCGCGCAGGGCTTTGCCGGTGCGCTTCGGGGATTCCTCGCCGGTCCAGCGGGCGAAGCCGGGCACGTGGGGGAGGCGTCGTGGTGCGGGGCCTGGCAGGGCCGGTCGCGTCCGGTGTTGTTCGGTGACTGTGGTGTCCAGCTCGGTCACGTAAGACCGCCTCCCCCGTGGTTGCCCGCCGTCGTCGGGCGGTTGGCATCGACGTGGGTCGACCGTACCGCCGGGGTGCGGCGACCGGCAGAGCCTGTGGATAACTCTGCGGAGGCTGGGGACCGAGCCTCACCACGACGCCGGGCCGGGTGTGAGCTTCAGCACGTTCACGGCGGGGGTCCCGGACATAGCAGAAGCCCCGCAGGTCGTTGACCTGCGGGGCTTCCGGCTTGTGCGCGAGGGGGGAGTTGAACCCCCACGCCCTTGCGGGCACTGGAACCTGAATCCAGCGCGTCTGCCTATTCCGCCACCCGCGCATTGGGTGTGTCACCTGGCTTCCGCTTGCTGCGGGCGCCTGCCGACATCCAGAAGATTAGCACGATGCCGAGGGTGGATTCACATCCCTTTCAACCGGCGGCCGCCGAGGCCCGTTCCGCACCCGCAGGCCCCGGACCTGCGCGGACCGCGCACCGGCCCCCACGTCGGCCACCCGTCGGCCGCCGAGACCCCTCCCGGTGCCCCCTGACTCCCTCCCGTACCGACAGCCCCGCAGGCCACACCCCCGACGGGCCCGCGACGCCGACGGACGCCGCCCCCTCGGCAGGCGCCCCGACCGCTCCAGGCACGGCCTGTCCGCAGTTATCCACAGGCAAAGCACCCAGATCCCCAGGTGCGGGACACTGGCTCGGGGCCGCCTCTACGATCCGGTGTGGGAGTGCGCGGGCAGGAGCAGTGAACGCCCGGGCACGAGCACAGGCAGGGCACGTGTGCTTGGACACGTGCGGCACGTGGACATGGCCATGTGGAAGCACGTGGCCGAGGACATGCGGAGCGCTCGGACCTGGGCATATGTACCTGGACATGCGGAGCACGTCGACGGGACGTGTGAACTGCGCGGACGGGGACATGTGAGAGGCGACACCCATCCGCAGGCCAGAGAAGGGGAACCAGCCGATTTCCCGGCGCGTGGATACGATCAGTAAGCAGTACCAGGATGATTACGACCGGAGGAGGTGCCCATGGGAGTCCTGAAGAAGTTCGAACAGCGACTCGAAGGTCTGGTCAACGGCACCTTCGCCAAGGTGTTCAAGTCCGAGGTCCAGCCGGTCGAGATCGCTGGTGCGCTGCAGCGTGAGTGCGACAACAACGCCACGATCTGGAATCGCGAGCGGACCGTCGTGCCCAACGACTTCATCGTGGAGCTGAGCGCTCCCGACTACGAGCGGCTGAGCCCGTACTCGGGCCAGCTCGGGGACGAGCTCTCCGGGATGGTCCGGGACTACGCGAAGCAGCAGCGGTACACCTTCATGGGACCGATCAAGGTCCACCTGGAGAAGGCCGACGATCTGGACACGGGTCTGTACCGGGTCCGGAGCCGGACCCTCGCGTCGAGTTCGTCGCACGCTCCGGCGGGCCCGTCCGGGCCTCCGGCCGGCGAGCAGCGCGGCGGTGGTTACGGCTACCCGCCCGCGGCCGCCCCGGCAGGTGCGCCGCCGATGCCTTCCGCTCCGCCGCCCGGTGCGGGCCGTGGCCCGCAGGCGCGTCCGCAGGGGCCCTCGGGTCCGCTGCCGGGTGCGCAGACTCGGCGTTGGATCGAGATCAACGGCACCCGCCACCAGATCTCGCGGCCCACGATGGTGCTCGGCCGCAGCACCGACGCTGATGTACGGATTGACGACCCCGGCGTATCGCGCCGGCACTGTGAGATCCGGACCGGAACGCCCTCGACGATCCAGGATCTCGGGTCCACCAACGGCATCGTGGTGGACGGGCAGCACACCACCCGCGCTACGCTCCGCGACGGCTCGCGGATCGTCGTGGGCAGCACCACCATCATTTACCGGCAAGCCGAAGGGTGAAGCGGGGGCAATGTCAGAGCTGACCCTGACGGTCATGCGGCTGGGTTTCCTGGCCGTCCTGTGGCTGTTCGTGATCGTGGCCGTCCAGGTCATCCGCAGCGACCTGTTCGGTACGCGTGTGACGCAGCGCGGTTCGCGCCGCGGCGGTGAGGCGCGCCCGCAGGGCCGCCAGGCGGCGCCGCCTGCGCCGCGGCAGCAGAGCGGCGGGGGGCGGCAGCGCCGTGGTGCGCCGTCGAAGCTGGTGGTGTCCGAGGGCACCCTGACGGGCACGACCGTGGCGCTGCAGGGGCAGACGATCACGCTGGGCCGTGCGCACGATTCGACGATCGTCCTGGACGACGACTACGCGTCGAGCAGGCATGCCAGGATCTACCCGGACCGCGACGGTCAGTGGATCGTGGAGGATCTCGGGTCCACGAACGGCACGTATCTCGACCGGACCCGGCTGACCACTCCGACGCCCGTGCCTCTCGGTGCGCCGATCCGCATCGGCAAGACCGTCATCGAGCTGCGGAAGTAGTGCAAGGTCATGAATAAGCGCGAGCGGAGCGAGCGAGCCGACGCGGCCCACACGACGGGCCCGAGCACGCTCCCGACCGGAGGGTGGGCACCGTGCGGATGTACCCGGAGCCGACGGGCGAGGTGCGCATGAGTCTGTCACTGCGCTTCGCCGCCGGATCGCACAAGGGAATGATCCGGGAGGGGAACGAGGACTCGGGTTACGCCGGTCCGCGGCTGCTCGCGATCGCCGACGGCATGGGCGGTCAGGCGGCCGGTGAGGTCGCGAGCTCCGAGGTGATCTCCACGCTCGTGCAGCTCGACGACGACGTGCCGGGCTCGGACATCCTGACGTCGCTCGGCGACGCCGTGCAGCGGGCCAACGACCAGCTGCGCGTGATGGTCGAGGAGGACCCCCAGCTCGAGGGCATGGGGACGACGCTGACGGCGCTGCTGTGGACGGGCCAGCGGCTCGGCCTGGTGCACGTCGGCGACTCGCGGGCGTATCTCCTGCGGGACGGCGTGCTGACGCAGATCACGCAGGACCACACGTGGGTGCAGCGGCTCGTCGACGAGGGCCGGATCACCGAGGAGGAGGCGACCACGCATCCGCAGCGGTCGCTCCTGATGCGTGCGCTGGGCAGCGGCGACCATGTCGAGCCCGACCTGTCGATCCGTGAAGTCCGCGCCGGCGACCGGTACTTGATCTGTTCCGACGGCCTCTCCGGTGTGGTGTCGCACCAGACGATGGAGGAGGCCCTCGCCAGCTATCAGGGTCCGCAGGAGACCGTGCAGGAGCTGATCCAGCTCGCGCTGCGCGGCGGCGGCCCGGACAACGTGACGGTGATCGTCGCGGACGTCCTGGACATCGACAGCGGTGACACCCTGGCCGGCCAGCTCGTCGACACCCCGGTGGTGGTCGGCGCGGTCGCCGAGAACCAGCTGCAGCTGAGCGACAACGGCGCGATGCAGACGCCCGCGGGCCGCGCGGCCGGCCTGGGCCGTCCGGTGCCGCCGCAGCCGAGCGGCGGTTTCGGCCCGCCCGGATCGGCGGAGCCGGATGCGTACGTCCCGGAGGGCTCCTTCGGTGCGTACATGGAGCAGGACTTCGAGAAGCCCCGGCGGCGCGGGAAGTGGATCAAGCGGTCGCTGCTGATCGCGCTGGCGCTCGCGGTGGTCGGCGGCGGTCTCTACGGGGCGTACTACTGGACGCAGACGCAGTACTACGTCGGTGCGAAGGACGGGCATCTGGCCCTGTACCGGGGCATCAACCAGGACTTGGCGTGGGTGAACCTCTCGCGGCTCGAGGAGGAGCACCCGGAGGTCGAGCTGAGCTGTCTGCCGAGTTTCCAGCGCACGAAGCTCGAGGAGAAGGGTCTCGACCCGACGACGCTCGAGGACGCCCGCCGCAAGATCTCCGAGCTGACGGCGGACTGCCGGGAGGCGCAGGAGCGCAAGGCGGAGGAGGAGTCGAACGCCGCGACCGGTGAGGGCGAGGCGGGCGGCACGTCCGGCGCGACGAAGGACGGCAAGGACGCCGCCGAACAGCAGAGCACGAAGTCACCGACCCCACGCGGCAGCGCGACCGCCGGTCAGCAGTAGGCGCAGGGGGCCTTCCTAGCCATGAGCAGTACGACACACACGTCCACCATTGGAGCGATCGGGGCACCGAGCCGCCGTAACACCGAGCTGGCGCTGCTGGTCTTCGCAGTGGTCATCCCGGTTTTCGCGTACGCCAATGTGGGCCTCGCCATGAACGACGAGATGCCGACGGGCATGCTCGGGTACGGGCTCGGGCTCGGACTGCTCGCGGCGGTCGGGCACTTGGTGGTGCGGAAGTTCGCTCCGTACGCGGACCCGCTGCTGCTGCCGTTGGCGACGTTGCTCAACGGGCTTGGCCTGGTCCTGATCTGGCGTCTCGACCAATCCGAGCGGCTGCAGCAGCTGCAGAAGAACGCGTTCGGTGCGTTCAATCCGGCTGCGCCGAACCAGCTGATGTATTCGGCGCTCGGTATCGCCCTGTTCGTGGCGGTGATGCTGATCATGAAGGATCACCGCATCCTGCAGCGCTTCACGTACATCTCGATGGTCGTGGCGCTGATGCTGCTTCTGCTGCCGCTGGTTCCGGGCCTTGGAACGGACCAGTTCGGCGCGAAGATCTGGATCCGGATCGGCGGGTTCTCCATTCAGCCCGGTGAGTTCGCGAAGATCGTCATCGCGGTGTTCTTCGCCGGCTACCTGATGGTGAAGCGCGATGCGCTGGCGCTCGCGAGCCGTCGTTTCCTCGGGCTCTACCTGCCGCGTGGCCGTGACCTGGGCCCGATCCTGGTGATCTGGGCGATGAGCCTGCTGATCCTGGTCTTCGAGAACGACCTGGGTACGTCGCTGCTGTTCTTCGGCATGTTCGTGATCATGCTGTACGTGGCGACGGAGCGGACGAGCTGGATCGTCATCGGTCTGGGCATGTCCGTGGCGGGTGCCGTGGCTGTGGCCTCGTTCGCCAGCCATGTGCAGGCGCGTGTGGACGCCTGGCTGGACCCCTTCGGCTGCTATGCGACGTCGGGTGCGTGTGAGCAGATCGGCCAGTCGATCATGGCGTTCGGCTCGGGCGGTGTGCTCGGTACGGGTCTGGGCCAGGGTCATTCGGACCTGATCGGCTTCGCGGCGAACGCGGACTTCATCTTCGCGACGATCGGCGAGGAGCTGGGTCTTGCGGGTGTGATGGCGTTCTTGCTGCTGTACGCGCTGCTGATCGAGCGCGGTGTGCGTACGGCGCTGGCGGCTCGTGACCCGTTCGGCAAGCTGTTCGCGGTCGGTCTGTCCGGTGCGTTCGCGCTGCAGATCTTCGTCGTCGCCGGTGGTGTGATGGGTCTCATCCCGCTGACCGGTATGACGATGCCGTTCCTCGCTGCGGGTGGTTCGTCCGTCATCGCGAACTGGGCGTTGGTGGGTCTGCTGATCCGTATCAGCGACACCGCCCGCCGCCCCGCCCCCGCCCCCGCGCCGAACCCTGACGCCGAGATGACTCAGGTGGTGCGGCCGTGAACAAGCCACTGCGCAGGATCGCGATCTTCTGCGGTCTGCTGATGCTGGCGCTGCTGCTGCGGGACAACTGGCTGCAGTACGTGTCGGCGGACGAGCTGCGCACGCACGAGAAGAACCGGCGGGTGCTGATCGAGCGGTACGCGCAGAAGCGTGGCGACATCATCGTCGGGGAGAAGCCGATCACGGGCTCGGCGCCGACGACGGGCAGTGACTTCGCTTACAAGCGGACGTACAAGAACGGCGAGATGTGGTCGCCGGTCACCGGGTTCGCCTCGCAGGCGTTCGGGGCCACGCAGATCGAGTCCCTGGAGGACGAGATCCTGACGGGCAACGACGACCGCCTGTTCTTCCGGCGCACGCTCGACATGATCACCGGCAAGAAGCAGGGCGGCGGCAATGTCGTCACGACGCTGAACGGCCGGGCGCAGAAGGCGGCGTTCGAGGGCCTCGGCTCGAAGAAGGGCGCGGTCGCGGCGATCGACCCGTCGACGGGCGCGATCCTGGCGCTGGCGTCGACCCCGTCGTACGACCCGTCGACGTTCGCGGGCAACAGCGAGGACGATCAGAAGGCCTGGCAGCGGCTGGAGAAGAACCCGGACAAGCCGACGCTGAACCGGGCGCTGCGCGAGACGTACCCGCCGGGCTCCACGTTCAAGGTGGTCACGGCGGCGGCCGCGCTGGAGCACGGGCTGTACGACGACCCGGACGAGAAGACGGACTCCCCGCTTCCGTGGACGATGCCGAACACGAACACGGAGCTGAAGAACGAGGGCCCGATCCCCTGCAAGAACGCCTCGCTCCGTGAGGCGCTGCGGGTGTCGTGCAACACGGTCTTCGGCAAGGTCGGCTCGGACCTCGGCAAGGACAAGATGCTGGAGACGTCCCAGAAGTTCGGCTTCAACAAGGAGCAGTTCATTCCGGTGCGGTCGTCGGCGTCCAACTTCCCGAAGGAGATGGACAAGCCGCAGACGGCGCTGAGCTCGATCGGCCAGTTCGAGACGGCGGCGACGCCGCTGCAGATGGCGATGGTCGCGTCGGCGGTCGCGAACGACGGCACGCTGATGGAGCCGTACATGATCGACGAGCTGCAGGCGCCGAACCTGGACGTGATCGAGAAGCACGATCCGAAGACGCTGAGCGAGCCGCTGTCGAAGCCGAACGCGCAGAAGCTGCAGGAAATGATGGAGACGGTCGTCTCACAGGGCACGGGTTCCAATGCCCGCATCCCGGGTGTCACGGTGGGAGGCAAGACCGGCACCGCGCAGCACGGCGTCGACAACAGCGAGAAGCCGTACGCCTGGTTCATCAGTTACGCGAAGAACCCGGACGGCGGTTCGCCGGTGGCGGTCGCCGTGGTCGTCGAGGACAGCGACGCCGACCGCGGTGACATCTCGGGTGGCGGCCTCGCCGCCCCGATCGCGAAGAACGTCATGAAGGCAGTCATCGACAGCAAGAAGTGACAGCGGAAGTGACGTCGGTCACGGCGGTACCGGTCCTGTATCAGGTCTCGCTCACGGCCAGATCATGCTCGGACGGGCCGGTACGGTATCCCGGGACAGCACACCGCCGGACCACACAAGGGTGCGGTCGGGACTGACGGAGAGGGCTGGTAGGTAGCTATGGAAGAGCCGCGTCGCCTCGGCGGCCGGTACGAGCTGGGCCAGGTGCTCGGCCGTGGTGGCATGGCGGAGGTCTACCTCGCCCATGACACTCGCCTCGGCCGCACCGTCGCCGTGAAGACGCTCCGGGCGGACCTCGCCCGCGATCCGTCGTTCCAGGCCCGGTTCCGCCGTGAGGCCCAGTCCGCCGCCTCGCTCAATCATCCGGCCATCGTCGCGGTCTACGACACCGGCGAAGACATGGTGTACGACAACGGCGGCGGTGCCGGCGTCTCGATCCCGTACATCGTGATGGAGTACGTCGACGGCTCCACGCTCCGTGAACTCCTGCACTCCGGGCGGAAGTTGCTGCCCGAGCGGGCCATGGAGATGACCATCGGCATCCTGCAGGCGCTGGAGTACTCGCACCGCGCCGGCATCGTGCACCGTGACATCAAGCCGGCGAACGTCATGCTGACGCGCAACGGCCAGGTCAAGGTGATGGACTTCGGCATCGCCCGCGCCATGGGCGACTCCGGCATGACGATGACGCAGACGGCGGCCGTGATCGGCACCGCGCAGTATCTGTCGCCGGAGCAGGCCAAGGGCGAGCAGGTCGACGCGCGCTCCGACCTGTACTCGACGGGCTGCCTCCTCTACGAGCTGCTGACCGTGCGCCCGCCGTTCGTCGGTGACTCCCCGGTCGCGGTGGCGTATCAGCACGTACGGGAAGAGGCGCAGCCGCCGAGCACGTTCGACCCCGAGATCACGCCCGAGATGGACGCGATCGTGCTGCGGGCCCTGGTCAAGGACCCGGACTACCGCTACCAGTCGGCGGACGAGATGCGGGCCGACATCGAGGCCTGTCTGGACGGCCAGCCGGTCGCGGCGACGGCGGCGCTCGGCGCGGTCGGCTACGGCGGCGGTCACCCGGACGACCAGCAGACGACGATGCTGCGCCCGCAGAACGGCGGCGGCCAGACGTCGATGCTGCCGCCGGTGAACCCGGACGACGGCGGTTACGGCTATGACGACCGCCCGCAGCGCAGGCGCGAGCGCAAGGGCACCACGTCGACGATCCTGCTGGTCCTCGCCGGTCTGCTGGTCCTTGTCGGCGCGGTCCTGATCGGCACGCAGGTGTTCGGCGGCAAGGGCGGCGCGGACGACGGCAAGGTCGCCGTGCCGGACCTGGTGGGCCTGACGTTGAAGGAGGCGGAGCAGCGGGCGAAGAACGCCGATGTGACGCTGGACGTCGAGCGCAAGCCGTGCGAGGACATGGCGAAGAACAAGATCTGCAGCCAGAACCCGGAGTCCGGCGAGGTCGACAAGTCCTCGGCGATCGACGTGGTCGTGTCGACGGGCGCGCCGAAGGTGGCCGTGCCGAACGTCATCGGTGACGACATCGACGAGGCCCGCGAGCGGCTGGAGAGCGACAAGTACGGCCTGAACGTCGTGGAGAAGCCCAAGGAGTCCACGGAGCCCGAGGGCGAGGTCCTCGACCAGGACCCGGTGTCCGGCACGGAGCTGGAGAAGGGCTCGACGGTCACGCTGACCGTGGCGAAGGAGCAGGAGCAGAAGACTGTTCCCGACGTGGTCGGCCAGCAGGTCGACGCGGCCAAGCAGCAGCTGACGGCCAACGGCTTCGAGGTGGACACGCAGGAGGTCCCGAAGGACGACGTTCCGGCGGGCCAGGTCGTGGAGCAGACCCCGAAGGGCAACACGCAGGCCGTGCCGGGTTCGACGGTGACGCTGACCGTGGCGAAGGCCGCCGAGCAGGTGCCGGTGCCGGCGCTGACGGGCCAGAAGCTGAAGGACGCGAAGAAGGCCCTGGAGGACGCGGGTCTCACGCCCGGCAACGTCACGAGCGGCCCGCAGGAGCCGGACGCCGTGGTGATGATGACCGACCCGCCCGCCGGTACGCAGGTGCCGGGCGGCACGACCGTCAACTTCATGACGGCGCCCGGCGGGGAAGGCAACGGCGGCAACGGGGGCAACGGCGGTGACGACGGCGGCGGAATCTTCGGCGGCCCGTCCGGCTTCAGCACCCGCAGGGGCGACTGAACGAAGTAGCTGAACGTTGTAGCTGTACGAAGTAGCAGAAAGGCTCCCGGCCGTCTCCGAGATCGGAGGCGGCCGGGAGCCTTTCTGTGGGAGCCCGCCGGACCCGCGCGACTCAGCCGGACCCGCGCGACGAAGCCAGAGCCGCACAACTCAGCGTCCGCTCAACGGAGTTCCTTCGGCGGCGTGCGCTCGTTGTCGACCTTCTCGACGCGGTCCAGCTCGCCCCACACCACGTAGCGGTACGTGGACGTGTAGACCGGCGTGCACGTGGTGAGCGTGATGTACCGGCCGGCCTTCTTCTTGCCGGACTCCTTGGGGACCTCGTCGAGGACGTCCACGTTGAACTTCGAGGTCTCGGTGAGCTTCGCGAAGACCTTGTACACGTACCACTTGTCCTTGGACTCGAAGACGATCGCGTCGCCGTCCTTGAGCTTGTCGATGTTGTGGAACTTGGCGCCGTGGCCGTCGCGGTGGGCGGCGAGGGAGAAGTTGCCCTTGTTGTCCTCGGGGAGGCCGGACTTGACGGGCTTGGTGTAGTACCCGGCGACGCCGTTGTTGAGGGTCTTCGGGTCGGTGCCCTTCTTGACGAGGATCTCGCCGGCCTTCATGCCCGGAACGTGCAGGAAGCCGATGCCGTCCTTGGTGTCGAGGGCGCCGGGGCCGCCGGCCCAGCGGTCGCGGACGGCGTCGCCCTGCTTGCGGGCCTCCTGGTCGGCCTGGACGTTGGTCCACCACAGCGAGTAGACGACGAAGAGGCCGAGGATCAGCCCGGCGGTGATGAGCAGTTCACCGAAGACGCTGACGGCCGCGGCGATCCGTCCCGTACCGGACCGTCGCCCGGACCGGCTCCCCGAGCGCGTTCGGCGCCTCGGCGCGGGCTGCGGGCTCTCGGTCCGCTCGTCCTGGTCGGTGGTGGCTGCCACGGCTTCCCGCCCCGTCAAGTGAAGTGAAGTGGATGAAGTGGAAGTGCGGTGAACCGAATTCGGTTCCGGTCGCGTGGAGTCGGTCCGGTGGTCAGCGGACCAGGGCGTCGGGTTTGCCCTTGCTGCGCGGCCGTTCCTCGACCATCTTGCCCCACACGATCATTCGATAGGTACTGGTGAATTCCGGGGTGCACGTGGTCAGCGTGATGTACCGCCCCGGTTCGGTGAATCCCGAGCCCTTGGGGATGGGGTCGATGACCCCGGTGTTGCTCGGGCTGGTCTGCGGCAGGATGCTCTGCATCGCGTACACGTAGTACTTGTCCTGGGTCTCGACGACGATCTCGTCGCCCTTCTCCAGCTGGTTGACGTAGCGGAACGGTTCGCCGTGGGTGTTGCGGTGGCCGGCGACGGCGAAGTTGCCCTTCTTGGCGCTGGGCATCGCGGTCTTCAGGGCGCCTTCGGCGTAGTGGCCGACCATGCCGCGGTCCAGGACGCGTTCCTTGTCGATGCCCTCGGCGACGGGGACGACCACGTCGAGCCGCGGGATGTGCATGATGGCGAACCCCTGCCCGGGTTCGAAGGCGCCGGGCTTGCGCTTCCCGTTCGCCCAGTTCTCCTGGATCCTGCTCGCTTCGCTGCCCGCCTCCTGCCCGGCGCGGACGTTCGTCCACCACAGCTGGTACGCGACGAACAGCAGCATCAGCACGCCGACGGAGATGAACAGCTCACCCACGGCCCGGCTCGCCACGACCGCGGGGCTGGGTCTCCTCGCCCGCTCGGCCCGCCGCGCTTCGACGCGCGACAGCGGCTTGCCGTCCGGCTTGGTCTCGGGCTTCGCCGCCGCGGCCGCGCCCGTGGGACGCCGCCGCCGGCCCCCGCCACCCCCGCGCCGCGCGGCCTGCTGAGCGGCCCGCCGCCGCGCGGCCCGCCCCTCCCCGACGGGCGCGGCGGTCGCCGTTTCGTCGGCGGCGGCCTTGCGGGTGTCGGCGGTACGCAGCCCTACGGTCTCGTCGTCGACGACGGGCGGGGTGGCGGGCTCGTCGTACGTGGGCGCCTGCTCGGCGGGCTCGTACGGCTGCGGCTCCACGGCCTGATACGGCTGCGGCTCCACGGCTTCGTACGGCTCATACGTCTCGTAGGTCTCGTACGTCTCGTACGGCGTCGGACCGTAAGGGTCCGGTTCCGGGGCCGTGTAGAGCGCCGAGCTCTCGTACGGCTCAGGCTGAGGCTGAAGTTGAAGCTGCAGCTGGTCCTGGGGCTCCGGGGACGCGGGGGCCGCGCGGAACCACGGGGAGGGGTGGCCGCCGGCGGGCAGCGGGTCGTTGAGGGGGTCGTCCATGCGGTCGACCGCCGCCTCGAACGCACCGGCGTCCCCGTACGCAGGCTCCTGCTCGTACGGGGCGCCGGACTCGCGCTCGGGGCGGGTGGCGGTCACGCCGAGGCCCTGCCCACGACGGGTGCCAGCCCCGCCGATCGCGCCACCGCCTCCGCGTCGCCGCACTCGACCAGCCAGTTGGCGAGCATGCGGTGGCCGTGCTCGGTGAGGACCGACTCGGGGTGGAACTGCACGCCCTCGACGGGGAGTTCACGGTGCCTGAGGCCCATGATGATGCCGTCGTCGGTACGCGCGGTGACGCGCAGCTCGGCCGGCACCTGCGCGGGCTCGGCGGCGAGCGAGTGGTACCGGGTCGCGGTGAACGGCGAGGGGAGGCCGGCGAACACGCCCACGCCCTCGTGCAGGACGGGGGACGTCTTGCCGTGCAGCAGCTCGGGCGCCCGGTCGACGACCCCGCCGTACGCCACGGCCATCGACTGCATGCCGAGGCAGACGCCGAAGACGGGCACGCCGGTCGCGGCGCAGTGCCGGACCATGTCGACGCAGACACCGGCCTGTTCGGGTGCGCCGGGCCCGGGCGACAGCAGCACGCCGTCGAACCCGTCCTGCGCGTGCGAGGTCGCCACCTCGTCGTTCCGCACGACCTCGCACTCGGCGCCGAGTTGGTAGAGGTACTGGACGAGGTTGAAGACGAAGCTGTCGTAGTTGTCGACGACGAGGATCCGCGCGCTCACCGGGAGACCTCCACCAGGGAACCGGAGACCGCGCCCATGCCCGCGCCCATGCCTTCGTCCACCGTCACGTCATTGAACGGAAGCAGCGGCTCCGCCCACGGGAAGACGAACTGGAAGAGGAGGAAGACGACGCCGACCACGAGGACGGCCGAAATCAGCGCTTTGAGCCACGTGTTGCCCGGCAGATGCCGCCAGATCCAGCCGTACATGCTGTCCGCAGTCCCTTCCCACGCCCGTGGCCCCGGTGGCCCCGTCGGCCAGTCGGCCTACGCCACCAGCCTAAGGGGCGGCGCCCCGTGTCCGTGGGTCAGCTTCGCAAAGCCTCGGGCTTCCCCTCCTCCACCGGCTGGGTCGCGTCCAGGTGCGCCCAGACGATCAGCCGGTGACTGTGCCCCCACTCTGGCTCACAGGTCGTAAGGGTGAGGTAACGGCCGGGCCCGTCGAAGCCGGACTTGCGGGGGACGGGGTCGATCACGCCGATGTCGGTGGGCAGCGTCTTGAGCGGCTTCGCGGTGATGCGGTACGTGAACCACGTACTGCCGTCGGTCAGGACGACCGGGTCGCCGGCCCGCAGCTTCGGGAAGTCCTTGAACGGGTCGCCGTAGGTGCGGCGATGGCCGGCGACCGAGAAGTTGCCGCGCTGCCCGAGCTGGGCGGTCGAGTCGTAGTGGCCTAGGCCCCTCTTGAGGGTCTCGGTCTTCGTGCCTTCGAGCACGGGCTTGTTCCACGTGGAACCGAAGCGGGGGATGTACATGACGGCGAAGGGCTTGCCGTCCTGGTAGGCGGGCGGGGAGGGCGGCCCCTCCTCGACGCCCGCCCCGGCGCCCCCGTCGAGCCCTTCCTCTGCGCTCTCTTCCGCCTCCCCCACGCCCCCGGCCTCCGCTCCCGGCTCACCGGCGGGCACGGACCCCCGCGCCCACTCGCTCTGCAGCCGGTCGATCTGACGGTCCATCGCCCCGTCGGCCTTCACACCGGTCCAGAACAGGACGTACGCGACGAACAGCACGATCAACGTGCCGACGGTGAGGCACAGTTCGCTGAACGTCCTGACGAGCACTCGCACCGACACGGTCCGGCCCCTCCCGAACGGCCGCCCCGCGAACGGCTGCGGCTACGGCTACTCCACGGGCTTCGCGTAATGGAGATCCACTGTGCCCGAGTAGCCGGGAAGAGTCATCGCCCGGTGCTCGTCGACTTTCCAGCCGAGCCCGTAGGCGTTGACGTACAGCATGTAGTTCTGGATCTCCGGCGAGGCGGTGAGCGCCTGCCGCAGCTTCTCGGGCTCGCCGACGGCGGTGACCTTGTACGGGGGCGAGTAGACGCGGCCCTGGAGGATCAGGGTGTTGCCGACGCAGCGGACGGCGCTGGTGGAGATCAGCCGCTGGTCCATGACCTTGATGCCCTTGGCGCCGCCCTTCCACAGGGCGTTGACGACGGCCTGCAGGTCCTGCTGGTGGATCACCAGGTCGTTGGGCTGCGGCTCGGGGTAGCCGGGGATCTTCGCGGTGGCGTTGGGGGGCGCGTCGGTGAGGGTGACGGAGACGGCCTCGCCCTTGAGCTTCTTCGTGCCCGCGTTCTTCTCCAGGGCCTCCAGCTTCGCCGCCTCGGCCTCGGAGCTGCCGCTGTCCCGCTCGGCGAGGGCGTCGACGTCCTCGCGGAGGGTGCCGTTGGCCGCCTCGAGCCGGCCGTTCTTGTGGCTGCGCTCCTGGATGAGGTCGGACAGCTTGAGCATCGAATCGTCGGTACGGATGTTCGTACCCTTGGCAGTGTTGAAGCTGGTGAAGAAGATCAGCCCGGCGAGCGCGAAGACGGCGGCCGTCAGCAGCCGCACGGGACGCAGACCCCGCTTGCGACCAGGGGCGTCGGTGGACTCGTCGGTGGACTCGTCGGTGGACTCGTCGGTGGCCCGGTCGGTGGCCTCGTCAAAGGAGTCGGCAGAATTGCTCAACGTACCCTTACTCCTTACGGCGCGGCGGAAGCACTACGCTAACGGACGCTTGGGGGAGAGCATCGGCCCCCATCGACGTCCCCGCCCGGCGCCAGCCGAACCCGTTCCCTGCGCGGCCACGCAGCGCATCGACAGGAGAAACCCTCGTGCCGAAGTCACGTATCCGCAAGAAGGCCGACTACACGCCGCCGCCTTCGTCGAAGCAGGCGGCCAACATCAAGCTGACCAGCCGCGGCTGGGTGGCCCCCGTCATGCTGGCGCTGTTCCTGATCGGCCTGGCGTGGATCGTCGTCTTCTACGTGACGGACACGCGGCTGCCGATCGAGGCGCTCGGCAACTGGAACATCGTGGTCGGCTTCGGCTTCATCGCGGCGGGCTTCGGCGTCTCCACGCAGTGGAAGTAGCGCGCGCCGACGCGGTGGCAGGCTGCGCCGAATAGCGCGTCCGGGCCCTGCGGCGCAAGCCCTGCCCCGAGCTATCCACTGAGTTATCCACAGCCGTTTCCACAGCCGGGGAAAACTACGAAGATCTGTGGATAACCCCTGTGGCGTTGACGCCGGTACGACCGCGCATCCGCCCTGCGGAACCTCGCACGCCCCTTGTCCTTCCTGGGAAAACCCAGGTCAGCGACAAGGGGCACTGCTGTTCCCCACAGCATGCACAAGATCCGCCACACGCTGTGGACAACTTTGGCCACAGCGTGTGCACAACCGTCCACCAGCGGTGAACGAACCGGTTTTCCCCGGATCTCCACAGGCCCGGTGCCGCCCGCGCACAGGCCCACGACCTCAGCTCAGCTGCGCCGTCCTGACGATCACCAGGGCGAGCACGATCAGCACCATGAGCCCGCACGTCCCCCACTGCACGAGCGCCCGCCGCTCGCGGGGCGCGTGCACCAGCCCGTACGCGACGGCGATGCCGGCGACGAGCCCGCCGACGTGCGCCTCCCAGGCGATGCCGGACCAGGTGAACGTGAAGACCATGTTGAGCGCGAGCAGCGCCAGCACCGGCCGCATGTCGTAGCTGAGCCGACGCATCAGCACGGCCGTCGCGCCCATCAGGCCGAACACCGCGCCGGAGGCGCCGAGCGAGGGCTGCAGCGGCGAGGCGAT
This sequence comes from Streptomyces sp. Da 82-17, assembly GCF_046098215.1. Taxonomy (NCBI): domain Bacteria; kingdom Bacillati; phylum Actinomycetota; class Actinomycetes; order Kitasatosporales; family Streptomycetaceae; genus Streptomyces; species Streptomyces sp. Da 82-17. Next base: position 124,885 of record NZ_JBJURH010000006.1, read on the forward strand.
CAGATAGGTGAGCGCACTGCCGGCCAGGCCCGAGATCAGGTACAGCGCGAGATACCGCACCCGCCCGAGCGCCGCCTCCAGCGGACCGCCGAGCCACCAGAGCCCCAGCATGTTGAACGCGATGTGCCAGATCTCCTCGTGCAGGAACATCGAGGTGACGAGCCGGTACCACTCACCGCTGGCGACGCCCCACGGGAAGTACGCGGCGCCGCCGACCAGGAACAGCTCGGTGACCAGTTCGGGCTTCACCGACACCAGCACGAACACGGCGACGTTCAGGCCGATGAGGATCTTGGTGATCAGCCGGGTGTCGGCGGCCACGGCGCCGCCCGCGATCGTGCGCGGCTGGTTCGCCGTGGGCGCGTGCCCGGTGCCCGATCCCTCGCGTACACACGTCGGGCACTGGAAGCCGACCGAGGCGCTGACCATGCACTCCGGGCAGATCGGCCGCTCGCAGCGGGTGCAGCGGACGCCGGTCTCGCGGTCCGGGTGGCGGTAGCAGCCGGGCAGGCCGGACGCGTTCTGCGGCTCCTGCGGACTGCCGGGCGCCTGGTCCATGAGTCCCCTCACTCTCCGTACGGACGGCACGGGTACAACGCACCGCCCCGCTCATCCCTACGGACGAGCGGGGCGAAAAGGTTCCCGGCGAGGCGCTGCGAGGGCCTGCGAGGCGCTGCGAGGCCCTGCGGGACCCGGGCAGGGCCCGGCGGGACGGGCAGGCTCAGCTCTCGCGGGTCTCGATCACGACCGACTCGATGACGATGTCGTTCACCGGGCGGTCGGTACGCGGGTTGGTCTGCGTGGCCGCGATGGCGTCGACGACCTTCTTGCTCTCGTCGTTCGAGACCTCGCCGAAGATCGTGTGCTTACGGGTCAGCCAGGCGGTCGGCGAGACGGTGATGAAGAACTGCGAGCCGTTGGTGCCCGGGCCCGCGTTGGCCATCGCGAGAAGGTACGGCTTGTCGAAGGCGAGCTCGGGGTGGAACTCGTCCTTGAACTCGTAGCCGGGGCCGCCGGTGCCGTTGCCCAGCGGGTCGCCGCCCTGGATCATGAAGCCGCTGATCACGCGGTGGAAGACCGTGCCGTCGTACAGCTTGTCCGTGGACTGCTTGCCGGTGGCCGGGTGGGTCCACTCGCGCTCACCCTTGGCCAGCTCCACGAAGTTCTTGACCGTCTTCGGCGCGTGATTCGGGAACAGCCGGATCTCGATGTCGCCTTGGTTGGTCTTCAGGGTGGCGTAAAGCTGCTCAGCCACGATCTGCCTTCCGTTGCCTTCTCTGACGCCCCGAATCCTCCCACGGATCGCGGCCCCGCGAAGGAAAGGGGCCGGATGCCCCGGTTCCGCTGACATCAGCGGCGCACATCGGGTACTCGGGTTTCCTGAGTGGGCATGAACGGATATGACCCGGATGCCCGCCCGCGCATGCCACCCCGTCGCCCGACGGGCATGATCCGACAAAGGGTGGAAAGGTGAAAAACCGGTACGCCACCGAGGAGGAGGAACCCGTGACCCGCATCGACAGCGCGCGCGCCGCGGCCAGCTCGGCGAAGGACAGCGTGCGTCACGCCGCGGAAGTGGTGGCGCCCTACGCCGACACGGCCAAGGACCGGGCGGCGCTCTACGCCGATACAGCCAAGGACCGGGCGGCGCTCTACGCGCACGAGGCCCGCGTACGGCTCGCGCCGAAGATGTCCGACGCCGCCAGGGAAGCCGCCGAGCAGGCCCGCACCCAGTACGAGGCCCATCTCGCCCCGCGCCTGGAACTTGCCCGTACGCATGTGCCGCCGACCCTGGACCGGGCCGCGCGGCAGACCAGGCGGGCGGCCCGCCAGGCGGCGGACGCGGCCCGTCCGCATGTGGAGCAGGCCGTCGCAGCCGCCCAGCCGATGGCCAACGAGGCGGCGGCGCGGGGCAGCGCCGCGGTGTCCGCGCTGCGCGGGCAGGTCTCGCCGAAGGAGATCGAGCACCTGGTCCGCAAGCACCGCCGCCGGGCGTTCGCCGGGCGGGCGCTGAAGCGGATCGGGATCGTCGGCCTGGTGGGCGCCGCCGCGTTCGCCGCGTGGAAGTGGTGGGACAAGCAGGCCAACCCGGACTGGCTCGTGGAACCGCCGGCCCCCACCGAGGTGCCGGACTCCGCGCGCCTGTCCTCGGTCGACGGCAGCCGCGGCCGGGACGACCTGGACCCGGAGGTCCGCGCGAAGCAGGACGAGGCCGAGGCGGACGCCGGGCAGCGCGAGGGCGGCGACTGGACCCCGCAGCGCCCGGAGGACCGCGGCTGAGCGGAGGCGGGCCGGGCACACACGAACGCCGTGGGGCGGAGGATTCGATTCCTCCGCCCCACGGCGTTCGTGCTGTTGAAGCTGTGGAGCCTAGGGGAGTCGAACCCCTGACATCTGCCATGCAAAGACAGCGCTCTACCAACTGAGCTAAGGCCCCGGAAACGGCTGATCCGACCGGAAGAAGCCCGGCCGGTCGTTCACCGCAGACCAGAGTACCGGGTCTTCCCCCGAGTCTCGCAAAAAGATTGGGGGTCCCGGTGAACGACCACTCTCCGTAAGATGCTCGGCGAGGTTCGCAGCAGCGAAGGGGAGACGCCATGGACACCGCACAGCAGGAAGCCACCGCAAGAGCCAGGGAGCTGCAGCGCAGCTGGTACGGGGAGCCTTTGGGGGCGCTCTTCCGGCGGCTCATCGACGACCTGGGCCTCAACCAGGCCCGGCTCGCGGCGGTCCTGGGTCTCTCGGCGCCGATGCTCTCCCAGCTGATGAGCGGCCAGCGGGCCAAGATCGGCAATCCGGCGGTGGTCCAGCGGGTCCAGCACCTCCAGGAGCTGGCCGGCCAGGTCGCCGACGGCAGCGTCAGCGCCGCCGAGGCCGCCGAGCGGATGGAGGAGATCAAGAAGTCGCAGGGCGGCTCGGTCCTCACCAACGCCGGGCAGACGGCGATCAGTTCGGGCGCTCCGACGGTCAAGCGCGTGGTCCGCGAGATCCAGTCGCTGCTGCGCTCCGTCTCGGCCGCGGGCGACATCATCGAGGCCGCCGACGCCCTCGCCGTCTCCCACCCCGAACTGGCAGAGTTCCTCAAGGTCTACGGCGCCGGCCGCACCTCGGACGCCGTGGCCCACTACGAGGCGCACCAGAGCTGACCGAAAGCCTGCTGCCGAACCTGCTGAACGGTTTCAGCAGAAGCAGGCGGGCACGAGCCGGTACGAGGAGTGCAGCAGGGCCATGGGTGAGGTCTTCGCCGGCCGGTACGAACTGGTCGACCCGATCGGCCGCGGTGGCGCGGGTGCCGTGTGGCGCGCCTGGGACCACCGGCGGCGCCGCTATGTCGCCGCCAAGGTCCTGCAGCAGAGCGACGCGCACACCCTGCTCCGCTTCGTCCGCGAGCAGGCCCTGCGCATCGACCACCCGCACGTCCTGGCCCCGGCCAGCTGGGCGGCGGACGACGACAAGGTCCTGTTCACGATGGACCTGGTCAAGGGCGGTTCCCTGGCCCATGTCATCGGGGACTACGGCCCGTTGGCGCCGAAGTTCGTGTGCACACTGCTCGACCAGCTGCTCGCGGGGCTCACCGCGGTGCACGAGGAGGGCGTCGTCCACCGCGACATCAAGCCGGCCAACGTCCTGCTCGAGGCCACGGGCACGGGCCGGCCGCATCTGCGGCTCTCCGACTTCGGCATCGCCATGCGCAAGGGCGAGCCCCGGCTCACCGAGACCGACTACGTGGTGGGTACGCCGGGCTACTTCGCGCCCGAGCAGATGCTCGGCGAGGAGCCCGACTTCCCGGGCGACCTGTTCGCGGTCGGGCTGGTCGGCCTGTACCTCCTGGAGGGCGCCAAGCCGGACTCGAAGGCGCTGATCCAGCACTTCGCCGCGCACGGCACCCCGGACGCCCCGCAGGGCATCCCGGAACCGCTGTGGCAGGTCCTCGCGACGCTGCTGCAGCCGGACCCGGACGCGAGATTCCGTACGGCGTCGGGCGCGCGCAAGGCCCTGCACGCGGCCGCGGAACTGCTGCCGGAGCCCGGACCGGACGACGAGATCATCGAGGTCTTCGACCAACTCGGGCCGCTGCCGCCGGGGTTCGGCCCGGAAGGCCCGCTGAAGAAGCGCCCCGCCGCACCCCCGGCCGCGGGACCGGACGCCGACCACCACCCCAAGCCCCCGCCCCCGCCGTCCGTACCGCCGCCCCCGCCCACGACCCCGCCGCCCGCACCCGCGCGTGACGACGACTTCCGCCTCGCCCCGCCGACGGGCACGAACAGCGGGCCGTCCGCACCACAGCCGACGGCGACACCGACGCCGACGCCGACCCCGACTCCCGTGCCCCCGGCGCCTGTCGCCCCGCCGCAGCCGCCCACGCCACCCCCCACACCGCTGCCGCACGCCGAGCCGCCCACGCCTCCGACCGTCGCCCAGGACGAGCCGGGCCTGCGCTTCCCGGCGGACGGGCACACGTACCCGCTGACCCGCCCGTACCCGGCGCAGCCCGTGCCTGCCGTGCAACAGCCCGCGCAGGCCGTCGAGTCGATCCAGGGTGCGCCGAGGCCGCATCGGCGGAAGCGGCGTCCGGGCCCGCCCGTGAAGGTGGCCGTGCCGGTACTGCTGCTCGCGCTGCTCAGCTACGCGGTCGGCTTCTGGGCCCTGAGCCGGCTCTGACGGGCCGCGCAGCGGCGGTGCCTCACCGCGATGTCTCGTACTCCTCCACCGGCGTGCGCGGCACCGTCGTCTCCCTGGCCTCCCGGCGCGCGGCCGACCGGCGGGCGAGGACCGTCCACAGGGCCAGGACGAGGACGAGCCCGGTCCCCGTGCCGATCCCGGCCGTCGCCACCACCGCGAGCACCTGCCGGTCCGGTCCGCCGCCCGAGCCCGCCGCGGCCCCGGCGTCGTCGCCCCCGCCGACCTGGAACGGCCCCGCGTCCCCGTCGTACGCGACGTCCGTCCGCGGCTGACCGGTGACGCCGAGGCGGAGCGTCAGTCCGAGCCCGCCGTCGCCGTACTTCTCCCGCAGCTTCGGGTCGAGCGTCACCTGCACGTAGTACGAGCCGGGGAACCGCGCCTGCTTGGCCTCGGGCCGTGCCGCGTACCGGTTCTCGTACGCCACTGCCGCCAGCGGTTCGAGCGTGGCGGTGACGGGTTCGCCGCGGTAGCTCTCGCCGGTCGAGGTGACCGGGGTCCTGGCCGGGTTGTGGACGCTCACGTTCAGCGCCTTGGGCACGCCGCCGAGGACCCCGCCGCCGCCTTTCGCGCCCGCCAACTCGACCTGCGCGGACAGCTGTTGGCCCCAGTCGAGCGGCACCCGGTAGAACAGCGACTGGCCGGGCCTGATGCGGTCGCTCCACACGCCGTGCCCGAGGAGCCGCGCGTCGTTGAAGCCGCTGCCGCCCTCGGCCGCCTTCCCCGACCCGGTCGGCGCGGGCGGCGCCACCGGATCCTGCGCCTCCGCGGGCGCCTCGCTGGGCGCGTCCCCCGCGAGCGGCGGCTCGGCGGCCAGGCTCAGCTCGAGCCCCCAGTCGCCGCGCGCCGACTCGGCCCCGCTCTCCCGCTGGACGACGACGAAGTACGTGCCGGCCTCGCGGCAGCGCGTACCGCCCCCGTCGATCAGCCGCTCGGCGGTCGCCGCCAGCGGTGCCGCGTAGTCCGCCGCCCCGAACGAGGCCTTCCCGGACCCGCAGGTGTTCCCCGCCGCGTCCTGCAGCGTCACCGCGATCCGGTCCCCGTACGACACCTCCGCCCCGCCCGGCGGCACGGCCACGGCGGAGACGTACGCACCGGAGGCCGCGTCGAGCTGCACGCGGTAGTACAGCGTCCGGCCCGCGCCGATGGAACTGCGGTACGTGGACCGGGAGTCGAGCAGGTGCGCACCGGAGCGCCCGGCGGCCCCTTCGACCCGCTCCGCGCCCGGCGCGAACACGTACGAGCCCGGGTCGTCGGCCGCGTACGCTGCGTCGGCCGCGTACGCCTGCCCCGCGCGGCCCGCGAGCGGCCCGGTCGGCCCCACCGCTTCCGCCGCGGACAGTGCGACCGCACACGCCGCCGCCGTACCGAACCCCGCCCAGCGCCTGGTGCCGCGCAGCTGCATCACGTCCCCTCCGTCGTCGCCCGGCCGCGACCATCCTGCCCCGCGGGTCCCCGCACTGTCTGCGCCTGCATCCCTTTGCCCGTGCAAGGCAATCCTTCACTCCGGCAAATCACCGGGGCGCCCCGCGAGGCCGGCCGCCGCGCGCGTGCGACGCGTACAACACGAACCCCCGCCCGGCCACCGCAGCACAAAGCCCCGGCCGCTTGGAGCGACCGGGGCCTGCGAAGAGCGTTAAGGGACTCACGAACCTGCGGGCACGGAGTCAGTCGCCTCCGTCCACAGATCCTGCTCGGCGCGATCCGCCTGGATCTGGCGGTACACGAGGAGCCCGCCGATGGCGGCCAGTGCGACCAGGAGAAGCTTCTTCACCGCGCTACCTCGTCTTTCCTTGACGTAGGGGACCTCTGGCGCCCGACTATACACACCGACCGATACCGATCGGTGACCTGCTGCCGGACCCAACTCCCGCCCCGTACGCAGCAGTAGAGGCCCTCACGGTCCGCACCGAACCCCCCACAGAACGTAGCCTTTCGCCCCTTTTATGTGCTTTGCGTCCATACGGGTGGTGTTCATCCGAAGATCCGCGAATCACGGTTCGGCCTCCCGCACTTCTCGGGCCTCGTACACATCATGAGGAAAGTACGCAAATCCTCCGACCCGAAAGTGAGGGATCGTGGCTACCAACAAGGTCACACGTATCTGGTCCGTCGTCGTCGCCGCCCTGCTGGCCTTCTTCGCCTCCCTGGGCCTCATCACCACCGCCTCCGCCGCCCCGGCCGTCCCGCAGCAGGACAGCAGCGGCAACAGCGCCACCGAGACCCCGGCCAAGGCGCCGTACGTCTCTCCCGCACCGAAGGCGAAGCCGTACGAACTCTCCCGGCCGCCCACGATGAAGCAGCGCATCCACGCCGAGGCCCACGGCACGTCCCCCAACAGCCGCGGTCTGACCCTCCCCACGCCCCTCTCCGACGTGAACCAGGTCAACACGGCCACAGAAGCGGACACGATCACCCGGGACCGCGTACGGCCGGCCACCTCCGAGGAACTGGCGCTCTGACCACCACAGCGGGCAGAGCCACCCACGACGTACCCCTCCAGATCCACCAGAAGTACGAGCAGTACGAGCAGTACAAGCAGCACGAGGCAGTACGAGCAGCACACGCAGTACGAGCAGCACACGCAGTCCGAACAGCACGAGGCAGTACGAGCAGCACACGCAGTGCAAGCAGCACACGCAGTACAAGCAGTACTTGGCAGCACGAGCGAACCCCGAAGTACCTGTCCCACCTGCAGCACAACCAGCAGCCAGCACCCTGAGGTGCACCCCCGGCCTGCCCGGAAACCGCACCACGAGCGCAACGATCCGCCCGGGGCCTACGCCCCCGAGGCACCAGCCGGCCCAGCCTTGCCGGATGACCCTTCTGAACGTACGCAGGACCGCACCACCGGCCAGTGACCGGAAGCCCTTCTCCCCACAGGGAGAACCGAGAACCACAGGACCCCGCGCCACAGGTGGCCAGACAGCTCAAGCCCGTTCCGGAGACAGCCCTCCGGTGGACGGGCCGTCACGCACGCGCGCCGACCTCCCCCACGGGAACGGTGCGCTCAGCCATGCCCACACCAGCACTCGTCAAGTCCTCTTGAGGAGTCGTAGGCTGAGTCGCGTCGCACGACGGAACGGTGGGATCAGATGGCGAAGGCCTACGAGAAGATCGCGAACGACCTACGTGAGCAGATCCGCGCAGGCCAGTACGGACCCGGCGACCGTCTGCCCTCCGAGTCCGACCTGATCGAGAGCACCGGCCGGAGCGGGCCCACGGTCCAGCAGGCCATCCGTGTCCTTGAGGCCGAAGGGCTCGTCGAGAGGCGCCACGGCATCGGCACGTTCGTACGGACGCGGCGCACGCCCGTCCTCCGCGACAACTCCCGGCACCAGTGGGAGAAGCGACGTGCCCACGCCTCCAAGGAGGAGCGCCTCGAAACCGGCGCGACCGAGCACGACACGGGCCTTGAGGTGAACGACCTCGTCTTCCACGCCTCGTACCGCGAGGTCGAGGCCACCGAGGACATCGGCGAGGCGATGGGCGTCGACGAGGGAACGCCGCTCGTCGAGCGCACGTACCGGACGCGGTACAGCGCCGAGCGCTACCCGTTCAGCCTGGTGACCTCGTACCTGATCCGGAGCCTCGTCGCGTCCAACCCGGACCTCCTGGACGAGACGAACGAGCCGTGGCCCGGCGGCACGATGAACCAGCTCGACACGGTGGGCATCGAGATCGACCGCGTCGAGGAACACGTCACCGCCCGCCCGCCGACGCCCGAGGAGGCCGAGGAACTGGGCCTGCCGCCCGGCACCGCGGTGATCGTGCTCCGCAAGAAGCAGTACGACACCGAGGACCGCGTCGTCGAGATGTCCCACGTCACGCTGCCCGGCGACCGCACGGAACTGCTGTTCACGACTCACTTGGAAAGGTGGTGAGCCGTGAGCCGGCGCATCATCATCGTCACGGCCGTACACGCACCGTCGGCGCGCTTCCTCTCGGACGCCTACAAGTCGCTCTGCGCACAGGAGTTGCCGGAGGGCTGGGAGTGGCACTGGCTGATCCAGGAGGACGGCAAGACCGACGAGGTCGGGCCGCACGTCCCCGACGACGAGCGGATCACGTTCCGGCAGGGTCGCCCCGGCGGCCCCGGCGTCGCCCGCATGATGGCGCTCGCCAACGCCGACGGCGAGTACGTGAAGGTCCTGGACGCCGACGACCAGCTCCCGCCCGGCAGTCTCGCCCGCGACCTGGCGGCACTCGAAGCGGACCCGAGCCTCGGGTGGGCGACGTCCCGCGTGCTCGACCTCATGCCGGACGGCACGACCGTCGGCTTCCCCGGCGACCCGGAGCCGGGCCCGATCGAGCGCAAGGCCGTCATCGACTACTGGGCCTCGCACGACTACCGCGCCCAGGTCCACCCGGCGACGCTCTTCGTCCGGCGCGATCTGCTCCTGGCGGTCGGCGGCTGGATGGCCCTTCCCGCGTCGGAGGACACGGGCCTCCTCCTTGCCCTCAACTCCGTTGCCCGCGGCTGGTTCTCGCCGGAGGTCGGCCTCTGGTACCGCAAGTGGGAGGGCCAGGTGACGGGCCAGTCCGCACACGTGGACACGGCCGAACGGGACGCCCGCATGTCCGTGGTCGAGGCGAGAGCACGCGCACTGGACAGCTTCCAGTGGCGTTACCCGCCCAACTCGGCCTGACCGAGCCTCCTTTGACCGATTGAGTTCGAGGTCCGTAAATGCTGTACAAGATTCTCGTCTTCGCCGTGTGGTTCGTCATCCTCGCGGCGGTGAACAAGTTCCTCATCGGTCCACTCTGGGGCGAACTCGCATTCACTGCCCTTTCGGCGGGAGCGATGGTCTACGTCCTGGGAAGGATCGACGGCGGTCCGCGCTCTGAAGACGCTTAGTTCCTACGCCAGCTCCGCCGCATCGACCCGCGAAAAGATCAGCTCCGTCTCCCCGCTGATCGGCTCCCGCCACCGAACCGGAGCCGCAGGGTGCCGCATCGCGCGCGGGTAGCTGTCGGCCGAGTACTCGGTGGGCAGCCGGTAGACGTGGAACCCGTGTTCGCGCATGACCTCCAGCAACTCCTCGACATGGTCCCCGAGTTGCTCCATCCGATCGGGAGTCACCTCGACCGCGATCTCCACGTCCTCCCGGAGCTTCCCGAGAAGCGGTGCCAGTCCGCGGATGACGCTCCCCTCGGCGCCCTCCACGTCGATCTTGATGACTCGGGCCCGGGCCACCTCGTCCGGCTCCAGGACCTCCGCCAGCGGAACCGCCTCGATCTCGAACGCCGACTCCGCCACCCCCTCGTACGGGACGATCGAGTTGGCGCCCATGTTCTGCGAGCTGGCGAGGACGAAGGTCAGCGTCTTGTGCTCGTCCGAGACCGCGGTGTTGACCGCCCGGATGTTCCGGCAGTCGTTGAGTTCCGCGTGCTGCAGCACCCGGCGGTGGAAGGCGGGCGAGGCCTCGATGGCGACCACGCGGCCGGAGCTGCCGACCAGCCGTGAGCCGAGTACGGAGAAGGCCCCGATGTTGGCGCCGACGTCCACGAAGACGTCGCCGGGCCGAAGCCGGCTCTGCAGCCAGCCGGTCATGTGGGGCTCCCAGACGCCGAAGAGGTAGAGGTACCTCTGGATCAGGTCGCGGGTGTCCACGGCGAATCTCGTACCGAAGCCGCTCTCCACCACCCTGCGACGAGGGTGCTCCTTGAGATACGGGTTCAGCCAGTGCTCAGCAGCCCACGCCCGCCCCCGGCGGCCGACGCCGCTCCGCACGTACCGCCGCCCCAGCGTGACCGCGTGCTCTGTCAGAGGGTTGCTCATTCGCTCGCTCTCGCTCGGAGCCGACCCCGCCCTGGTCGTCGCGGGAATCCGCTCTGAGCTCCCACGTTACTCAGCCGGGGCGACCGCCGTCGCCGTGTCACCGTTCCCGCCGCGCATCGACGGCGGGCGCGGCTATGGCTACGGCTACGGCTACGGCTACGGCTACGGCTACGGGCACGGGCACGGCCAAAGGGAACGACTACTGGTCCAGCGGCAGGTCAAGCATCCGGATCGCGTTCCCCCGCATGAGCTTGTAGATGACGTCGTCCGGCAGCCCGGCGACATGCTCCTCCGCGACCTGCTTCGTGTGCGGCCACGTCGAGTCGACGTGCGGATAGTCCGTCTCGAAGGTCGCGTTGTTCACGCCCACGGTCTCGATCGCGTCGATGCCGTGCTTGTCGCGGAAGAAGCAGCAGAAGATCTGCCGGTAGTAGTACGAGGACGGCGGCTCGGGGATGAGGTCCTTCACGCCGCCCCACGCGCGGTGCTCCTCCCACACGTCATCGGCGCGCTCCAAGGCGTACGGGATCCACCCCATCTGCCCCTCGCTGTAGGCGAGTTTGAGCCTCGGGAACTTCACCAGGACCCCGGAGAACAGGAAGTCCATCATCGAGGCCATCGCGTTGTTGAAGGAGAGGCTGGCCTGCACGGCCGGAGGCGCGTCCGGGGACGCGGCGGGCATCTGGCTCGACGACCCGATGTGCATGTTCACGACGGTCCCGGTCTCCTCGCAGGCCGCGAAGAACGGGTCCCAGTAGCCGGAGTGGATGGACGGCAGCCCGAGGTACGTCGGGATCTCGGAGAACGTCACCGCCCGCACACCACGGGCAGCGTTGCGCCGAATCTCGGCGACGGCCAGGTCGACGTCCCACAGCGGAATCAGGCACAGCGGAATCAGCCGTCCCCCGCTGTCGCCGCACCACTCCTCCACCATCCAGTCGTTGTACGCCCGTACACAGGCAAGCCCGACCTCCTTGTCCTTGGCCTCGGCGAAGGTCTGCCCGCAGAACCGCGGGAACGTCGGGAAGCAGAGGCTGGCCTCGACATGGTTCAGGTCCATGTCCGCCAGGCGCGCCTTCGGGTCCCAGCACCCCCTCCGCATCTGCTCACGCGTGATCCCGTCGAGCGTCATCTCGTCCCGCGAGAAGCCGACGGCCGCGATGATGCGCTTGTACGGGAAGATCTCGCCCTCGTACTCCCACCAGTCCGTGATCTGGCCGTCCGGGTCCGTCGTGAACTTGTACTTCCCGCCGACGTACGCGAGCTCGCCGATGCCGGCCGTGAAGGGCTTGGGCCCACGGTCCCGGTACTTGCCGGGGAGCCAGCGCTCGAAGAGGTGAGCGGGCTCGATCACGTGGTCATCGACGCTGATGACCCGGGGGAGTTCCTTGGTGCCGATCTCGGTGTTGACCACTTGCGTGCCCCCTACCTACCAGCCTGTTCGGCGGCTCGAATCTGACGACCCATCAGATGCAGACTAAGGGCCCCCTGTGTCGACAGCAACCGTCACGCCCGCCCCGACCCCTTGCGGTATCGATGCGAACGCAGTGAACTGACGCTCCGTCAGTTCACTGTGTGGAGGGGCTCCAGATGCAGACGATGTGGCTCAGCGGCGCCGAGGTGTTCGCCGTCCTCCGGATCGGCCTCGGCCTGTGGTGGTTCGAGAGCTGGCGCCACAAGGACAAGAAGACGTGGTTCGACGGCGGGGGCGTCGAGTGGGCGGCCGACATCGCGGCGAAGCACCGCTGGGGCTTCGTACAGGCCGGGTTCGCCACGGTCGTGAAGCCGCGACCGAAGATCATGGCGTACGTCGTCGCGTACGCGGAGCTGGCACTCGGCCTGGGGCTGATCGTCGGCCTGCTGACCCCGATAGCACTGCTCTGCAGCCTCGCCCTCAGCCTGATCTACCTGGTGCTGATGATCCACGATGTGGCCGAGCAGGGGCAGAACCTGATGATGGCGCTGATCGCGGTCGTCGCGCTGCTGGGCGTGGGGTGGCAGGCGTGGTCGCTGGACGCCGTGCTCGGACTTTTCTGAAGCGCGGTTGAGACCTGAACAGTCGCCGGGCCGTCCCTCATGTTCCCGCGTTCTCCCGCCCGTTGAAGCGCCCACCCCTATGATCGGCAAGCCAACCTTTGGAGTGCTGCCGACCTGGGGGAACAGTGGGCACGGGGGAACAGCTCGTCACGGTCGCCGCTGTGCTCCTCGGCGCCCTGATGACGCATCTGACGAACTTCCTCATGGAGCGCAGCCGCAAGAAGCACGAGCGCTCCGTCCGCTGGGACGAGCGGAAGTTGGACGCCTACGAGAACTACATCGAGTGTGTCCGCACCTGCATCTTCCTCGCCGTGCAGCTGTACGAGGTGAAGGAAGGCCTCCGCGAGAGCGACCAGGGCGAGCGGGAGATCCTCGCCGAGATGTCCGACGCCGGCCGTACCCGAGGGCGGGCGTTCGAGCGCATCATGCTCCTCGCCGGCGATGACGTGATCGAGGCGGCCCACCGCCTGAACTCCGTTGCCCTGCAGGTCGATTGGCAGGCGCACGGCAAGATCGGCGGCACCCTCGAGGACTGGCGCGCCCGGAACCGGGACGTCTTCAGCGCGATCAACGCCTTCCACGACTCGGCACGCCAAGACCTCGGCGTCAGCGGAAGCGTCACGGGCGAGCAGCACCCGGAGCGGGACCTCCTGCTGCCCCCAGCCCGACAGAACGACGGCTGAGCCGACCAGGGAACGCAGACTTCCTCGCCCGCCCTGCCCTACGTACGCCTATGGCCTCTTGCCGTACGCCTATGGCCTCTTGCCCCTCCTCATGTCACCCTGCCCCACGCCCCCTGCCAGACGAGGAGCCGGCCATGCGCGACCAAGAGGCCCAGGAGTCGGCGCGGAACGCCGACGACGGCTTGAGCGAGAGCCACACCGCCCGGACCAGAAGCGCCGCGGCCCGTACGGCGGCCACCTGCCACTACCTCACCAGCCGGCAGAGCGCGCTCGTCGCGAAGCGTGAGGCGGGCGAGCCGCTGCAAGGCCCCGTCCTGAAGACCGAGCATGCCGTCCGGACCGCGACCGAGGCGTTGACGGCCCTCTCGGCGAGCGCATCCGATCCGGCCGCGGCATCCCGGTGCGCTCGGAACGCCGCAGCCGCCGCAGCCCTCGCCGCCCAGACGGCCCAGGCCCACGACCAGGCCCACGATCAGGTCCACGCCCAAGGGCGAGCAGACGGCCACGCCGCCAAGAACGCCGTGGCCGCCTCCCGTGCCGCCCTCCAGGCCTCCCTAGCAGCCGGCGCAGCCGCAGCCGGCGGGAATCCGGGGAGGGACCAGGCCCTGAACGAGAAGGCGGATGCGGCCGAGAAGGCAGCCGTCGACGCCGCCGAGAAGGCGGGTTGGATGCAGCCGGGCAGGGAGTACCTGTCGCAATCCGAATCCGGCGGGGAGTTCACCATCTCCCTTGCCGACGTCATGCACTTGGAGCACTAGCGACGTAACTCAGCGTGAAACCCGCCTAATTGCTGCAGCCTTTTGCCACTGAGGCAAGTCACGAAAAGAGCCCGATCGCTGGCGACGGGGGATGCACCAGCGATCGGGCTGGACTGAACAGTAACAAGATGCGCCCTGCGAGCCAACCGTCCACGGGCGAACCAGACTTGTGACCGAGGCCATCGGACGCGCCCGACCTGGGCAAACGCCGGTTCTTCACCCGTCGCACGGGGGCTCGTACGAGAGGCGGGGCAGATACTCGTGCCACTTTTCCCGGGTCAGAACATCACGCGTCGTCGAGCAAATACGCCGAATCGCCTCGCCCGTGTCCAAATTCCACAGCCGGACGGTATCGGTGCCGCTCGACACCCCCAGCATGCGCCCTTGCGAGCTGTACGACAGGAAATTGCCGGTCTTGGCGTTCGGGCTCATCGCCTGGCCGATCGGGGCTGCCCGGGAGGGCTGGGCGACGTTCCACAGCCGGACCATGTTGTCGTTTCCGCCGCTCGCCAGGGTGCGTCCGTCCCGGCTGAAGGTCAGGGACACGATCGCGTCGGTGTGGCCCGTGAGGGGCGAGCGGAGTTGCCGGGCCTCGCGGGGATCGGCGACGTTCCACAGCCGTACGGTGCCGTCGTCGCTGCCGCTGGCCAACGTACGGCCGTCGCGGCTGTAGGCGAGCGTGTTGATGGGGCCCAGGTGGCCGGTGAGGGGCTTGCCGAGCTGGGCGGCGCGGCGGGGGTCGGCCGTGTTCCAGATCCGGACCGTGCCGTCCGCGCTGCCGCTGAAGAGCGAGCGTCCGTCCCTGCTGAACACAAGGGAGTTGACGTAGCCGTTGTGCCCGGCCAGCGGCTTTCCGAGGGGTTCGAGGCGGGACGGGGTGCTGACGTCCCACAGTTGGATGGTGCGGTCGGTCCTGGCCGTGGCGAGGGTGCGGCCGTCCGGGCTGAAGGTCAAGGCGTGCGGGCCCGCGAAGCGCGTCTGCAGGTCGACCGGCCGGCCGAGGGGGACGGGCCGGCTCGGGTTCGTGACGTTCCACAGCTGCACCGCGCCGCTCGTCAGCACCGCGACCGTACGGCCGTCGGGTGAGAACTCCAGGGTGTGCACGTCCTCGTCGCCCTGCTTGAACGGCTTGCCGAGGAACACGGGCCGGTCGGGGTGCTCCACGTTCCACAGCCGGATCCGGTGATCGCGCGCGACGGTGGCCAGGATCTTCCCGTCCGGGCGGAACGCTCCCATGCGGCCGAGCATGTCCGACGTCGGCACGGACCACAGCCGGACCTTGTTGTCGCCGCTCCCGGTGGCGAGCGTACGGCCGTCGGGGCTGAAGCCGAGGGCGTACATCTCCCCGCTGCCGCCCGCCAGGGGCTCGCCGACCTGCGACGGATGGGCCGGATCGCTCACGTTCCACAGGCTCGCCGTGCTGTCCGCGCTGGCGACCGCGAGCCCGGTGCCCTCCCGGTTGTAGGCCACGGACCAGATGGGGCCGGTGTGGCCGGTGAGCGGCGCGCCGAGCTGCTTCGCCCGCTCGGGGTCGGCCATGTCCCAGAGCCGTACGGTCTCGTCGGAGCCGCCGCTGGCGAGGGTCTGCCCGTCGGGGGCGAAGGCGACCGAGTGCACGGTGCCCTTGTGACCGGTCAGGACGGAGCCCACCGCCTCGGGACGACGCGGGTTCGCCACCTCCCACGTCCTGATCGTGCCGTTGTCGGCGCCGACCGCCAGCATCCGGCCGTCCGGGCTGAACGCCACGGAACGCACCGCCGCGTCGTGGTCCGGCAAAGAAGCGAGCGCCCTCGGCCGGCTCGGCTCACGGACGTTCCACAGCCGAGCAGTTCCGTCCTCGCCGGCCGAGGCCAGGGTGCGGCCGTCCGGGCTGAAGGCGACCAGGTAGACCGAGCCGTCGTGGCCGCGCAGCGGGTCGCCCAGCGGCTGCGGACGGCGGGGATCCCGTACGTCCCACAGGCGGATCGTGCCGTCGTCCGAAGCGCTGGCGAGCGTGGCGCCGTCCGGGCTGAAGACCGCGGTGCTCACCCAACTCCTGTGGCCGGTGATCGGCTTGCCCACGGCCTTGGGGCGAGCGCGGTCCGACACGTCCCACAGCCGTACCGTCCGGTCGTAGCTCGCGGTGGCCAGGAGCTTGCCGTCCGGGCTGAACGAGGTGAGGTAGACGGCTCCGGTGTGGCCGACGAGCGGTGTGGCCAGCGGAGCGTTCATGATCGACAGGAGCCGGTTCTTCGCGCCCTCGTCGTCGGGCCGCAAGCGGTGTGCCACCAGCGCGAGTTGGGCGGAGAGCGACGGGTCCGTGTCCTGGACGCGG
Source organism: Streptomyces sp. Da 82-17 (assembly GCF_046098215.1). Lineage (NCBI taxonomy): Bacteria > Bacillati > Actinomycetota > Actinomycetes > Kitasatosporales > Streptomycetaceae > Streptomyces > Streptomyces sp. Da 82-17. Next base: position 141,139 of record NZ_JBJURH010000006.1, read on the forward strand.
TCGGCCTGCGCGGTCACCTGCTCGAAGACCGCCTCGTCCCGCTCCTGCCCCGCCACGACGGCTGCGACACCGGCCACCATCGCGAGGACGACCAGCGCCGCCACCGCACTGCGGCTGATCCAGGCCGTGCGCTTGCGCAGCCTCTCCGAGGCGGCCAGGAACTCGACCGCGCTCCGGGTCAGATAGGTGTCACCGGCGCACTTCGCCCAGGCTCGAGCCTGCTCAAGACGTGAACCCCGGTACAGCAGCGCCGAGTCGCGGCCGGAGTCCTCCCACGCCTTGCCGTCCTCCTCCAGGCGCTGCCGCAGCAGGTGGTCGCTCCGGTCCGCGTCGATCCAGTCGCGCAGTCGCGGCCAGGCGTGGAGCAGCGCCTCGTGCGTGATCTCCACGGTCCCGGAGTCGAGCGTGACCAGTCGGGCGCGTACGAGGGCTTCGAGCGACTGCTCCGTCTTGCCGGGGTCCGTCGACTCCTCCGCCAACTGGCGCCGCGTACCCCGCCGACGCGTGGCCTGGGTGTCTTCCCCGAGCCTGACCAGCCTGAGGAGCAGCAGCCTCGCGGCCGTACGAGCGCCCGGGTCGAGGCCGGTCCACGCACGCTCGGCGGTCGCCGCCACCGCCCCCTGGATCCCGCCCGCCGCGCGGTAGCCGGCCAGCGTCAGCCTGCCCGTCTTCCTCCGCTGCCAGGTGGCGAGCAGGGCGTGCGAGAGCAGCGGCAGTACGCCGGCGTCGTGCGCCCCGCGGGGACCGTCCGCGGTCACTTCCCGGACGATCAACTCGGCGAGCCCGGATTCGAGTTCAAGGCCCACGGCCTTCGCCGGCCCGGTCACCGCCTTGCGCAGCTCGGCCGGAGTCAGCGGTCCGAGGACCATGTGCCGGTGTTGCAGCGCGTCGGCCAACTCGGGGTACCGGAGGCACTCCTCGTAGAAGTCGGCCCGTATGCCGAGGACCACGAGGGCCGGCGGACGCTCACCGGGCGCGGCGGGTGAGCAGACGGCGTGGAGGAGCCTGATGAAGGCCCGCCGCTCCGCCACGTCCGGGCAGAGGGTGAACACCTCCTCGAACTGGTCCACGACGAGGACCGGAGGACCGGCCGAGGCTCCCTCGCGCCCGGCCCACGCAGAGACCGACTCCCGCACCGCCTCGGCGAATTCAGCCGTGCCGCTCTCGGTCTCGGCCGACCACTTCGCCGCCGAGATCGCGCGTTCGAGCTCAGGTATCCGCCGAGCGATCTCCGCGAACGGAGCGGCTCCCGGCACGCACTGCAGCACCGGACCCGCCCCGTCCCCCAGCGCTCCGCCCTGAACCGCCGGTACGAGCCCCGCGCTCAGCAAGGAGGACTTCCCCGCCCCCGAAGCCCCGACGAGCATGACCAGGCCGCCCGACTCCTCCGCCGTACGCAGCTGGGCGACCAGGGCCTCCGTGCTGCGCTCCCGGCCGAAGAACCACTGAGCGTCCTGCTCCCGGTACGAGGCCAGCCCGCGGTACGGGCACACACTGCTGCCCGTCGCGGCCTCGGCCACGGGCCGTTCCGCGTCCTCCGCGGACGTGGTGGACGTACCGGCGCGCTCGCTGACCGGATCCGCCACGGCCCGCGCCCAGAGCCGCTGCCACTGGGCCATGTCGTACAGCCCCGGCGTCACCGGTGTGGGACGCTCGCGCCGGGCTTCGGGGATCAGGACGTTCAACACCACCGCGAGAGCGGCGAACTGGGCCGGCACGTTCTTGGCTCGTCGCCAGTCGCTGATCCGCTGCGCGGACACCCGCACGGGCCGCCCGCGTTCGTCGACCCGCTGAAGGCGTACGACACTTTCGGCCACGCGCTTGAGGGGTGGATTTCCGGCCTCCGTGTACAGCAGCGCGAGACGTTCCGCGAAGGCTGCACGGGCCCCAGAGTCGGAGCTCAAGGCTTCTACCCCTTACTTTCGCCCCCCGCGGACATCCGGACCGGAAAACTCACCCTATACGGCTGACCTGCGGTTACACCCTCCGGAAGTCGTCACGATCTCCTCTGCGCGATCCCGAACTGGCAGGATCACAGCCAGGAACGAGCCAGCCACGCAACGTCTGGGCAGGTCACGAGCCCGCGCTCGAAGAAGTGCCCGCACCGCCGCCTGTCTGAGCCCGACCTCCGTCCCGAGTTACGACGATCTCGACTCGTGCACCGAAGAGCTTCGCGTAACCGGACGCGTCCGGAACCACCTCGCATCGAGCGCCGGTCCGGACTTCCTCCGATTCGCGCTGCTACGCCGATACAGCGCGAGTCGACGCCGTCCGCGTTGCTCGGTGCCGGTCCCCACGAGGGGAGGGACCGGAGCCGAGCGACGCGACGCGGCCGCTCCCGGCACCGCTTCCGGCACCGCCTCCGTCAGACACCGTTGGGACGTCCGGCCGCGGATGCCGAACTGCGGTTCGTACGGCCTGCCGGGCGCGGCACCGGGCTCGGACGGGGCTTGCGGTCAGGAAAGCGCCGGAGGAACCGCGCCGCAGGGACGCCTACCTGGAGCACTGCCGCGCGACCTGCCATCGAACACGTGCACGATAACCATCTGTCCCGCCTGGAGGCGCTCCGGTTCGCCGAGCGTGTCCAGCTCCAGCAGCTCGACCGGATCCGTCGATGGATCGCGGACGAGGAGCGGCGCGTGGCGGAGCGGCGGCAGGGCGAGCGGGCTCGGCCCCCCGCGCCGGACTGGCTCATCGAGCTGGGGATAGGCAAGGAGCGCAGGCCGATCGCCGTGCACGCGGGCGGCTGCCACATGGCGGGGCGGCGCAGCAGGCCGATCTCGCGCGACGAGGCAATGCGGTCCCTCGCGAACGGAGTTGAGGCCTGCGGACACTGCCGGCCCGACTCGGCCCTGGGCCTTCTGGAGTGAGCGATCCCGGCCAACTCCCGGGGAGACGCCGGGAAGAGCTGCCAAACGCAGAGAAGCCGCTTCCCACCAGGGGAAGCGGCTTCTCGCAGATGTGGGGCTAACAGGATTTGAACCTGTGGCCTCATCCTTATCAGGGATGCGCTCTAACCAACTGAGCTATAGCCCCGCCGCGCTTTGCGGTGTGTGTCCCGCGCGCTGACCTCTGAAGATTAGCGCACGACGGGGCCAGTCCCAAAATCGGTGACTCAGCGGCCTCCGGAGACGCTCACTCGTCCTCGGCGAGCGTCAGCTCCACACCGCCGACGAAACCGGCGGACAGGTTGTAGATGAACGCGCCGAGCGTCGCCAGGGCCGTGGCCAGGACGACGTCGAGGACGGCGATCACGGACGTGAAGAGGAGGACGCGCGGCAGCGACAGGAAGGACTGGAGGTCGAAGCCGTTGGACTCGTTGGAGCCGGTGGCCTCGGCGATCGTCCCGCCGACGGTGGAGAAGACGCCCATGGCGTCCATGACCATCCACAGCACGGCGGCCGCGACGACCGTGCAGATGCCCAGGGCGATGCTGAGCAGGAAGCTGACCTTCATCACCGACCACGGGTCGGCCTTCGCCACGCGCAGCCGCGCCTTGCGGGTGCGCGGCATCGTGCGCGCGCCCGTGCGCGGCCGTCGGACCGCGCCCTCGGAGGGGTAGGCCTGCGGCGGGTGGTACGCCGTGGGCTGCTCCTGGGCGGGCTTGCGCTCGCTCGGGAGGGCGCCGGGGGCGTACTCGGCCTTCTTGCCGGTGTACGCCTCCGGCTGTGGTTCGCGGGTGTCCGTCACGGTGCCCCCCTGAGCCCCTTGCGGGTCAGTGGCGGGGCCACGGCCGCCGTCCGATCCGTTGGTGCCTGCTGAGGCGCCCGTGGCTCCACTCACGACCTACACTCCTCGCGCTACTCGGACTCGGTGGCTGCGCCCTCGTCCGTGCCGGCGACCGGGGTCGTCTCGTCCGACTCGTCGACGTCGCCGTCGACTTCCTCGGCCTCGCGTCCGGCCTCGGCGTTACGTGCGATGCCGACGACGGCATCGCGCTTGCCCAGGTTGATCAGTTGGACGCCCATGGTGTCACGGCCCGTCTCCCTGACCTCGTTGACTCGCGTACGAATCACACCGCCCGACAGCGTGATGGCGAGGATCTCGTCGGTCTCCTCGACCACCAGGGCGCCGACGAGTTCGCCGCGGTCCTCCACGATCTTGGCGGCCTTGATACCGAGGCCGCCGCGTCCCTGGACGCGGTACTCGTCGACGTCGGTGCGCTTCGCGTACCCACCGTCGGTGGCGGTGAACACGAACGTACCGGGCCGGACGACATTCATCGAGAGGAGCTCGTCGCCCTCGCGGAAACTCATGCCCTTGACGCCGGAGGTGGCGCGGCCCATCGGGCGCAGCGCCTCGTCCGTCGCCGTGAAGCGGATGGACTGGGCCTTCTTGCTGATCAGCAGCAGGTCGTCCGCGGAGGAGACCAGCTCGGCCCCGATCAGCTCGTCGTCACGGCCGTCCTCCATCTCGCGGAGGTTGATGGCGATGACGCCACCCGAACGGGGCGAGTCGTAGTCCTTCAGGGCCGTCTTCTTGACGAGGCCGGCCTTGGTGGCGAGGACCAGGTAGGGCGCCGCCTCGTAGTCGCGGATGGCGAGGATCTCGGCGATCTGCTCGTCCGGCTGGAAGGCGAGGAGGTTCGCGACGTGCTGGCCGCGGGCGTCGCGTCCGGCGTCGGGGAGTTCGTACGCCTTCGCGCGGTAGACGCGGCCCTTGTTGGTGAAGAACAGCAGCCAGTGGTGCGTGGTGGACACGAAGAAGTGGTCGACGATGTCGTCTTCCTTGAGCTTCGTGCCGCGGACGCCCTTGCCGCCGCGCTTCTGCGAGCGGTAGTCGTCGGTCTTGGTGCGCTTGACGTACCCGCCGCGGGTGATCGTGACGACGATGTCCTCTTCGGCGATCAGGTCCTCGATGGACATGTCGCCCTCGAAGGGCACCAGCTTGGTGCGGCGGTCGTCGCCGAACTTGTCGACGATCGCGGCGAGTTCGTCGCTGATGATCTGGCGCTGCTTCTCGGGCGAGGCCAGGATCGCGTTGTACTCGTTGATCTTCGCCTGCAGTTCGTCGTGCTCCTGGGTGATCTTCTGCCGTTCCAGGGCGGCCAGGCGGCGCAGCTGCATCTCGAGGATGGCGTTGGCCTGGATCTCGTCGATCTCCAGGAGCTCCATCAGGCCGGTGCGCGCGACGTCGACCGTGGCGCTGCGGCGGATGAGCGCGATGACCTCGTCGATCGCGTCCAGGGCCTTGAGCAGACCGCGCAGGATGTGGGCGCGCTCCTCGGCCTTGCGCAGCCGGAAGCGGGTGCGCCGGACGATGACCTCGACCTGGTGGTTGACCCAGTGCCGGATGAAGGCGTCGAGGGAGAGGGTGCGGGGCACGCCGTCGACCAGGGCCAGCATGTTGGCGCCGAAGTTGGTCTGCAGGTCGGTGTGCTTGTAGAGGTTGTTGAGGACGACCTTGGCGACCGCGTCCCGCTTGAGGACGATGACGAGGCGCTGTCCCGTACGGGAGGAGGTCTCGTCGCGGACGTCGGCGATGCCGCCGATCTTGCCGTCCTTCACGAGGTCGGCGATCTTCTGCGCGAGGTTGTCCGGGTTGACCTGGTACGGCAGTTCGGTGACGACCAGGCACTGGCGGCCCTGGATCTCCTCGACCTCGATGACCGCGCGCATGGTGATGGAGCCGCGCCCGGTGCGGTACGCCTCCTCGATGCCCTTGCGGCCGACGACGAGGGCGCCGGTCGGGAAGTCGGGGCCCTTGATGCGCTCGATCAGGGCGTCGAGCAGCTCCTCGTGGGAGGCGTCCGGGTTCTCCAGGTACCACTGGGCGCCCTCGGCGACCTCGCGGAGGTTGTGCGGCGGGATGTTGGTGGCCATGCCGACCGCGATGCCCGCCGAGCCGTTGACCAGCAGGTTCGGGAAGCGGGACGGCAGGACCGTCGGCTCCTGGTTGCGGCCGTCGTAGTTGTCCTGGAAGTCGACGGTCTCCTCGTCGATGTCCCGGACCATCTCCATGGACAGCGGGGCCATCTTGCACTCGGTGTAGCGCATGGCGGCCGCGGGGTCGTTGCCCGGGGAGCCGAAGTTGCCGTTGGAGTCGACCAGCGGCATCCGCATCGACCAGGGCTGGGCGAGGCGGACGAGGGCGTCGTAGATGGAGGAGTCGCCGTGCGGGTGGTACGTACCCATGACGTCGCCGACGACGCGGGCGCACTTGTAGAAGCCCTTCTCGGGGCGGTACCCGCCGTCGTACATCGCGTACAGGACGCGGCGGTGGACGGGCTTCAGGCCGTCGCGGACGTCGGGGAGGGCGCGGGAGACGATGACGGACATCGCGTAGTCGAGATACGAGCGCTGCATCTCGGTCTCGAGTCCGACGGGCTCGACGCGCATGCCGACGCCGGGGACCTCGGGGTCGTCGGGCGTGGGCACTTCGGGCGTGACGGGGTTGTTCGGGGTGGTCTCGTCGGCCATTGCTGGTCAAAGTCCTTTCGAGCTGCGGCTGGTGCGGCCGACTCAGATGTCGAGGAAGCGGACGTCCTTGGCGTTGCGCTGGATGAACGAGCGCCGGGCTTCGACGTCCTCGCCCATCAGCACCGAGAACAGGTCGTCGGCCTGCGCGGCGTCGTCGAGCGTGACCTGGCCGAGGACGCGGTGGTCCTGGTCCATCGTCGTGACGCGCAGCTCCTCGGCGTTCATCTCGCCGAGACCCTTGAATCGCTGGATGGTGTCGTCGCGGAAGCGCTTGCCGGACTGCTTGCCGAGCTCGACCATGGCGTCGCGCTCGCGGTCCGAGTACGCGTACTCCACGTCGTCCTTCGTCCACTTGAGCTTGTAGAGCGGGGGACGGGAGAGGTAGACGTGGCCGGCCTCGACCAGCGGGCGCATGAAGCGGAAGAGGAAGGTCAGCAGCAGGGTGTTGATGTGCTGGCCGTCGACGTCGGCGTCCGCCATCAAGATGATCTTGTGGTAGCGGAGCTTCTCGATGTCGAAGTCCTCGTGCACACCGGTGCCGAAGGCCGAGATGAGGGCCTGGACCTCGGTGTTCTGCAGGATCTTGTCGACCCGGGCCTTCTCGACGTTCAGGATCTTGCCGCGGATGGGCAGGATCGCCTGGTACTCCGGGTTGCGGCCGGACTTGGCGGAGCCGCCTGCGGAGTCACCCTCGACGATGAAGATCTCGCACTTCGTCGGGTCGTTGGACTGGCAGTCGCTGAGCTTGCCCGGCAGCGAGGCGCTCTCCAGGAGGCCCTTGCGGCGGGTCAGGTCGCGGGCCTTGCGGGCGGCGACGCGGGCCGTCTGGGCCTGGATGGCCTTGCGGATGATGTCCGCGGCCTCGTTGGGGTTGCGGTCGAACCAGTCGGTGAGGTGCTCGTGCACCACCTTCTGGACGAAGGTCTTGGCCTCGGTGTTGCCCAGCTTGGTCTTGGTCTGGCCCTCGAACTGGGGCTCGCCGAGCTTGACCGAGATGATCGCGGTGAGGCCCTCGCGGATGTCCTCGCCGGAGAGGTTGTCGTCCTTCTCGCGCAGCAGCTTCTTGTCCCGCGCGTACCGGTTGACCAGGGAGGTCAGGGCGGCGCGGAAGCCCTCTTCGTGCGTACCGCCCTCGTGGGTGTGGATCGTGTTCGCGAAGGAGTAGACGCCCTCGCTGAACTGCGTGTTCCACTGCATGGCGATCTCTACGGAGAGGAGGCGCTCCTTGTCCTCGGCCTCCACGTCGATCACCGAGGGGTGAATGACGTCGCCCTTGCGGGAGTTGAGGTACTTCACGAAGTCGACGATGCCGCCTTCGTAGTGGTACGTGACCGTGCGGGCCTCGTGCTCGTCCTCGCCGCTCGCGTCGGCGGAGTCGGCGCCGGCGGTGGCCTTGGCGGACTCGCGCTCGTCGGTGAGCTTGATGGTGAGGCCCTTGTTGAGGAAGGCCATCTCCTGGAAGCGCCGCGAGAGCGTCTCGAAGGAGTAGTCGGTGGTCTCGAAGATGTCGCCGTCGGCCCAGAAGGTGACCGAGGTGCCGGTCTCCTCGGTGGCCTCGTGCCGCTCCAGGGGCGCGGTGGGGGCGCCGCCCTTGTAGTCCTGGGTCCAGCGGTAGCCGTCGGTCTTGATCTCCACGGCCAGCTTGGTCGAGAGCGCGTTCACGACGGAGACGCCGACGCCGTGCAGACCACCGGAGACGGCGTATCCGCCGCCGCCGAACTTGCCGCCCGCGTGCAGCACCGTCAGCACGACCTCGACGGCCGGCTTCTTCTCGACGGGGTGGATGCCCACCGGGATGCCGCGGCCGTTGTCGACGACGCGCACGCCGCCGTCGGCGAGGATCGTGACGTCGATGGTGTCCGCGTGGCCCGCGAGCGCCTCGTCGACACTGTTGTCGACGACCTCCTGGACCATGTGGTGCAGGCCCCGCTCACCGGTCGAGCCGATGTACATGCCGGGCCGCTTGCGGACCGCGTCCAGCCCCTCGAGGACGGTGATGGCGCTGGCGTCGTACGACACCGGTGCCTCGCCGTTCTCGCCGGCGGGAGACGGGATGTTCTCGTTGGGGTTGCCGGAATCGGCCACGAAGCGCCCTTTCTGGCACAGCACAAGCCGAGCTCCCGTGTGGGCGGGAGCGGCTGCGTCGTTCTGTGTGTCGACTGGTGGTCGGCTGAGTGGACAGCCTGGTGCAGCGTTCTCGCGTGTTTCCTGACCGCGCCTCACGAATGAGGCGAGATTAGCCTCCAGTCTACCGGTAGCGCCGACAGTGATGGGCGTTTGGCGGTACCTGAGTCCTCATGTGCCGCCCTGAATCGGCCGGAGCCGACTCCCCATATGTGGAAAGGGGCTCCAAGAGGCTCACAGCGGCGCTCAGCGCTTCGGGCTGTCAACCCTCCGCTACGGTGCGGTAGCACCCGATTTGCCGGGGCCCGCGCGCCCCTCGCGCAGGGCGTACGACGGCAGGGGCAGGACGTACGCACAGGACGTACGAAGGGGTGTGCGCAGGGCGGGCGGAGAGCGTGCGGAGAGCGGCGGTCAGCCGTAGGTGTCGCCGGGGCCCGTGCTGCCGGGGGCGCGCAGGGGGCCGAAGCGGCGGGCCGGGCCCTGCGGGCCGTGCACCTTGATCAGCTTCACGGTGCCGTGGCCGAGGTCCTGGTTGAGCCGCGCCACCAGCTGCGGCGCGAGCAGCCGCAGCTGCGTCGCCCAGGTCGTGGAGTCGCACTGGACGGTGAGGACGCGGGCCTCTTCGTCGTACCGCTGCGGTACGCAGTGCTTGGCGAGGTCGTCGCCGACGATCTGCGGCCAGCGGCCCATGACGCCGCCGACGGCGGCCGGGGTCTCCCAGCCGCGTTCGGTGATCAGCCGGTTGATGGCGGCGCCGAGCGGCTGCGGGTCGCGGCCGTCGGCACGGGCGCCGGACCTGAGGCCGCCGCGTCGGGCCTGCTTCTTCTGCTCGGCGGCGGCGCCGCGGGCACGGGCCTGCTCCTTGGCGGCGCGCAGCGCGACCCGCGCGAGGTCGACGCCGCTGGGCTCGGCGGGTTTCGGGGTCTCCTCGGACTTGTCGCTCACGCCCGGGTCACCTCGCCCGCGCCGACCGCGTACCGCGTGCCGGTGAGGATCTCCGGCACGTCGTCGTCCACGGCCGCCGTGACGAGGACCTGCTCGCCGGGGGCGACGAGCTCGGCGAGGCGTTCGCGGCGGCGGGCGTCGAGCTCGGCGAACACGTCGTCGAGCACGAGCACCGGCTCGTTCCCCTCCGCCCGCAGCAGGTCGTACGAGGCGAGGCGCAGGGCGAGGGCGTACGACCAGGACTCGCCGTGGCTCGCGTATCCCTTCGCGGGGAGTTGGCCGAGCTTGAGGAGCAGGTCGTCGCGGTGCGGGCCGACGAGGGTGACGCCGCGCTCGATCTCCTGCTTGCGGACGGAGGCGAGGGCCTCGATCAGCTGCTCGTACAGCTCTTCGCGGCTGTGGCCGGAGCCTTCGGCGGACGGCCGGTACTCCAGGGTGAGGGGGCCGCCGCCGGGGGCGAGCTGCTCGTACGCCTTGTCGGCCAGGGGCTGGAGGGTGGCGATCAAGTCGAGCCGCTGGGCGAGGAGTTCGGCGCCGGCGCGGGCGAGATGCTGGTCCCAGACGTCGAGCGTGGACATGTCCATGGAGCGGCCGCCGTGTCTGCGGGCCATGGCGGCGGACTTGAGCAGGGTGTTGCGCTGCTTCAGCACCCGGTCGTAGTCGGAGCGGACGCCGGACATGCGCGGGGAGCGGGCGGTGACCAGCTCGTCGAGGAAGCGGCGGCGCTCGCCGGGGTCGCCCTTCACGAGCGCGAGGTCCTCGGGCGCGAACAGGACGGTGCGCAGGATGCCGAGCACGTCACGCGGTCTGACCTGCGAGGACCTGTTGATGCGGGCGCGGTTGGCCTTGCCCGGGTTGAGTTCGAGCTCGATCAGCTGCTGGCGTTCGCCCTGGCGCACGGCGGCGCGGACGATGGCGCGGTCGGCGCCCATGCGGACCAGCGGGGCGTCGGAGGAGACGCGGTGGCTGCCGAGGTTGGCGAGGTATCCGACGGCCTCGACGAGGTTGGTCTTGCCCTGGCCGTTGGGCCCCACGAAAGCGGTGACGCCCGGCTCGAGCGGGACCTCGACCCGGGCGTACGAGCGGAAGTCGGCCAGCGACAGGTGCGTGACGTGCATGGCCGTGGACCGACCTCCCCCACGTGTGGACAGTCCCGTGGATCCGCGAACGGCGGATCCACAGGCTGTGGATCCGGACTGCTACTTACTACTGCGGCTGACCGCTGCCTACTGCGGCTGCCGCTGCGGCGAGCGCTACTTCTTCTCCACCGCGTGGCCGCCGAACTGGTTGCGCAGCGCGGCGATCATCTTCATCTGCGGCGAGTCCTCCTGGCGGGAGGCGAAGCGCGCGAACAGCGAGGCGGTGATGGCCGGCAGCGGCACGGCGTTGTCGATGGCGGCTTCCACAGTCCAGCGGCCCTCGCCGGAGTCCTGTGCATAACCGCGCAGCTTGTCGAGGTGCTCGTCCTCGTCGAGGGCGTTGACCGCGAGGTCGAGCAGCCAGGAGCGGATGACCGTGCCTTCCTGCCAGGAGCGGAAGACCTCGCGGACGTCGGTCACCGAGTCGACCTTCTCCAGGAGCTCCCAGCCCTCGGCGTAGGCCTGCATCATCGCGTACTCGATGCCGTTGTGGACCATCTTCGCGAAGTGCCCGGCGCCGACCTTGCCGGCGTGCACGGAGCCGAAGTCTCCCTCGGGCTTCAGGGCGTCGAAGATCGGCTGGACCTTCGCGACGTCGTCGGCGGAGCCGCCGTACATCAGCGCGTAGCCGTTCTCCAGGCCCCAGACGCCGCCGGAGACACCGCAGTCCACGAAGCCGATGCCCTTGGCGGCGAGCTCCTCGGCGTGCTTCTCGTCGTCGGTCCAGCGGGAGTTGCCGCCGTCCACGACCACGTCGCCGGGCTGGAGGAGTTCGGCCAGCTCGTCGATCGTCGACTGCGTCGCCGCACCGGCGGGGACCATCACCCAGACGACCCGCGGGCCCTTCAGCTTCTCCACAAGCTCCTGCAGGCTGTGGACGTCCGCGAGGTCGGGGTTGCGGTCGTATCCGATGACGGTGTGGCCTGCGCGGCGGATGCGCTCGCGCATGTTGCCGCCCATCTTGCCGAGGCCGACGAGACCGAGCTCCATCAGGTCATCCTTCAATTAGCGTGCTGGTGTTTCGTACCCACGTCCGAGCCTACGCCGGGACGTGTCGGCACACCTGCCGGCCCGGGCCGCTCAACTGGGCGGCCCGGGACCCGCGGTCCGTCCGCCTCAGCCGCTCAGCCGGACGGGCATGATCAGGTACTTGTACGCCTCGTCCGCCTCGGCGTCGAGCGCCGGCTTGCCGCTGAGGAGCGCGGGCTTGGTGGACGTCGTGAACGACAGCTGCGCGGCCGGGGAGTCGATCGCGCTGAGGCCGTCGAGCAGGAACGTGGGGTTGAAGGCGATCGAGATGTCGTCGCCCTCCAGCTGGGCGTCGACCCTTTCCACAGCCTGTGCGTCGTCGCTGGAGCCGGCCTCCAGGATCAGCACGCCCTGCTCGAAGCTGAGCCGCACCGGGGTGTTCCGCTCGGCGACGAGGGCCACGCGCTTGACGGCCTCGACGAACGGCGCGGTCTCGATGACGGCGACGGAGTTGAACTCCGTCGGGAACAGCGTGCGGTACTTCGGCAGGTCGCCCTCGAGGAGTCGCGTCGTCGTACGCCGGCCCGCACCCTCGAAGCCGATGAGGCCCTCGCCGGCACCGGAGCTGGACAGGGCGATCGTGACGCTGTCACCGCTGGTCAGGGACTTGGCGGTGTCCTGGAGCGTCTTGGCGGGCACCAGGGCGACCGCGGAGGCATCCGGCACCTCGGGCTTCCACAGGAACTCGCGGACCGCGAAGCGGTAGCGGTCGGTGGAGGCGAGCGTCACCGTGTCGCCCTCGATCTCGATGCGCACACCCGTGAGCACCGGGAGGGTGTCGTCACGGCCGGCGGCGATGGCGACCTGGGCGGCGGCCGCGGCGAAGACCTCACCAGGGACGGTGCCGGTGGCGGTCGGCATCTGCGGCAGCGCCGGGTACTCCTCCACAGGAAGGGTGTGGAGTGTGAATCGCGAGGAGCCGCAGACGACCGTGGCCCGCACGCCGTCCGTGGAGATCTCCACAGGGCGGTTGGGGAGGGCGCGGCAGATGTCCGCGAGCAGGCGGCCGGAGACGAGCACCGTGCCGTCCTCGTCGACCTCCGCCTCGACGGAGACTCGCGCCGAGACCTCGTAGTCGAAGCCGGAAAGGCTCAGGGCGCCGTCCTCGGCCTTCAGCAGCAGGCCCGCCAGGACCGGCGCCGGCGGACGGGCGGGGAGGCTGCGTGCCGCCCAGGCCACTGCCTCCGCCAGTACATCGCGCTCCACCCGGATCTTCACGTAAGCCGCCTCCTGCTGTTGCCTGGCTGCTCGCCCTGCTGGCCTGCTGAGCCCACTGGACTCTCGTCGGTTTGGTTGATGCGTCCCCAGGGTGGGGAGAACACCGGGGACCAGTCTGACGCACAGCACCGACACTCGGTGCGGCTCGGGGTCAAGTCGTGACGTGCGGCAGCCGACCGACGAAGCGCGAGTTGTGCACAGCCCCGTCTTCGAGACAAGTTCCCCGGGTTATCTGTGTGGGGGTAGTAGTAGGGCCTGTGGAAACCGTGGAAAACCGCGTTTTCGCAGGTCAAGCCCCAAATTTTTTCCACTGGTCCTGTGGGTGGAGCTCGTGGATAACCCGGCTCCGCTGTGGACACCGAAAAGTTCTGCACACCCGATACACAGGACAGGGCCACTTCTCCCCAGCGCTGTCCCCAGCTTTACCCCGGTTCCCCACAGCCCAACCCAGCACCTTGGTGTGACGCCTTTCACTCGACCCGGTGAGGAGGCGCGTTGCGTTGCCGAACAGTGGACAGCCATGTGGAGAAGCTGGGGAAAGCTGGGGACAACCGGCCTCTGCCTGTGGGTTGCCGGTGGACAACGCTTCGGGCGGCTTGTGGGCAAGATCTTTGTCCACAGTCTGTGGAGATCTTTCGTCCACGAATCCACAGCCACCTGACCTGGGATGATGATCTGTCACCAGGCCCGCCTGTGGACGCAGTATGGACAACTTCCCAGTCCCCAGGGTGTGGACGGGCCCACAGCGTCATTTCTGTGGAGAACAGCCTCCCGTAGACCCGAAATCGAACACGCGGCGACCCCTGGGGAAAGCGCGAGGCGGCGCGGAGGGGCGCCGGAGAGGCCGCGGAGGAGCATCGGAGAGGCCGCGGAGGAGCATCGGAGACGCCGCGGAGGAGCATCGGAGAGGCCGCGGAGGAGCTCGCGAGGGCCGCTCTCAGGACCAGGACGAGCGGTTTCCACGTACGCGAAAGGCGCCCACGAGCCGTGCTCGCGGGCGCCTGGGAAGCGGGCGTCAGGAGGTCCGAGGAGTCGTCGGCGGGCGTCTCGCGGTGCCCAACTCCCCTGTCGTCAGCCGTTCTTGATGCGGTTGGTGAGTTCCGTGACCTGGTTGTAGATGGAGCGGCGCTCCGCCATCAGCGCGCGGATCTTCCGGTCGGCGTGCATGACCGTCGTGTGGTCGCGGCCGCCGAACTGCGCGCCGATCTTCGGCAGGGAGAGATCCGTCAGCTCGCGGCACAGGTACATCGCGATCTGGCGGGCCGTCACCAGGACGCGGCTGCGCGACGATCCGCACAGGTCGTCCACCGTCAGCCCGAAGTAGTCCGCGGTCGCCGCCATGATCGCCGTCGCCGTGATCTCGGGCGCCGCGTCCTCGCCGCCGGGGATCAGGTCCTTGAGGACGATCTCCGTCAGACCGAGATCCACAGGCTGTCGATTGAGCGAGGCGAAGGCCGTGACCCGGATCAACGCACCTTCCAGCTCACGGATGTTGCGCGAGATCCGGGACGCGATGAACTCCAGGACCTCCGGCGGAGCGTTCAGCTGCTCCTGCACCGCCTTCTTACGGAGGATCGCGATCCGGGTCTCCAGCTCGGGCGGCTGGACGTCCGTGATCAGACCCCACTCGAAACGGTTCCGCAGCCGGTCCTCAAGGGTCACCAGCTGCTTCGGCGGCCGGTCGCTGGAGAGCACGATCTGCTTGTTCGCGTTGTGGAGCGTGTTGAAAGTGTGGAAGAACTCCTCCTGCGTCGACTCCTTGTCCGCGAGGAACTGGATGTCGTCGACGAGCAGGATGTCCATCTCGCGGTACCGCTTGCGGAAGCTGTCGCCCTTGCCGTCACGGATCGAGTTGATGAACTCGTTGGTGAACTCCTCCGAGCTCACGTACCGCACCCGCGTCCCCGGATAGAGGCTCCGCGCGTAGTGCCCGATCGCGTGCAGCAGATGCGTCTTGCCGAGCCCCGACTCCCCATAGATGAACAGGGGGTTGTACGCCTTCGCCGGCGCCTCGGCGACCGCCACCGCCGCCGCGTGCGCGAAGCGGTTCGAGGCGCCGATGACGAAGGTGTCGAAGAGGTACTTCGGGTTCAGCCGAGCCGTCGGCTCACCCGGACCCGTCGCGGGCGCCGGCTGCGCGGCGAGCGGGCCCGGCGCACCACTGGACGCGGGCAGCGAACCCGTCCCCGGCCCCGCGCCGTGCACACCCCGACCGCCGGGAACGCCCGGACCACCGGTGTGCCCGGGCCGCGGCCCGCTGTGACTCTGGTGCGCGCCGTGCCCGCCCGGTCCGCCCGGTCCGCCCGGCCCGGAGTCCGGCAGCTCCCTGCGCTCCCGCCCCTGCTGCTCGTACGGCGACCGCTCCTCGTACGACGGACGCTCCTGCTCGTACGACGCGTGCTCCTGCTCGTACTGGGAGCGGTCCTGGTCGTACTGCGGGCGGTCCTGCGGGCCCGTGCGGTAGTCGTGCTGAGTCGAGGGGGACGCGTACGGGTCGCGCTCGGGGTAGCCGAGGCGGGGCTGCTGCCAGCCGTAGTCGTCCTGGGTGGGCCGGGGCCAGGCGCCGGGCTCCGGACGCTGATAGTCCGGGTAGGCGGGACGGGCCGTCGGCAACTGGTCGGTGTGGGCGCCGGGGTGCGTGCCCGCGTGCGTGCCGGGGTGTTCGCCGCGGCCCGACGGCATGTCGTCGCGGCGGCGATAGGCCTCGTACTGGTCGCGCTGGTCCAGGTCCCGATGCTCCCGCTGGTCGCGCTGTTCCCTCTGGTCTCTCTGGTCCCGCTGATCGCGGTCCTGGTGCGCGCCCGGGAGCTCCGGCTCCTCGTACCGCTGCTGCTGCGGCTCTTCGTAGCGCTGCGGGGCCGGGGCCGGGGCGGGGGCCGGTTCGTTCGCGGAGTCGTCGACCGTGATGGCGATGCGGATCGGGCGGCCGCACTCGCGGCTCAGGGTCTCGCTGACCACCGGGGCGAGCCGGCCCTCGAGTACGCCTTTGGCGAACTCGTTCGGCACGGCGAGCAGGGCGGTGTCGGCGACCAGTGCCAGCGGCTGGCAGCGCCGGATCCAGTGCTCGTCCTTCGCCTCGACACCCTGACCGCGACCCTCACCCAGGAGTTGTTCCAGGACGCGTGGCCACACTGCGGCAAGATCGGCAGGTACGTCAGCCACAGGGCACGCTCTCTCATGGGTCCCACGAATGTGTGGTTCTCGGGACGGGTCGTAACGGAAATCGGGTGGTGCGGGGGGAAGGGAACGAATCGGAGTTCAGCCAAGGTAGTCAGGGCGACGGGTACGGTTCAAGTTGTTGTCCACAGGCTGTGCACAGTGTCCCCCCGCGTACTGCCGGTTTGACCGGATGGCGTAGCCGCGCGTACCGTGACCAGGTCGAGTTGTCGATGGCTGCTGCCGCCTGCCTCCGATGGGCATGGATCACGGTCCGATCTGAACCGTGCAGCGGTGCACTCGGGCGTATTGCGAGCTCCTCGCGGGCGCACGGTGACAGCCAGACGACACCC
This sequence comes from Streptomyces sp. Da 82-17, assembly GCF_046098215.1. Taxonomy (NCBI): domain Bacteria; kingdom Bacillati; phylum Actinomycetota; class Actinomycetes; order Kitasatosporales; family Streptomycetaceae; genus Streptomyces; species Streptomyces sp. Da 82-17. The sequence continues at coordinate 157,522 of NZ_JBJURH010000006.1, forward strand.
GCCGTCACCCGATTCATTTCTGGAGCCCCCGAGTGAGCAAGCGCACCTTCCAGCCGAACAACCGTCGTCGCGCGAAGACCCACGGCTTCCGGCTGCGTATGCGCACCCGTGCCGGCCGCGCCGTCCTGGCGTCCCGCCGCAGCAAGGGTCGCGCCCGCCTGTCTGCCTGATCCGCAGCAGGTCATGACGTCGTGCTGCCTACCGAGAACCGGCTGAGGCGGCGCGAAGACTTCGCGACCGCGGTACGCCGAGGACGCCGGGCCGGCCGCCCGCTCCTCGTCGTCCATCTACGCAGCGGTACAACGGACCCGCACGCGCCTGGGGAGAGCGTTCCCCCGACGCGTGCGGGTTTCGTCGTGAGCAAGGCCGTGGGCGTGGCGGTCGTACGGAACAAGGTGAAGCGCAGACTGCGGCACCTGATGCGCGAGCGGCTGGCCCAGCTGCCCCCCGGTAGCCTGGTAGTCGTACGCGCGTTGCCCGGAGCGGGCGACGCCGACCAAGCACAGCTGGCCCGAGACCTGGACGTCGCCCTGCAGCGACTGCTGGGAGGGGGCGCGCGATGAAGTACCCACTGCTGGCCCTGATCAAGATCTACCAGTGGACCATCAGTCCACTCCTGGGCCCGGTGTGCAAGTACTACCCGTCGTGCTCCCACTACGGCTACCAGGCCATCGACCGGCACGGTGCGATCAAGGGGACGGCGCTCACTGCCTGGCGCATCCTGCGGTGCAACCCGTGGTCGCACGGCGGCGTGGACCATGTCCCGCCGCGCAAACGGCCCCGGTGGCACGAAATGCTGCGCAACGCCTGGCGCAACAAGGGCGGGAAGTCCGCCACTGAGACCCCGTCCCATGCTCAAGGAGCCTGATTAGTGGACACGATCGCCAGTTTCTTCAGCTTTATCACCACACCCGTCGCGTGGGTCATCGTCCAGTTCCACAAGCTGTACGGGGCGATCTTCGGCCCGGACACGGGCTGGGCCTGGGGCCTGTCGATCGTGTCTCTGGTGGTTCTGATCCGGATCTGCCTGATCCCGCTCTTCGTGAAGCAGATCAAGGCGACTCGTGGCATGCAGACGCTGCAGCCCGAGATGAAGAAGATCCAGGAGCGCTACAAGAACGACAAGCAGCGCCAGTCCGAAGAGATGATGAAGCTGTACAAGGAGACGGGCACCAACCCGCTCTCCTCGTGCCTTCCCATCCTGGCGCAGTCGCCGTTCTTCTTCGCGCTGTACCACGTGCTCAACAGCATCGCCTCGAACAAGACCGTCGGTGACGTCATCGACCAGTCGCTGCTTGCGAGCGCCCAGAAGGCGCACATCTTCGGCGCCCCGCTGGCCGCGAAGTTCATGGACAGCCCCGAGAAGGTCGCTGCCCTCGACGCGTCGCTGACCAACGTCCGCATCGTGACCGCGGTCATGATCATCATGATGTCGCTGTCGCAGTTCTTCACGCAGCGCCAGCTGATGACGAAGAACGTCGACATGACGGTGAAGACGCCGTTCATGCAGCAGCAGAAGATGCTGATGTACGTCTTCCCCATCATCTTCGCCGTCTTCGGCATCAACTTCCCCGTCGGTGTTCTCGTCTACTGGCTGACCACCAACGTGTGGACCATGGGCCAGCAGATGTACGTCATCCGCCAGAACCCGACCCCGGGCAGCAAGGCGCAGGGTGCGTACCTGGAGCGGCTGCAGGCCAAGCTGACCCGTAGCCAGGGCGGCAAGATGCGCAAGAGCGAGCGCAACATCGTCAAGGCGATCGTCGCCAAGGGCCGCGACCGCAACGAGATCGAGCGCAAGTTCATCAACGGCCTGAGCAAGGCCGGGCTCGCCGCGCAGGCCGACGGCGTCGTGGCGAAGAGCGACACCGCGGTCGCCGTGGCCGAGGGTGACGAGGCCGGCGCCGGCGGCACGCAGAAGCGCCAGCAGCCGAAGCGGCAGACCAAGTCCCAGCGCCAGTCCGGCACCGCCCAGTCGCAGACCGCCAAGAGCGACTCCGAGGCCAAGACCTCGCTGCAGAAGTCCGAGGGCGAGCCCAAGGACGCCGTATCCAAGGCCAAGTCGGCGGGCGCCAAGCCCGGCACCGGCAACCGCAGCAAAGCCAAGTCCGGACAGCGCAAGGGTCCGCAGCGGCCCAAGCACCCGTCCAAGAAGTAAGAAGGAGCCCATCCCGTGACGGAAGGCACCACCACCTCGGCTGCTGCTGAGGCCGGCGACACCCTGACCCGCCTTGAGCAGGAGGGCGAGATCGCGGCGGACTACCTCGAGGGTCTGCTGGACATCGCCGACCTCGACGGCGACATCGACATGGACGTCGAGGCCGACCGGGCCGCTGTCTCGATCATCAGCGACTCCGGCAGCCGTGACCTGCAGAAGCTGGTCGGCCGTGACGGCGAGGTGCTCGAGGCTCTGCAGGAGCTCACTCGGCTCGCCGTGCACCGCGAGACCGGCGACCGCAGCCGCCTGATGCTGGACATCGCCGGCTTCCGCGCGAAGAAGCGGGCCGAGCTGTCCGAGCTGGGCGCCAAGGCCGCGGCCGAGGCGAAGAGCAGCGGCGAGCCGGTCAAGCTCAAGCCGATGACGCCGTTCGAGCGCAAGGTCGTGCACGACGCGGTCAAGAGCGCCGGTCTGCGCAGCGAGTCCGAGGGCGAGGAGCCGCAGCGCTTCGTCGTCGTTCTCCCTGCTTGATCCTCAGCAGTTCCCGGCCCCGTCTGTTTCGCAGGCGGGGCCGATCTTTGTCAGCCTGATATTCAGCACCCAGTGCGGTACGGAAGGACGGTCCCCGTGACGGAGGCAGCAGAACTCCCCCCGGCGCCGGAGCAGGCCCGTGAGGTATTCGGTGAGCGCTTCACGGACGCGGTCCGGTACGCGGAGCTGCTGGCCGACGCAGGTGTGCGGCGCGGTCTGATCGGCCCGCGCGAGGTGCCCCGGCTGTGGGAGCGGCACCTGCTGAACTGCGCGGTGCTGTCCGAGGTCGTGCCCGAGGGCGTGACGGTCTGCGACGTCGGCTCGGGCGCCGGTCTGCCCGGCATCCCGCTGGCCCTGGTCCGCCCCGACCTGAAGATCACGCTCCTTGAACCGCTGCTGCGGCGTACGAACTTCCTCACCGAGGTCGTCGAGCTGCTCGGCCTCGACCATGTGACGGTCATGCGCGGCCGGGCCGAGGAGGTGCTCGGCAAGTTCCAGCCCGTCCATGTCGTGACGGCCCGCGCCGTGGCCCCCCTGGACCGCCTCGCCACCTGGGGCGTGCCGCTGCTGCGGCCGTACGGAGAGATGCTGCTGCTCAAGGGCGACACCGCTGAGGAAGAGGTGAAGGCGGCCAAGGCGGCTCTCGCCAAGCTCGGTGCGGTGAAGACCTCCGTGCTGCAGGTCGGCGAGGGCGTCGTCGAGCCGCTGTCCACGGTCGTGCGAGTCGAGGTCGGGGAGAGCCCCGGCGGTGTGCGGTTCGCGGCGAAGCGTGCGAAGGCGGCGCGTGCCACGCGAGCCTCGCGTGGGCGTCGTCGCTGAACGACCGCACTGCATGAGCGAGTTGAGGCTCGCTCATGGCCCGCCAACTCCGGTATGGATAAAGCGGGCAAATCGGAGTGTCACGGGTTAAACGGACTCCTCCCTGGCATCGTGTTTCACGTGAAACGTCGCTCACTGCTGCAGGGGATCATCAGCCGAGGCCGCGCTGCCGCCACTCCGCGCGACCGGAAACCCCCCGTAAGGGGGGCGGAGTTGTCCACAGAGGTGGATTCATCCACAGATTCCACAGAAGAACGGGCCTCGCTGGTTCACGACCCCAAGGGCATGGGAGGCTCTGTTCATTGCGAGCCTGAAGTCGAGGAGAGTGAATCCTTGCGGTCCGACGCCAACATCGCGGGACCGATGACCGATCCGGTCCCCGGTCCCCGTACTGAGTCGGCGGGGGAGGATGTTTCACGTGAAACACCGACCCCGATGGACGACACCCCCATTGGTCGTGCTGCCCAACTGGCGGTGGAGGCTCTTGGCCGCGCCGGCGAGGGCCTTCCACGGCCCGAGCAGACCCGAGTCATGGTGGTCGCCAACCAGAAGGGCGGGGTCGGCAAGACGACCACAACGGTCAACCTTGCCGCTTCGCTCGCGCTCCACGGCGCACGCGTTCTGGTGATCGACCTTGACCCGCAGGGCAACGCCTCCACGGCGCTGGGGATCGACCATCACGCCGAAGTCCCTTCCATCTACGACGTGTTGGTGGAGAGCAAGCCGCTCTCCGAAGTGGTCCAGCCCGTCCCCGACGTCGAGGGGCTCTTCTGCGCTCCGGCGACCATCGATCTCGCCGGTGCGGAGATCGAGCTGGTGTCGCTGGTGGCGCGGGAAAGCCGCCTGCAGCGAGCCATCCAGGCCTATGAGCAGCCGCTCGATTACGTCCTGATCGACTGCCCGCCGTCCCTGGGCCTGCTGACCGTCAACGCCCTGGTCGCCGGCGCAGAGGTGCTCATCCCGATCCAGTGCGAGTACTACGCGCTGGAGGGCCTCGGCCAACTGCTCCGCAACGTCGACCTCGTCCGCGGCCACCTCAACCCCGACCTGCATGTGTCGACGATCCTGCTGACCATGTACGACGGCCGGACCCGCCTCGCCTCCCAGGTGGCGGAAGAGGTGCGCAACCACTTCGGCGACGAGGTGCTGCGGACGAGCATCCCGCGCTCCGTGCGTATCTCGGAGGCTCCGAGCTACGGCCAGACGGTGCTGACCTATGATCCGGGGTCGAGTGGCGCACTCTCGTACCTCGAAGCGGCCCGCGAGATGGCTCTGCGCGGTGTGGGCGTACGGTACGACGCACAGCATGCCCACTCGCGTACGCAGAACGGGCGGCAGAACATGGCGGAGGGGATCCAGTGAGCGATCGACGTAGGGGTCTGGGGCGGGGGCTTGGTGCGCTGATCCCTGCGGCCCCGACCGGAGAGAAGCCGGCCCCGTCGGCCGAGACCGAGGGCGCGAACTCCCCCGGCCCCGCCCCGGTGCTGACCGCCGAACGAGGCGTTCCCGCGGCCAAGTTGGCCTCGCTTCCGCAGGGCAATGTTTCACGTGAAACGGAGCAGCCGCCGAGCGAGGAAGCCCCGGCCACGCCGGAGCCGCCCGCGGGTGCGCACTTCGCCGAGCTCGCGCTCGACAGCATCACGCCCAACCCGCGGCAGCCGCGTGAGGTCTTCGACGAGGACGCGCTGAACGAGCTGATCACCTCCATCAAGGAGGTCGGTCTCCTCCAGCCCGTCGTCGTACGGCAGTTGGGGCCCTCGCGCTATGAGCTGATCATGGGTGAGCGGCGCTGGCGGGCCTGCCGTGAGGCGGGCCTGGAGCGGATCCCCGCGATCGTCCGCGCCACGGACGACGAGAAGCTGCTCCTGGACGCGCTGCTTGAGAACCTGCACCGTGCCCAGCTGAACCCGCTCGAAGAGGCGGCGGCCTACGACCAGCTGCTCAAGGACTTCAACTGCACGCACGACCAGCTGGCCGACCGGATCGGGCGTTCGCGTCCGCAGGTCTCCAACACGCTGCGGCTGCTGAAGCTCTCCCCGGCCGTGCAGCGTCGCGTGGCGGCCGGTGTGCTGTCCGCGGGGCATGCGCGGGCGCTGCTGTCCGTCGAGGACTCGGAGGAGCAGGACCGGCTGGCTCATCGGATCGTCGCCGAGGGCCTCTCGGTGCGGGCGGTCGAGGAGATCGTCACTCTGATGGGTTCACGGCCCAAGAGCGCTCCGCGCAGCAAGGGCCCGCGGGCCGGCGGCCGGGTTTCGCCCTCGCTCAGCGATCTCGCCTCCCGGCTCTCGGACCGGTTCGAGACGCGAGTGAAGGTCGACCTCGGGCAGAAGAAGGGCAAGATCGTCGTTGAGTTTGCCTCGATGGACGACCTGGAGCGCATCCTCGGCACGCTCGCTCCGGGCGAAGGACCCGTCCTCGACAAGGGCCCGCAGGACGCCGACGAGTAGCGGCGCAGCACAGCCAGCACAGAGCAGGCCGTGTCCGGTGTGTACCGGAACACGGCCTGCTCTTTGCTTTCCGCCGGTATCGGTGCAATCGCTGGGTGACTACCATGCGTTGAAGAAGAACGCATCCACCTGACAGCACCTCGGAAGAAGGGGCGGGGGCCATGCGATCGGTCAGCCGCACGGGCCTGATGACGGCAGGACTTGGGCTGGGAGCCGTCGGCGGTTTCGTCGGCAGCCTGCTCAGGGAGCGGAGCGTTCTGACAGCCGCCCGTGGGGCGGCGCGCCAAGGAAGTGAGGAACTGCCTTCATGGGGCGTCGGCTCGTACCGCTCACGCTGGACAATCTCCCGGATCTCCCGAAGCGCTGCAGAACATGCGTCTTCTGGGAGCTCGATCCGGTCAGCGGACAGGACGCGGTAAAGGCAGGCACTCCGGAGCTGGAGAAGGAGGCCTGGATCTCCGCGGTGCTCCTGGAGTGGGGCTCGTGCGGCCGTGTCGTCTACGTGGACGACGTGCCGGTGGGCTTTGTGCTGTACGCGCCGCCCGCGTATGTGCCGCGTTCCACGGCCTTCCCGACCAGTCCGGTGGCGCCCGATGCGGTGCAGCTGATGACGGGCTTCATCATCCCCGGGTACCAGGGGCAGGGCCTGGGGCGCGTGCTGGTGCAGACGGTCGCCAAGGATCTGCTGCGGCGCGGCTTCAAGGCGATCGAGGCGTTCGGCGACGCCCGATGGAAAGAGCCGGGGTGCGTGCTGCCCGCCGACCATCTGCTCGCGGTGGGCTTCAAGACCGTACGACCGCATGCTCGGTATCCACGGCTGCGGCTCGAGCTGCGTACGACGTTGTCCTGGAAGGAGGACGTCGAGCTGGCGTTGGACCGGCTGCTGGGGGCCGTGCAGAAGGAGCCGGCGCTGCGGCCGCTGTGACAGTCGGCAGGTACGCGAACGGGCCCAACCCTCAAAGGGGTTGGGCCCGTTTCACGTGAAACAGTGCGCGCGGAGCGTCAGCCGATGAAGCCCTCGAGGTCGCGCTCGATGGCGGCCTTCGGCTTGGCGCCGACGATGGTCTTGGCGACCTCGCCGCCCTGGTAGACGTTCAGCGTCGGGATCGACATTACGCCGTACTTCGCGGCCGTGGCCGGGTTCTCGTCGATGTTGAGCTTCGCGACGACGATCTCGTCGTGCTCGGCCGCGATGGCCTCCAGGGAGGGGGCGATCTGGCGGCACGGGCCGCACCAGGCAGCCCAGAAGTCGACGAGCACGGGCTTGTTGCTCTTGAGGACCTTCTCTTCGAAGTCCGCGTCCGTCACGGTGATCGTGGCACCGGCCATGGCGTTGTTCTCCTTAACTGAACTGAGGGTGGGGCTGAGTGGGGTCAGACCGCGGCGGCGGCCGTGGCCTCGTTGTCGGCGAGAGCGGCCAGGTAGCGCTCGGCGTCGAGAGCGGCGGAGCAGCCGGTGCCGGCAGCGGTGATCGCCTGGCGGTAGGTGTGGTCCACGACGTCGCCCGCCGCGAAGACACCCGTCAGGTTGGTGCGCGTCGAGGGGGACTCGACCTGGAGGTAGCCCTCGTCGTCCAGGTTCAGCTGGCCCTTGAAGAGCTCCGTACGCGGGTCGTGGCCGATCGCGATGAACAGGCCCGTGACGGGAAGCTCGGACGTCTCACCGGTCTTCGTGCTGCGCAGGGTGAGGCCGCTGAGCTTCTGGTCGCCGTGGATCTCCGCGACCTCGCTGTCCCAGGCGAACTTGATCTTCGGGTCGGCGAAGGCGCGCTCCTGCATGGCCTTCGAGGCACGCAGGCTGTCGCGACGGTGCACGATCGTCACGGACTTGGCGAAGCGGGAGAGGAACGTGGCCTCCTCCATCGCGGTGTCGCCGCCGCCGATCACGGCGATGTCCTGGTCCTTGAAGAAGAAGCCGTCGCAGGTGGCGCACCACGAGACGCCGCGGCCGGAGAGCGCGTCCTCGTTCGGCAGGCCGAGCTTGCGGTGCTGCGAGCCGGTCGTGACGATGACGGCCTTGGCGCGGTGGACCGTGCCGGCGGTGTCGGTGACGGTCTTGATCTCGCCGGAGAGGTCGACGGAGACCACGTCGTCCGGGATCAGCTCGGCGCCGAAGCGCTCGGCCTGGGCGCGCATGTTGTCCATGAGCTCGGGGCCCATCACGCCGTCCTGGAATCCGGGGAAGTTCTCCACCTCGGTGGTGTTCATCAACGCACCGCCTGCGGTGACGGCACCTTCGAACACCAGCGGCTTCAGCGAGGCGCGCGCGGTGTAGAGCGCGGCCGTGTAGCCGGCGGGCCCGGAGCCGATGATGATCACGTTACGGACGTCGCTCACGGCTTGATTCCTCGTCTCTGCGGACTGCCTAATGCCTCGGGAGGAGCCCAGCTTCAGGACTCTCACCCCACCCAACGGATCCTACGGGGCGAGCATTCCCACTGTGGGACGCGGAGTCCTCAGGCAGACCTCGGGCAGACCTCAGGCAGACCTCAGGCGGTCCTCGGACAGTGCCCAGGCAGCCGTCAGGGGCGCGGGTACGAGTGGGACATCAGGACCTCGCCCTTCTTCGGGGCGCCCTCCGTGACACAGGAGGCGTCCACCACGTACGCCGTGACGCGCGTCCCGTCCGTGGTGTCGGGCAGCACGACGAGATAGGCGTCCTTCCCCGCGTACGTGCCCTTCTTGGAGGCGAGCGGCGGCGCCTTCTCGTCGATGCCGAGCGCGATGCACTGCGGGACGTTCGGATCGGCGCTGCGCATCGGGGTGTTGGTCTTCGGCGTACGCCGGCTCTCCTCGTCGGGGGACTCGGGGCTGGACTCCGTACTGAAGGAGGGCGTCGATCCGTCCGGCGCCGCGCGCTGGTCCTTGGCGAGCATCGAGGCGACCTGGTCGTCGAGCGCCGAGCCCGAGAAGGTCTGCGTTCCGGCCGCGTCGGAGGCGCTGGTCGGGCCGGAGTCCGCGTTGTCGCCGGACTGCAGCATCAACGTGCCGAGCCCGATGGCCGCCACCGTGGCGACGGCGCCGAGCACGGCACCGGCGACGTTGCGACGCCGGCGGCGAGGCCCACCGGAGCGGCGACCGGGACCGGTCGCGGCACGAGGGTGGCCGGCAGGGCGGTCGGAGAGGCGGTCGGCGGGCCGGTCGGGAGCGCCAGCGGACGCCGGGCGGTCCACCGAGCCCACCGAGTCCACCGGGTCCCCAGAGCCCACCGGGTCCCCAGAGCCCACCGGGTCCCCAGAGCCCACCGGGCCCACCGAGACGGCAGCGGAAGCAGCGTCGGCGCTCGCCGTTTCACGTGAAACATCGGTCCCCGACACCGCAGCCGTGGAAGCCGCGACAGAGGAGATTCCCGTGTCCTCAGGCCGAGTTGAGTCGAGCAGCGCCTCCGCAGCCAGCGCGGCGTCGATCCGGCCCGCGACATCGGCCGGCATCTGCGGCGGCCCGGGCAGCGTGCCGAGCAGCCCGCGGATCTCGGTCAGCGAGTCGAGTACGTCGGCACAGAGCTCGCACTCGTCGACATGGCCGCGCACCTCGCTCGTACGGGACGGGGGCAGCAGTCCCTCCGTGAGATCGGAGAGTTCTGTCACGTCCGGGTGCTCGGCCGCGCCGGTCGTGGCTGTCATGCTCGCCCACCTCCGCCCTTCACGGCTGCTGAGTCGCCTGGATCTGTTCCCTGAGTCCTTGCGTCATGCGCTGGTGCTGCCGGTGGGACGGATGCGTCCTGCGTCCGGTTCCTTCCCCCGCCGGGCTTCTTCTCAGTCCGGCTCGGACCGGAGTCCGTACGCAGATGGCTGAGCAGCGGAAGGAGGCGGGCTCTGCCGCGGGCGCAGCGGCTCTTCACCGTGCCCGTGGGGACCCCGAGCACCCCGGCAGCCTCGGCCACCGGATAGCCCTGCATGTCGACGAGGACCAGCGCGGCCCGCTGGTCCGGCGGAAGCGTGCCGAGCGCCTCGATGAGCTGCCGGTGCAGATCCTGCCGTTCGGCCGGCGCGGAGGCCGACTCGTGCGGTTCGAGGAGCTGCTCCAGACGCTCGGTGTCGTCGACCGGGGAGGTCTTGCGGGACGCGGCCTTGCGCGCCCGGTCGAGGCAGGCGTTGACGGTGATGCGGTGCAGCCAGGTGGTGACCGCCGACTGACCGCGGAAGGTGTGCGCCGCCCGGTACGCGGAGACCAGGGCGTCCTGCACGGCGTCCGCGGCCTCCTCCCGGTCGCCGAGCGTGCGCAGGGCCACGGCCCAGAGACGGTCGCGGTGGCGTCGTACGAGCTCGCCGAAGGCATCGGGGTCCCCGTCGACATGGCGGGCCAGGAGCGTCGCGTCAGGGACTCCTGAGATGTCCTCCGCCTGCACCTGCTCCCCCTACCTCGGTCGAGCGCTCAGCGTATCGGGGCTCCTCAGAGCGTGTAAACAGTCCGGAATGCCCCGTAAGAAAGGGAAAGCCCGGGAGTGCGGAACTCCCGGGCTTTCGTTGAATTGCGGCGAGGAATACGCGATGTGGCTATTCTTCTCCGGCCCCTTCGCGGGCCGTGCCGAGCACCTTGATCTCGGAAATGCCGCCCCGGAAGAGCTCCGCCGCGCCGTCGGTCGGCAGGGACGTGATGTGCACCAGGAGGTAGCGGGTGCGCACCGGTTCGTCGAGGGTCTTCTTGAGCTGCTTTCCGGCCTCGCCGAGCTTGCTGAGTTCCTTGGAGAACTCGCTCAGCGAAGAAGGCTGAGAAGCGTCGTCGGGCGCGGCCAGAACCTCCGCCTTCTGCCCCGCCCGATACATGGCGATCTCGAATCCGGAAACGTCCCGGACACTGCCGAGATCGACGATTATGCCGCTGCCCTGCTTACGGTTCGGAAGGTTGCCGAAGTTCGCGAAGCCCTTGTACTGCGGCGTGATCCAGGAGGTGCCGGCCGCGCCGTCCACGGCGTTCGGGACGTCCTGCTCCTTGATGCCGCTGCCGCTGGGCGCGAACTCGTACGCATCGCTGATCTGCAGCGGCTTGCCGGGCGCGGGCTTGGCGCCTTCGCCCTCCTCGCCGGGCTGCGACGTGCCGGGCCCTGCGGGCTGGTCGCTCTCCATCAGGGCGTCCGCGAGCTGCCAGCTGCCCAGGCCCAGCGCGGCGATCAGCAGCGCGGAGACGGCCCACTTGAGGGCCTTGCCCGTACGGCTCTGCAGCGGGGCGGGCGGCGCGGCCGGCAGCGGCTGCGCACCGGCAGCGGCGGCGGTGGGCCGGCCGTACGTGCCCTGCTGGTAGGTCGTGCGCTGGTACTCCGGCGGCGCCGTGAACGAGGGCTCCGGCGGGCGGATGCGCGGCATCTCCGAGACCGCCTTGGCCAGCTCCTCCGGGGTGGCGCACGGCTGGTCCTGCCGCGAGGCCGTCGCCCCGTCGTTGACCAGCGCGCGCATGGCCAGCTCGGACAGGCCGCGGTGCACACCGGCCCGCACCTGGTCGGGAGCGATCAGGCCGATGTCCTTCGGCAGCCCCGACAGGCCGTACGCGTCGTCCTCGTACGGCCAGCGCTGCGTCAGCGAGGCGTACAGGAGGGCGCCGATGGCCTCCGTGTCGGTGCGCTGCGGGGTGTCGCTGCTGATGCCGCGGAGGGCGGCGTTCACGGCGAGGCCGCGGATGCGGTACTGGCCGGAGGAGCTGCGCAGCACCGCGCTCGGAGTGAGCCGCAGATGCGCCAGGCCCTCGCGGTGGGCGGCGGCCATGGCCTGGGAGACCTGGCTGACCAGCTGGTACGCGTCGTGCGCCTCCAGCGGGCCGGAGGCGAGGAGGGTGGTCAGCTCGACGGCGTCGGGCAGCCACTCGTGGACGACGTAGACAAGGTCGTTCTCCTCCACCGCGTCCAGGACCTGCACGAAGCGCGGGTCGCCGAGGAGCGCGGAGGAACGGGCCGCGGACAGCACGGCGCGGGCCCGCGGGTGATCGGCCGGGAGGAGGTGGACGCCGACGGCCCGGCGCAGCTTCTCGTCGACCGCACGCCAACTGCTGAAACCGTCCAGTCGGGTGACGCACTCCTCGAGGCGGTAGCGGCGCGCGAGCTTGTGGCCGCTGTGCAGCTCGGGCGGCGTGGCTTGCGGCTTGCCCGCCACGTCGGCGCCGGTCGCGTCGGCGTCGGCTGCATCGGCACGGGGTCCGTCGGTACGGGGTCCGTCGGCACGCGTCGCGTCGGCGTTCGTAGCAGCAGCCTGCGACTGCGCCCGCGTCTTCGCCTGCCCCTGCGCGTTCGTGGTGGCCTTCGGTGGCTTCGCGGTGTTGGCGGCCGGTGTCTGCGCGGGCTCCGCCGCGTCTTCACCGGACTGCTTCTCGCCCTCGGCAGCCTTCGTCTCTCGGCTCTGGGCCGCCCCGTCGGCCGTGGCCTGGTCCGCCTTGGCGGTCAGCGACTCCTCGTCGCCCCCTGCTGCCACGTCGACGGCAGCCGTGCTCCGTTCCGCCACCGTCGTTCCTGCCTCCCCATCCGTTGCGCGCTGTCCGACGCCAAAGCCAATTGTGCCCACAGTCTGCCGCTATCCACGACACGCGATGGCCGGGGATGGTTGTGCGAGACCTGGCACAGGTCGCCGGATCAGCGGCCGAGTCGACCGCGGACCATGCCCACGAGCGCGTTGAGCTCCTGGACGCGCATCCGGCGGGCCGCCACGAAGAAGACGCCGAGCAGCACGATGCCGCCGCCGACCAGGGCCACGAACGACCCGAGGGCACCCTCGCCGACGGCCTTCATCAGCCCGAACGCGGCCGCCCCGCCGAGCAGCGCCGCCGGGATGGAGGCGCCGACGAGCCGGGCGTACGTCCGCACCACGTGCGCACCGTCCAGGTCCCCGCCCAGGCGCTTGCCCAGCCTGCGCCAGGCCACACCCACGCCGACCGCGTACGCGAGCCCGTACGAGGCGGCCATGCCGACGACGGCCCAGCGCGGCTCCAGGACGAGGTAGCAGAGCAGCGAGGCGAGCGCGTTCACGGCGGCCACGATGACCGTGTTGTAGAACGGCGTGCGGGTGTCCTCGTAGGCGTAGAAGCCGCGCAGGACGACGTACTGCACGGAGTACGGGATGAGGCCCAGGCCGAAGGCCATCAGGACGTAACCGATGTTGGTGGCGCCGTCGGTGCCCGAGTACAGCAGTGTGGTGATCGGGACGCCGAGCGCGAGGAAGGCGAAGGCGCACGGCACGATCGCGACGGCGGAGGTGCGCAGCCCGTACGAGAGGTCGTCGCGGACGGCCGCGGCGTCGCCGTCGTTGGCGGCGCGGGAGATGCGGGGCAGGACCGCGGTCATCACGGAGACGGTGATGATGGCCTGCGGCATCTGCCAGAGCAGCAGCGCGTAGTTGTACGAGGTGATGCCGGTGCCGGGGAAGCCCTGCTTGTCGGCGGTGTAACCGGCGGCGGTGGCGAGCTGCGTGACGACGACCATGCCGAGCTGGTTGGCGAGGACGAAGAACAGCGTCCACTTGGCGAGGGCGGCGGTCTTGCCGAGACCCTGGCCCTTCCAGTCGAAGCGAAGCCGCGGCTTGAAGCCCGCCTCGCGCAGGTACGGCACCATCGCCAGGGCCTGCACCGCGAGGCCGAGCAGCGTGCCGATGCCGAGCAGCCGGACGCCCTCGGCCGTGATGGTGTCGGCCGCGATGCCGGACTCGCCGGACGAGCCGAAGGCCCAGATGAACGCGCCGAACGTGGCGATGATGACGACGTTGTTGAGGACCGGAGTCCACATCATCGCGCCGAAGCGGCCGCGCGCGTTCAGGATCTGCCCGAGCACCACGTGCACGCCCATGAAGAACAGGGTCGGGATGCAGTAGCGGGCGAAGGTGACCGTGAGGTCGAACGTCTCCGGCTTGGACGCCAGCTGCGGCGACATCACCTGGACGAACAGCGGCGCCGCGAGCACACAGATCACGGTGATCGCGCCGAGCAGCGTGATGACGAGGGTGAGCAGCCGGTTGGCGTACGCCTCGCCGCCGTCCTCGTCGTTCTTCATGGCGCGGACCAGCTGCGGGATGAACACCGCGTTCATCGCGCCGCCCGCGACCAGGATGTAGATCATCGTCGGCAGGACGTTGGCGACCTGGTACGTGTCGTTGAGGGTGCCGACGCCGATGGCCGCGGCCATCACGAGCGTGCGCAGGAAGCCGGTGATGCGGGACACCATCGTGCCCGCCGCCATCAGGGCGCTGGACTTCAGGATGCTCGCGGCCTTGCCGCCGGACTTCTTCGGCGGCGCCGGCGGAGCCTCCGCGGTGCCACCGGGCACGGGCGGCGCCGCCGGTGCGGGCACCGCGGGCTGCTCGCCCTGCGGGCGCGTGCCGCCCGGCTGCTGGTCGCGGAAGAGGTGAGCGAACGCGTCCGGCTCGGGGCGTTCGTCGGCGGCCCGGCTGACCAGGTCGTCGACGCCCACGAACTGCGTCGTCCGGACGTCGTCGCCGTACGGCAGATGACGGGACGGGCCGTCGGGCTCGGGGGCCGGGGTCTGCGCCCAGACCTGCGGGTCCGGGGCGTTCTGCGGCGGGTTCGGCTGCGCGTACAGGGACTGCGGGTCCGCGTACGTGCCCGGGGGCGGCGGCGGGTGCGAGGCCCGGTCGTAGAGAGCCTCGGTCACCGGGTCCTGGGCGGCGAGGTCCTGCGCGCGGTACGGGTCCTGGGCGTAGGCGTCCTCGACGTACATGTCCGGCGTGGGCTGCTGCGGGGGTACGTGCCCACCCGCGGGTTCGCCGCTGCCCGCGCCCTGGCCGCGGTCACCGTCGTACGGCGCATTCATGCTTACCCCACCTCATCGGTCCCGCGGCCCCAGTGGCCACGTCATCGCTCAACGGTCCACTCTCTCACCCGTGCCGGACGGGTCGGTGCTTTCCGGTGCGGTGTCCGGTGTCGGGTCACTCGGCTGCTCGGAGGCGGAGGGGCCGGACTCGGGGTCGGACCGGGGACCGGACTCGGGGCCCGACTCGGGGTCGCCGTCGGGCCGCTCCGGACCGTCGCCGTTCTCGCCGTCGCCGGAGTCGTCGGCCGCGTTCTCGCCGTCCTCGGCCTCGGCCCGTCGGGCCGCCGCCTTGCGCTGGGTGTACATGCGGAAGCCGGCGAGGACGAGCAGCAGGATGCCGCCCGCGATGACCAGCATGACGGTGAGGGTGATCTCGGTGACGTCGACGTCGAAGCGGATCTCCTTGCCGTACGGAGTGCCGTCCTCGGTGTAGAGCTGCGCTACGACCGGGACCGGGCCGTTGGCGTTCGCCGTCGTGGTGAACTTCACGGTCTGGCTGTGGCCGCCGGAGACCTTGATCGGCTGTTCCTCGTACGCGCCCGGCTCCTCGCCGATCTTGAGGCGGGTCGGCTTGGTGGAGGTCAGGCGGAGCGTCAGGTTCTCGACGCCCTGGACCAGGTTGTTCTGGACGGTGATCGGGATCGTCGCGCTGCGGCCGGAGAGCTTCGCCTCGGTCTTCTCGATCAGACCGACCTGGCCGGTGAGCGTGGTGAGGTAGCGCTGCACGCTGTTGCGGTACGTCTCCGCCTCGTGCGGGCGGCTGCGCCAGGACGTGGACAGCTCGCGGTCCATGGCCCGGCCGAACGGCGTGACGACGCGGTCGGGCGCGCTCAGGATGACCTTGAACCGGTTGAGGGTCTCCTGCGTGGTGCGCACGGACTCGAAGGCCGCCTTCGGCAGCTCCTGCTTGCGCAGCCGCGCGGGGTACGCGCCGACGCCCGGCACCTGCGTCGTCGCCTTCGGGTCGGGGGTGGCCTCGGCGGCGGCGATCAGGTCGTCCGACTCGGTCCAGCTCTCCTCGTCGAGGGCGGCCAGGGCCTTGGCCATCGTCTGCGCCTGGCTCGCGGTGGGCATGCGCTGCGGGGCCACGACCACGCTGCGCTGCTTGTCCGGGTCCTGCAGCGTGACCATCTGGCTCTGCGCGAGGAACCGCTGCACGGCGAGCGTCGAGTCCTCGGCGCCCGTCATGTCGCCCTGGAACGCGGTCGACAGGCGTGCGTCCGCGACCACGGCCGTCGTACCGCCACCGATCGGGCGGGCCGCGGTCGGGGTGTACGGCAGGCCGCCGGTCTCGCGGAGGCTGTCGCTGCGGGCGATCACCTTGTCCGCGCCGGCCGAGGTGGCGACGTCCACGACGGACGGGTCGACCGCTCCCTCGGCGGGCCAGGCGAAGTCGGTGCTCGGCTCGACGTGCAGGACGGACTTCACGGTCTTCGCGGCGACGTCCGTGGCGGGCTTCAGATGGCTGAGCGAACCGCCGACCGCCTTGCCCTGGTGGGCGAGCGAGGCCAGATCCGGGTCGGCGAACGGCAGCGCGACGACCTTCTCGCCCTTCACGGCCTGCTGCAGCGCGTTCAGATACTGCTTGGCGAGGGCGCGGTTCTTGGCCGAGCCGGGGATCGGATTGCCGCCGTCGGGGTTCTCGATGCTGTAGCCCTTGGTGGCCATCGCGTCGAGGGAGGCGAGCAGGTCCGGGTCGATGACCCAGGTCACCGGCAGGTCCTTGCCGAGGGACAGCATCTGCTCGAGCCGACCGCCGGGGGCGACCTCCTCGGCCAGCTTGTCGTCGGCGAAGACGGGGGTCTGCTGCTCGTCGGAGGCGGTCTCCGCGGTGAGGTGCGAGGTGGAGATCAACGGCCAGAGGAAGCTGAGCTTCGTCTTCTCCTCGGGCGCCTCCGACTGCCAGGGCAGGAAGGTCCGCTCGACGCCGAGGACCTGGGCGTACGGCTGGGTGGCGCTGCGGCCGGTCAGGGCGACGCCCAACTGGTAGACGCCGTCCGACGAGAGGTCGAGCTCCTTGACCGGCACCGAAAGCCGGAAGTTCTGGGAGACGCCTGGCGCGAGCTTGTCGAACTCCTCGGCGTACTTCCCCCCGACCTCGCGGCCCAGGCCCCCCTGCAACGAGTCGGACCGCTTGGCCGCGTTGTCGATGGAGGAGCGGTCGTTCAGCGTCGGACCGACCCGCAGGCCGACCTTCGCGTCCGTGACCGTCTGCTTGCCCTCGTTGGTGATCTTGCCGGAGATCGTGACGGTGTCGCCGTCCGTCGGCGCGCTCGGCGTCATCGAGTCCACGGACACGTCGACGGCACCGGAACCGGGCGACTCGGGCGCGCCGGGGGCGGTGGGTGCCTTGGGCGTCGACGGGGCGGCGGCGTGCGCGGAAGCGTCCGCGGGGGCGGCGCCGGGCAGCTGCAGCAGACCGGCGAGCAGCGGCGCCCCGGCGAGGAGCGCTGCCGTACGCCGGAACCTCCGGCGGGCAGGTGAGGGAGTCATCCCCTGGAAGTCTGCCGCCTCGGCCACGCGCTCGCCCGTCCCTCGTCGTCGTCAGTGGTCGTCCGCATCTGCGTCCCCGCATGGTAACGAGGCGCGCTGTGCCGGAGTGCCGGGGTGCGCTCCCGCGCCCGCCCAGCAGGTCAGCGACGGTACGGGCCCGACCGGCGGGCGTCGAACCGGCCCTGCCCGCGGGCCCCGGGTGCGGCAGAGGCCGGACCGGCGGAAACGGGGAAGCTGCCGCAGCGCAAGCCCCGTACCCTCTTCTGTTGTGCCGAACGCCAATGAAGACAACTCCAGTGCCCTGAGCCAGGTGCAGCGCCGCGCGGTGAGCGAGCTGCTGCGCGTGTCCCCCGTCGCCGACGAACTCGCCGAACGCTTCCGGGCGGCCGGCTTCTCGCTCGCCCTCGTCGGCGGCTCGGTCAGGGACGCGCTGCTCGGCCGCCTCGGCAACGACCTGGACTTCACGACCGACGCCCGCCCCGAGGACGTACTGAAGATCGTCCGGCCCTGGGCGGACGCGGTATGGGAGGTCGGGATCGCCTTCGGCACCGTCGGCTGCCAGAAGCACGCCCGCGTGGGAGAGGCCGAGCAGGACTTCCAGATCGAGGTCACGACGTACCGCTCCGAGGCGTACGACCGGACCTCGCGCAAGCCCGAGGTGTCCTACGGCGACTCCATCGAGCAGGACCTGGTGCGCCGGGACTTCACGGTCAACGCGATGGCCGTGGCGCTGCCGGAGAAGGAGTTCATCGACCCGCACGGCGGCCTCGAGGACCTCGCCGAGCGGGTGCTGCGCACGCCGAGCACCCCGGAGGAGTCCTTCTCGGACGACCCGCTGCGGATGATGCGGGCCGCCCGGTTCGCCGCGCAGCTCGACTTCGAGGTGGCGCCCGAGGTGGTCGCCGCGATGAAGGCGATGGCGGAGCGCATCGAGATCGTCTCGGCCGAGCGTGTCCGTGACGAGCTCAACAAGCTGCTGCTCTCCGCCCACCCGCGCAAGGGCCTGGCCCTGCTCGTCGACACCGGCCTCGCCGCCCACGTCCTGCCCGAGCTGCCGGCGCTGCGCCTGGAGAGCGACGAGCACCACCGGCACAAGGACGTCTACGAGCACTCGCTGATCGTCCTGGAGCAGGCGATCGCCCTGGAGAAGGACGGCCCGGACCTCACGCTGCGGCTCGCGGCGCTTCTGCACGACATCGGCAAGCCGAGGACGCGGCGCTTCGAGAAGGACGGTCGGGTCTCCTTCCACCACCACGAGGTGGTCGGCGCCAAGATGACGAAGAAGCGCATGACCGCGCTCAAGTACTCCAACGAGCTCGTGAAGGACGTCTCCCGCCTCGTCGAGCTGCACCTCCGCTTCCACGGCTACGGCACCGGTGAGTGGACCGACTCCGCGGTCCGGCGGTACGTACGCGACGCGGGCCCCCTCCTCGACCGGCTGCACAAGCTGACCCGCTCCGACTGCACGACCCGCAACAAGCGCAAGGCGAGCGCGCTCTCGCGGGCGTACGACGGTCTGGAGGAGCGGATCGAGCGGCTGCAGGAGCAGGAGGAGCTGGACGCGATCCGGCCCGAGCTCGACGGCAACGAGATCATGGAGATCCTGGGCGTCCGTCCGGGCCCGGTGGTGGGCAAGGCGTACAAGTTCCTGCTCGAACTGCGCCTGGAGAACGGGCCGATGGAGCGGGACGCGGCGATCGCGGCGCTCAAGGAGTGGTGGGCGGCGCAGGGCTGAGCCGAGTCCGAGTAAACGAACGGGGCCCTGTTTCACGTGAAACAGGGCCCCGCTCTATGAGTGCGGTTGCGGATCTATGAGTGCGGTTGCGGTGTTTCACGTGAAACACCGCAACGCGCGGGCTAGACCTCCTTGAGGCAGAGCACGAACTGCTGGCCCGAGCTCCTCCTGCTTCCGCTGGTCTGCTCCTGGTAGGGGATCTCGGCTCCGGGAACACCCTCGCATCGGCTCATGTCCAGGGTGTCGTCGATGCGCTTCACCACTTCGTACTTGGCTTCCGCGGTGCCGCAATCCACGATTTCGAGATCAGGGGCGGAGAGGGTGCCCTTGTTCTTCATGCAGTCGCCGGCCTCCGCCTCGGAGGAGTCGTTCTGGCTCATGAACCAGATCACTCCGGCGAAGACGACCGCGAGGGCGAGGCCGACGATCTTGAGCTTCTGCATGACGCTCATGCCGTTGCGCGCCGGAGGAGGGGGCGGAGGGGCTCCCCACTGTCCTTGCTGCGGGGGCCCTGCCCACTGCTGCTGCTGGCCCTGCGGGTACCCGGGGCCGGGCTGTTGTGGCGGGTAAGGGTACTGGCCCTGCCCCTGGGGCGGCGGCGGGTAAGACATGGGATCCCCCTTGGTGATGACAGCGCCGACGGCGCGTGTATGGCCCTCGTAAGGTACCGATGCGATCGCGCCAACTCGCAGCCTGGTAGCGCTCTTTCGCAGGGATGTGACAGTTCAGGGGCGATTGAATCGGGCCATAGTCGCTGCAACCACCGCGTAGAGGACCCCCACGGCGACGACCAGCGGTACGGAACGTCCATCGGGCGGCAGCATCAGCGCGGCTACCCCGGCCGCCCCCACGAAGGCGACGTTGAAGAGCACGTCGTACACCGAGAAGATCCGTCCTCGGAAGGCGTCGGCCACCGCGGACTGGACCACCGTGTCCGTGGCGATCTTCGCGCCCTGCGAGACCAGGCCCAGAACGAACGCCGCGATCAGCATCGGGACCGGGGCGAAGGGCAGGCCGAGCGCCGGTTCGAGGACGGCGGCCGTGCCCGCGCACACCGCGATCCAGCCCAGCGGCCCGAACCGCCCTGCGCCCATCGGCGTGAGCACGGCAGCGGCGAAGAAGCCCGCGCCGGAGAAGCCGAGGGCCAGGCCGAGCAGCGCGAGCCCGGCGGACTCGTCGGACGACCAGGCGTACCGGCACAGCATCAGGAGCATCACGAGCAGCGCGCCATAGCAGAACCGCATCAGGGTCATCGCCCCAAGTGCCCTTGCCGCAGGCCTGCGTTGGGGCTCGGCGAGGTGGCGTACGCCGTCGACCAGGCCCCTGGCCGTGGACGCGAGGGCGGCCGCGACGCGGGGCTGCACCTCGTCCGGGCCGGGGCCGAGGAGCGGGCGCGGGATGCGCAGCGCGGCGAGGGCCGAGCAGAGGTAGAGGGCGGCGCCGACCAGGACGACCATGGTGTCGGAGTCGGAGCCCACCAGTCGGACGCCGAAGGCGAGGCCGCCGCCGAGGGTCGCGGCGAGCGTTCCGGCCGTGGGCGAAACGGAGTTGGCGATGACGAGCCGCTCGGCGTCGACCACGCGGGGCAGCGCCGCGGAGAGCCCGGCGAGCACGAAGCGGTTGACGGCCGTGACGCAGAGGGCCGAGGCGTAGAAGAGCCAGTCGGGGACGCTGCCCAGGATCAGCAGGGCGGTGCCGCAGGCGAGGGCGGCGCGCAGCAGGTTGCCGTAGACGAAGACGCGCTGGCGCGGCCAGCGGTCGAGGAGGACTCCGGCGAAGGGGCCGACGACCGAGTAGGGCAGCAGGAGCACCGCCATTGCGGAGGCGATCGCGGCGGGCGTGGCCTGCTTCTCCGGCGAGAAGACGACGTACGTGGCGAGCGCGACCTGGTAGACGCCGTCGGCGGCCTGGGAGAGCAGGCGCACGGCGAGCAGCCGCCGGAAGTTCCGGAAGCGCACGAGTACGCGCAGATCACGTACGACGGCCATGGCCTCAAGCCTCACACAGGGCGCAGGCCCCCGGAAGGATTTCCCGGGGGCCTGCGGGGTTGGCCGAGTCGGCCGAGGTCAGCGCTCGACCTCGCCGTTGATGAACTTCTCGACGTTCTCGCGGGCCTCGTCGTCGAAGTACTGCACCGGCGGGGACTTCATGAAGTACGAGGACGCGGAGAGGATCGGGCCGCCGATGCCGCGGTCCTTGGCGATCTTCGCGGCGCGCAGGGCGTCGATGATCACGCCGGCCGAGTTCGGGGAGTCCCAGACCTCGAGCTTGTACTCCAGGTTCAGCGGGACGTCGCCGAAGGCGCGGCCCTCGAGGCGGACGTACGCCCACTTGCGGTCGTCGAGCCACGCCACGTAGTCGGACGGGCCGATGTGGACGTTGCCCTCGCCGAGCTCGCGGTCGCGGATCTGCGAGGTGACGGCCTGCGTCTTGGAGATCTTCTTGGACTCCAGGCGCTCGCGCTCGAGCATGTTCTTGAAGTCCATGTTGCCGCCGACGTTCAGCTGCATCGTGCGGTCCAGGATGACGCCCCGGTCCTCGAACAGCTTCGCCATGACGCGGTGCGTGATGGTGGCGCCGACCTGCGACTTGATGTCGTCACCGACGATCGGGACGCCCGCCTCGGTGAACTTGTCCGCCCACTCCTTGGTGCCGGCGATGAAGACCGGAAGGGCGTTGACGAAGGCGACCCCGGCGTCGATGGCGCACTGGGCGTAGAACTTCGCCGCGTCCTCGGAGCCGACCGGAAGGTAGCAGACAAGCACGTCGACCTGCTGGTCCTTGAGGACCTTCACGACGTCGACCGGGGCCTCGTCGGACTCCTCGATGGTCTGCAGGTAGTACTTGCCGAGGCCGTCGAGGGTGTGGCCGCGCTGGACCTGGACGCCGCTGTTCGGCACGTCGCAGATCTTGATGGTGTTGTTCTCGCTGGCGCCGATCGCGTCCGAGAGGTCGAGGCCGACCTTCTTCGCGTCCACGTCGAAGGCGGCGACGAACTCGATGTCCTTGACGTGGTAGTCGCCGAACTGGACGTGCATCAGGCCCGGGACCTTGGACGCCGGGTCGGCGTCCTTGTAGTACTCGACGCCCTGCACCAGCGAGGCGGCGCAGTTGCCCACGCCGACGATGGCTACGCGAACCGAACCCATTCCGGTTGCTCCCTGTTCGTTCTCGATGAGGTCCCGCGGATCGCGGGGCTGCCTCACTTTTCGGTGTCGGCGGACGGATCCGGCTGGGAGTTGTCCCGGTGCCGGGGCAGGTCGCCCGCCTTTCCTGATGTGTCCCGCTGAGCGGCCGACCCGGAGGGGTCCCGCCGAGCCGAGCCGCCGGAGTCCGACCGCTGCTGGTCGCGCCCCGCCCGCTCGCTCTCGATCAGCTCGTTCAGCCAGCGCACTTCGCGCTCCACGGACTCCATGCCGTGGCGCTGCAGCTCGAGGGTGTAGTCGTCCAGACGCTCACGGGTCCTCGCGAAGGAGGCGCGCATCTTCTCCAGCCGCTCTTCGAGCCGGCTCCTGCGGCCTTCGAGCACCCGCATGCGTACGTCCCGCGACGTCTGCCCGAAGAAGGCGAAGCGGGCGGCGAAGTGCTCGTCCTCGTACGCGTCCGGGCCCGTCTGGGAGAGGAGCTCCTCGAAGTGTTCCTTGCCCTCGGCCGTCAACCTGTAGACGATCTTGGCGCGGCGGCCGGCCAGGGGTGCGGCGAGGGGGTCGTCCGTGCTGTTGCCCGACTCCTCGATCAGCCAGCCGCTCGCGACCAGCGCCTTGAGGCAGGGGTAGAGCGAGCCGTAGCTGAACGCCCGGAACACCCCGAGCGAGGTGTTGAGCCGCTTCCGCAGCTCGTACCCGTGCATGGGGGATTCCCGCAGCAGGCCCAGGACGGCGAACTCGAGGATGCCGGAGCGCCTGCTCATCGTTCGCCTCCTCTGAGACTCTCTCGGACTCTTGCGACCTTGTGACCGTGCGAGTCCTGCGACTCTTTATGTCGAGCTGATGTATCGACTCGATACATCACGACGATAGAACGGCCCCCCGAAGGCGGCAAGAGGGGTCACGGTGAACGGCGTCACATCACCGATTCGTGGGAAGCAAGTTGCCTGATTTGGGGTGAACTTCAGGCCTAGGGGGGTTTTGGCGGTGCGTAGTCTGTGCGCCATGCAGACCTCCGGGAACCGCAGGGCGCCGAACGGCGTCGTCGTCCCGGGGGCAGTGCGGACGAGATCCTTCCGGGGGCCGTCCGTGCTTAGGGGGGACCGGAAACCACCTGCCGCTTCCAGGCGCGCGACCTCGCGCCTGCCCGAGGAGTAGTCGTTCGATGAGCGAGCACCGTCGCAAACCGCCGCAGTCGCAGGGCGGCGGACGTGCCGCGGTCAGGCGTGGCGTCACCGGGTCCTCCGGTCGGCGCGCAGCACCGCGTAGTGCCACAGGGTCTCCTTCCGGTGCGTACGGGTCGCAAGGCTCGTCCGCCGGTGAGGAGCAGCCGTACGAAGGTCGAGCCGCGGCTCGGCGCGCAGCGCAGCGTTCCGGTGGCCGCCGGCGCGCGGCGATCGGCGCCGGAGCGGGGGGCGGAGCCGTCGGAGGCGGTGGCCGTCGCGGTGGCGGCGGACCCGGCGGACCCGGCTCGGGAGGTCCGGGCCGCGGTCGCGGTCGGGCCGCGGAGCCGCCGTCGGGCAAGCGCCGGATCATCGACTATCCGCGGTCCGGGAAGTACGGCTGGCGGAAGTTCGTGCCGTCCTGGAAGCAGGTCACGGGCACGTTCATCGCGTTCTGCGCGGCCATGATGGTCGCGGGCGGCATCGCGTACGCCCTGGTGGAGATCCCGGACGTGAAGAAGGCGGAGGCGCAGACCAACGTCTTCTACTGGAGCGACGGCAAGCAGATGGCCGCCACCGGCGGTGGCCAGAACCGGCAGATCGTCGACATCGGCCGCATTCCGGAGCACATGCAGAACGCGGTGATCTCGGCCGAGAACGCCACGTTCCGCGAGGACAGCGGCATCGACCCCATGGGCATCGGCCGCGCCGTGTTCAACATGGCGACCGGCGGCGAGACCCAGGGTGGTTCGACGATCACCCAGCAGTTCGTGAAGAACACGTACCTGGACCAGAGCCAGACCCTCACGCGTAAGGCGCGCGAGCTCTTCATCTCCATAAAGGTCGGCGCCGAGATGGAGAAGGACGACGTCCTCGCCGGTTATCTCAACGCCGCCTACTACGGCCGCAACGCCTACGGCATCCAGTCGGCGTCGCAGGCCTACTTCGACAAGGACTCCGACAAGCTGACGCTGAGCGAGAGCGCCTTCCTCGCGGCCGTCCTGAAGGGCCCGAACCTCTACAGCCCCGACGGCGGCGTCGGCGCCAACGCGACCCGCGAAGCCAACACCAAGCGTGTGAAGGCCCGTTGGGAGTGGATCCTCGACCGGATGGTCGAGACGGGCAACCTCAGCAAGGAGAAGCGCGCCCAGGCCGGCGGCTTCCCCAAGCTGGCCAAGCAGAAGTCCTCGCTGTCCGGCCAGACCGGCTACCTCGTCGACACGGCCAAGGACTACGTGACCACCAAGCTCGGCATCTCCCCGGAGGAGCTGGAGCAGGGCGGCTACAAGATCTACACGACCTTCGACCGCAAGAAGGTCCGGGACATGGAGAAGGCGGTCGAGAAGACGAAGAAGGTCTTCCTCGACCCCGACAAGCGCGACAGGGACAAGTGGGTCCAGTTCGGCGGCGCCTCCGTGGACCCGAAGAGCGGCGCCATCGTCGCCCTGTACGGCGGCGAGGGCATGGACGCCGGCCACTACACCAACAACGCCAACACCCGTGGTGTGCCGGTCGGTTCGACCTGGAAGCCGTACGTCCTCGCCTCCGCCATGGAGGAGGGCACGATCGCGAGCGGTGGTACGCCGCTGTCGCCGGAGAGCCTCTACAACGGCAACGACCGCCTGATCATCAACGACCAGAACGGCCAGCCGATCCGGGACGCCCAGGGCCAGCCCTTCCGGCAGAAGAACGAGAGCGACAAGATGTGGGGCAAGATCACGCTCCGCAAGGCCATGGAGCAGTCGGTCAACACCCCGTTCGTCCAGCTCGGCATCGACGTGGGCCTCTCCAAGACCCGCGACCTCGCCGCCCGCACCGGCATCCTCGAGGAGAGCTTCGACAAGGGGAACCTGGGCAACGCCTCGTTCTCCCTGGGCACGTCCACGCCCAGCGCGATCCGAATGGCCGACTCGTACGGCACCTTCGCCAACGACGGCAAGCACTTCGAGCCGTACTCCGTGACCAAGGTGAAGGTCACGAAGAACGGCCAGGAAGAGACGCTGGACGAGTTCGAGAAGCCGAAGGAAAAGGCGGCGATCGACGCCAACATCGCCAACAACATCACCGATGTCCTCCAGGACGTGGTGAAGAAGGGCACCGGCAAGAAGGTCGCCGACATCGGCTTCCCCGTGGCGGGCAAGACCGGTACGACCGACAAGAACAAGTCGGCCTGGTTCGTCGGCTACACCCGGGAGCTCTCGACGGCCGTCACCCTCTTCCGTACGGACCCCAAGGAGGGCGAGCTGCTCTCCATGAACGGAACCGGTGGCGTGCCCTCCATCCACGGTGGTGACATCCCGGCGCAGATCTGGAAGGACTACATGGTGGGCGCCATGAAGGGCGTCACCCCGGAGCCCTTCCCGCCCGCCCAGGAGATCGGCGAGATCATCGGCAAGCCGACCGCGCCGCCCTCCCCGACCGAGACGGCCGACCCCGAGGACAGCGCCACGGCCTCGCCCACGGAGGAGCCGTCGAGCACGCCCAGCGGCGAGCCGAGCCCCGGCGACACCTGCGACCCGTTCGACTGGACCTGCCAGGAGAACGGCGGCACGTCCGACGGCGGCGGTGACAACGGCGGCATGGACGGCGGAGCCACCGGCGGCGAGACCACCACTCCGGAGCCGCCCTCAGGGGGCAACGGCAACGGAAACGGCGGCAACGACGGCGGAGGCGGATTCTTCGGCGGGCCGGACGGCTATTAGTCGCCGGAGCCGAATCCGCAGCGCGGGACTCCGTGGCACGGTTTCCATAGCGCGTGTTTCACGTGAAACGAGGGCCGCCGCACCCCAGGGTGCGGCGGCCCTCGCCGCGTTCTCCCGCAGCGGTGCGGCGGCTCTCGTCGCGTTCTGCCCGCAGCGGTGCGGCGGCCCTCGCCCGGTCCTCAGGTACGTACGGCAGGATGAGCCCATGACGAGCAGCACGAGCCCGAACCCGAGCGCGCCGCACTCGCAGTCCGAAGAGGACAGCGCGTCCTCCGGCTCCCCCACAGGTCCCGTCCCGGTGGTCGCGCCCACCAGACGGGACGAAGTCGCCCGCGCGGGCAGCGAGTTGATCGGCGGGCCCCTCGGGCGCAGGGCGCTGCTCGGCGCGAGCTGGTGGACGCCGGTCCGGGTCATCGCGCTCGTCGCCATCGGGATGTTCGCGCTCGGCATGGTGCAGAAGCTGCCCTGCTACAACGGCGCCTGGTTCTACGGATCCAGCTCGCAGTACATCCACGCCTGCTACTCCGACATCCCGCACCTCTTCGCCGGACGCGGCTTCGCCGACGGCCTCGTGCCGTACTTCGACAAGCTCTCCGGCGACATGGAGTACCTCGAATACCCGGTCCTCACCGGGGTGTTCATGGAGGTCGCCTCCTGGGTCGTGCCCGACGGCGGCAGCATCCAGCACCGAGAGCAGATCTACTGGCTCGCCAACGCCGGCATGCTGATGGTCTGCGCCGTCGTCATCGCCGTCTGCGTCACGCGCACCCACCGCCGCCGCCCCTGGGACGGACTCCTCGTCGCGCTCGCCCCGGCCTTCGCGCTCACGGCGACCATCAACTGGGACCTGCTCGCCATCGCGCTCACCGCGGCCGCGATGCTGATGTGGTCCCGCGGCCGGGCCGCCGCCTTCGGTGTCCTCCTCGGCCTCGCGACCGCCGCCAAGCTCTATCCCGTACTGCTGCTCGGCCCGCTGTTCGTGCTGTGCCTCCGAGCCGGCCGCTGGCGGCAGTTCCTGGCCGCGGCGGCGGGTACGGCGGGGGCCTGGCTGGTCGTCAACCTGCCGGTGATGCTGCTCGCGCCCGACGGGTGGAAGAAGTTCTACACGTTCAGCGAGGAACGCGGCGTCGACTTCGGCTCGTTCTGGCTGGTCCTGCAGCAGCAGTTGCAGGACCGCGGCAGGGACGCCCTCGGCACCGAGACCGTCAACACCCTCGCCACACTGCTGATGGCCCTGGCCTGCGTCGGGATCGCCGCGCTCGCCCTGACCGCGCCGCGCAGGCCCCGCTTCGCCCAGCTCGCCCTGCTCGTCGTCGCCGCCTTCATCCTGACGAACAAGGTCTACTCACCGCAGTACGTGCTCTGGCTGATCCCGCTCGCCGCGCTCGCCCGGCCGCGCTGGCGGGACTTCCTGGTCTGGCAGGCCTGCGAGGTCGTCTACTTCCTCGGGATCTGGCTCTACCTCGCCTACACGACCAGCGGCGACAAGCACCACGGCCTGCCCCAGGAGGGCTACCAACTCGCCATCCTCGTCCACCTGTTGGGCACGCTGTACCTCTGCGCGGTCGTCGTCCGGGACATCCTCATGCCCGAGCGCGACCTCGTCCGCATGGACGGCTCCGACGACCCCTCCGGCGGCGTGCTCGACCGTGCCCCCGACGCGTTCGCCCTCGGCCGTGCCGCCCACCCGCCCCGGCACGCGGCGCCGACGGTGGAAAGCGGCACGTACGTCGCCTGGGGCGCGCAGCCGGCGGCCCTCAGGGAGAGTTCGCCCTGAGCGAACCCCAGCAAACCGAGCCAACCTGAGCGAATCCGGGGGCGCGAGAAAGGGCCGACCGTGGCACTCCACGGTCGGCCCTTCTGCGTACGAACTGCGTGATCGTCGGCGTCGGGTCAGCGGTCGACCAGGCGGTCGAACTGCGTCGTGGTGTGCCGCAGATGGGCCACCAGCTCCTCGCCGACCTTCGGCTCCGGCGCGTCCGACGGCACGAACAGGATCGACACCTGCATGTGCGGCGGCTCCGCGAACCAGCGCTGCTTGCCTGCCCACACGAACGGCGCCAGATTCCGGTTGACCGTCGCGAGACCGGCGCGGGCCACGCCCTTCGCGCGCGGCATCACGCCGTGCAGCGCCTTCGGCGCCTCCAGGCCCACCCCGTGCGACGTACCGCCCGCGACGACCACCAGGTAGCCGTCCGAGGCGGTCTTCTGCTGGCGGTAGCCGAAGCGGTCGCCCTTGGCGACACGGGTCACGTCGAGCACGGAACCGCGGTACTCCGTCGCCTCGTGGTCGCCGAGCCAGAGCCGCGTACCGATCCGGGCGCGGAAGCGGGTCTGCGGGAACTGCTGCTGCAGCCGGGCCAGTTCCTGCGCCGAGAGGTGGCTGACGAACATGGTGTGCAGCGGAAGCCGGGCCGCGCGCAGCCGGTCCATCCACTGGATGACCTCCTCGACGGCGTCCGAGCCGTCGGCGCGGTCCAGCGGCAGATGGATGCCGAAGCCCTCCAGGCGCACATCCTCTATGGCGGCGTGCAGCTGCCCGAGCTCCTGCTCGCTGACGCCGTGCCGCTTCATCGAGCTCATCACCTCGATGACGACACGGGCGCCCACCAGGCCGTGCACGCCCTCCACGGACGACACCGAGCGGATCACCCGGTCCGG
Source organism: Streptomyces sp. Da 82-17 (assembly GCF_046098215.1). Lineage (NCBI taxonomy): Bacteria > Bacillati > Actinomycetota > Actinomycetes > Kitasatosporales > Streptomycetaceae > Streptomyces > Streptomyces sp. Da 82-17. Next base: position 186,119 of record NZ_JBJURH010000006.1, read on the forward strand.
CAGCGGAACGGGCTCCTCACCCCGACGGAACGGCGTCAGCACGAGCAGGTCGCCGCTGAACCAGTCCTTGATCCGCGCCGCTTCGTAAGTCGTGCCGACGGCCAGCATGTCGGAACCGAAGCGGGTCGCCTCCTCGGCGAGCCGCTCGTGCCCGAAGCCGTAGCCGTTGCCCTTGCAGACGGGCACGAGTCCCGGGAACTGTTCGAGCACCTGCTTGTGGTGTGCCCGCCAGCGCGCGGTGTCGACGTAGAGCGTGAGCGCCATGGCCGGTCCCGGAACCTTTCCGTGTCTGGGGTCAGTGGAGGTGGAGCTGTTGTCGATTGTGCTCGGTCAGCGCTTCGACATGTAGATCTCGAGGGCCTTGTGGAGCACCTTGTTGAGCGGGAAGTCCCACTCGCCGATGTACTCGACGGCCTCGCCGCCGGTGCCGACCTTGAACTGGATCAGGCCGAACAGGTGGTCCGTCTCGTCCAGGGTGTCGGAGATGCCGCGCAGGTCGTAGACGCTCGCGCCGAGCGCGTACGCGTCCCGCAGCATCCGCCACTGCATCGCGTTGGACGGCCGCACCTCACGCTTGTGGTTCACGGAGGCGCCGTACGAGTACCAGACGTGGCTGCCGACCGTCAGCATCGTGGCGGCGGCCAGCGGCTCGCCCTCGTGCTTGGCGATGTAGAGCCGCATGCGGTTGGGGTCCTCGGCGTTGAGGGCCTTCCACTGCCGCTGGAAGTAGCTGAGCGGGCGCGGGCGGAACTTGTCGCGCTCGGCCGTGATCTCGTACAGCTCCTGCCAGACCGGAAGGTCGTCGTAGCCACCCTGGACGACCTCGACGCCGGCCTTGTCGGCCTTCTTGATGTTGCGCCGCCAGAGCTGGTTGAAGCTCTTCTGCACCTCGTCGAGCGAGCGGTTGGCGAGCGGCACCTGGAAGACATAGCGCGGCTGCACGTCACCGAAGCCGGCGCCGCCGTCCTCGCCCTGCTGCCAGCCCATCTTGCGCAGCCGGTCCGAGACCTCGAAGGCGCGCGGCTCGATCACATCGGCCTCGACGTCCCGCAGACGCTTCACGTCCGGGTCCTGGATGCCCTTCTTGATGGTCGGCGCCTGCCAGCGGCGGATGACGACCGGCGGGCCCATCTTCACGGAGAACGCACCCTGCTGCTTCAGGTGCGCCAGCATCGGGTTCAGCCAGTCCTCGAGGTTCGGCGCGTGCCAGTTGATGACCGGGCCCTCGGGCAGGTACGCCAAGTACCGCTTGATCTTGGGGAGTTGGCGGTAGAGGACCAGGCCGACGCCGACCAGCTCGCCGGCCTTGTCGAACCAGCCCAGGCACTCCGAGCGCCATTCGTTCTTCACGTCAGCCCACGCCGGGACCTGGCAGTGGCTCGCCGACGGCAGGCTCTGGATGTATGCCAGATGCTGCTCTCGGCTGATGGTCCTCAGGGTCAGGCTCATGCGGGGCGCTCCTCGGCTGGTGTGTCCCCATGGGGCAGGGGCTTCCGGCTCACCCGCCGAAGCCTACTGCGCCGGGGAAGCGCCCCGACTGGCCGTATGCCGGTTGTGGTCGTGCGGTTGTGGTCCTGCGGTTTGTGGTCGTCCGGTTGTGGACGCGCCGCTTCAGGCCGTCAGCCGATCCATCCCCCGAACAGGCCGCCGTGCGCCATACCGAGGAAGAAGCCCACCGCCGAGGCGCCGAGCCCGATGATCAGCAGGAACCGCTCACGCGTCGTCTCGCTGATGTACTGCCCGTACGCGCCCGTGACGATCCCCACGAGTCCGGCCCAGGAGCTGAGCAGATGCAGGTGGTGGAACATCGCGGTGATGAACGCGACAGCGCCGAGGACCAGCGTCACGGCGAGGAGCGTGTCCTGGACGGGGTGCGGTTTCCCGTCCGTGGCGAGGAGGGAGCTTGCCGTGTTTCGACGTATTGCCTGTGCCATGAGGCACCTCCTGGCAAGAGGCGGCGCATCGTAGCGCCATAGACACCCGATGTGTACAGATTGCGGCCCCTGACCTCTTGATTTCAACCGGAAGGCGACGTGCGGGTACTCTGTACCGTCTGCACCGGTGTCTGCCCAGGCCAAGGGCCCGGCCACGGAACGAGTCCCGCTCGCGGGGCCCGATTGTCAGTGGCGGCCGATACCGTTGCGTACGCATCACGACCCTCCTGCCACGGAACGACCGTGGCCGCTGAGTCCAAAGGAGGTGGGTTCTACATGCGTCACTACGAGGTGATGGTCATCCTCGACCCCGATCTCGAGGAGCGCGCTGTCTCCCCGCTGATCGAGAACTTCCTCTCCGTCGTCCGTGAGGGCAACGGAAAGGTCGAGAAGGTCGACACCTGGGGCCGTCGTCGTCTCTCGTACGAGATCAAGAAGAAGCCCGAGGGCATCTACTCGGTCATCGACCTGCAGGCCGAGCCTGCGGTCGTCAAGGAGCTCGACCGCCAGATGAACCTGAACGAGTCGGTCCTCCGGACCAAGGTCCTCCGTCCCGAGACCCACTGAGCTCTCCAGCTCAGCTGATCCCGGGATTCGAGTAGCAGCAAGCAGCCAGCAGCAAACCCGCCGAGAGGTTCCCCCATGGCAGGCGAGACCGTCATCACGGTCGTCGGCAATCTTGTCGACGACCCCGAGCTGCGCTTCACCCCTTCCGGTGCGGCGGTCGCGAAGTTCCGTGTCGCGTCCACTCCCCGCACCTTCGACCGGCAGACCAATGAGTGGAAGGACGGCGAGAGCCTGTTCCTGACCTGCTCGGTCTGGCGTCAGGCGGCGGAGAACGTCGCGGAGTCGCTCCAGCGCGGCATGCGCGTCATCGTGCAGGGCCGTCTGAAGCAGCGGTCGTACGAGGACCGCGAGGGCATCAAGCGCACGGTCTACGAGCTCGACGTCGACGAGGTCGGCGCCAGCCTGCGCAACGCCACGGCCAAGGTCACCAAGACCAGCGGCCGCGGTGGCCAGGGCGGTTACGGCGGCGGCCAGCAGGGCGGCGGCGGTGGCGGCGGCTGGGGCGGTGGCCCCGGTGGCGGTCAGCAGCAGGGTGGCGGCGGTGCTCCCGCCGACGACCCCTGGGCGACCGGTGCGCCGGCCGGCGGCGGCCAGCAGGGCGGCGGCGGTGGCGGCGGCTGGGGCGGAGGCTCCGGCGGCGGTGGCGGCTACTCGGACGAGCCCCCCTTCTAGGTCGGGCTCGCACTCACACTTCTTGATCACACAGGAGAAACACCATGGCTAAGCCGCCTGTGCGCAAGCCGAAGAAGAAGGTCTGCGCTTTCTGCAAGGACAAGGTCACGTACGTGGACTACAAGGACACGAACATGCTGCGGAAGTTCATTTCCGACCGCGGCAAGATCCGTGCCCGCCGCGTGACCGGCAACTGCACCCAGCACCAGCGTGACGTCGCCACGGCCGTGAAGAACAGCCGTGAGATGGCGCTGCTGCCCTACACGTCCACCGCGCGATAAGGGAAGGGTGACCGAAACATGAAGATCATCCTCACCCACGAGGTCACTGGCCTCGGCGCCGCCGGCGACGTCGTCGACGTCAAGGACGGCTACGCCCGCAACTACCTGATCCCGCGGAAGTTCGCCATCCGCTGGACCAAGGGCGGCGAGAAGGACGTCGAGCAGATTCGTCGCGCTCGCAAGATCCACGAGATCCAGACCATCGAGCAGGCCAACCAGATCAAGGGCCAGCTCGAGGCCGTCAAGGTTCGCCTTGCCGTCCGCTCCGGCGAGGCCGGTCGCCTCTTCGGTTCCGTCACCCCGGCCGACGTCGCTTCGGCGATCGAGGCTGCCGGCGGTCCGAAGATCGACAAGCGCCGCGTCGAGCTGGGCTCGCCGATCAAGACGCTGGGCGCCCACGAGACGTCCGTGCGCCTGCACCCCGAGGTTGCCGCCAAGGTCAACATCGAGGTCGTCGCCGCGTAAGCGTCGCGCTCGGCACTGCTGAGTCGAAGAGTTGGGCCCGCACCTTTCGGGGTGCGGGCCCAACTCTTTTGTTTGTACGTGGGGTTGGGGGCGGGGTTCATCGGCGGAGGCGGGGCTGTTTCACGTGAAACGTGGGTGGTGTCGCTCTGCAGGGAGGGCGCTGAACCTCGACGGCGAGGTGTCTTTCGGGGGCGCTGTTTCGGGCACCGCGGTTTCGGGGGTGCTGTTTCACGTGAAACGGCGAGGGCGGGCGGCGGGCCCGGCTCGCTGTCGCCGTCAGCGGGTGGCGCCCGTGACCATCCACCGTCCGGAGCGGGCGCGCAGCCACAGCGTGACCATCCGTACCGCCATCATGAGAGCCATCGCCCCCCACAGCGCCGTCAGCCCACCGCCGACGGTCGGTACGAGCAGGGCGACCGGGGTGAAGACGGCCAGCGTGACGAGCATCGCCCAGGCCAGATACGGGCCGTCGCCCGCGCCCATCAGCACGCCGTCGAGCACGAAGACGACCCCGGAGACCGGTTGCGAGACGGCCACGACGAGCAGGGCGATGAACGCGGCGTCCTGCACGGTCGTGTCGCTGGTGAACAGCGGCAGGAACACCGGCCGCGCGGCCACCACCAGCAGTCCGAGCACCACACCGGACGCGACGCCCCACTGCACCATGCGGCGGCAGGCGTCCCGGGCGCCGTCGGTGTCACCGGCGCCGAGATAGCGGCCGATGATGGCCTGCCCGGCGATCGCGATCGCGTCCAGGGCGAAGGCCAGCAGGCTCCACAGGGTCAGGATGATCTGGTGCGCGGCGATGTCCGCGTCACCGAGCCGAGTGGCGACCGCGGTGGCGATGATCATGATCGCCCGCAGCGAGAGCGTACGGACAAGGAGCGGGACGCCGGCCTGGGCGCAGGCGCGGATGCCGGCGGCGTCCGGTCGCAGCGAGGCGTGATGGCGCCGGGCGCCGCGGACCACGACGACGAGATACGCGACCGCCATGCCGATCTGCGCGATGGCCGTGCCCCAGGCGGATCCTGCGATGCCGAGCCCGGCGCCGTAGACCAGGCCGAGGTTGAGGAGGGCGTTGGCGACGAAGCCGGCGATGGCCACGTACAGCGGGGTCTTGGTGTCCTGGAGTCCGCGGAGGACGCCGGTGGCTGCCAGGACGACGAGCATCGCGGGGATGCCGATCGCGGAGATCCGCAGATACGTGATCGCATGTGGGGCCGCGGTGGCGGAGGCGCCGAAGAGGTCGATCACGGCGGGGGCCGTGGGCACGATGACGGCGACGACCGCGATGCCGATGAGCAGGGCGAGCCAGATGCCGTCCATGCCCTGGCGGATCGCGGACTGCATGTCACCGGCGCCGACCCTGCGGGCGACGGCGGCCGTTGTCGCGTAGGCGAGGAAGACGAAGATGCTCACGCCCGTCATCAGGAGGGCGGAGGCGACGCCGAGGCCGGCGAGTTGGGCCGTGCCGAGATGGCCGACGATGGCGGTGTCGGCCATGACGAAGAGCGGCTCGGCGACCAGTGCCCCGAAGGCCGGGACGGCGAGCGAGATGATCTCGCGGTCGTGCCGTCGGCGGACGGCCTTGGGGGTGGAGGGAGCCTGTGTCATGGGCTCCAATGTAATCTTCCACAGGTAATGGACGCAATGCGAGTGGGCCCCTTACTTGTGGGTCGGTTCGGGCTGGCGTGCGGTGCCGTTCGCGCCGATCTTGCTCCCGTTGCAGAACTTTTTCCTATGCACAGCCGGGGGACAAGAAAACCGCAGGTCAGAGCTGGTTCTCCGGGAAGCTTGAGGGCTTGTTCACAGCGCTGTCCACCGGACCGTGCACAGGATTCGGGGAGTTCTCCACAGCCTGGGCTCCGTCATCCACACCGCCTGTGGATAACCAGATTGGCTGACGGTGCCCGCGGCCCTACCGTGGTCCGGCGCCCGCCCCGTTTTCCGCTCCAGGAAACCCCCGCATAACCAACGCGACAGAAGCGGAGTTGGGTCTCTGGTTTGTCAGTGCCGTGCCGTAAGAAAGAGGAGGCACGGCGAGGTCCGCGCGGCGGACGGGAGGAGGTGGCCCGGTGAGTGTGTCCGAGCCCTTGGAAGGCCCTTGGGCCGACAGCGGTCCCAGCGACCGACTGCCCGTCACCCGCCAGCGCGGAGGCGGCCGCGGCCGTGACGACGACCGCGGCGGCGAAGCCCCGTGGGACGGCGGCTCCGCCTTCGAGCGCGTGCCCCCGCAGGACCTGGACGCCGAGCAGTCCGTGCTCGGCGGCATGCTCCTCTCCAAGGACGCGATCGCGGACGTCGTGGAGGTCCTCAAGGGCCACGACTTCTACCGGCCGGCGCACGAGACGATCTACCAGTCGATCCTCGACCTGTACGCGAAGGGCGAGCCCGCCGACCCGATCACCGTGGCGGCCGAGCTCACCAAGCGCGGCGAGATCACCAAGGTCGGCGGCGCCTCCTATCTGCACACGCTGGTGCAGACGGTCCCCACGGCGGCCAACGCCGAGTACTACGCGGAGATCGTCCACGAACGCGCCGTGCTCCGCCGCCTCGTCGAGGCCGGCACCCGCATCACCCAGATGGGATACGCGGCGGACGGCGATGTCGACGAGATCGTCAACAGCGCCCAGGCCGAGATCTACGCGGTCACCGAGCAGCGCACCACCGAGGACTATCTGCCCCTCGGCGACATCATGGAGGGCGCGCTCGACGAGATCGAGGCGATCGGCTCACGCTCCGGGGAGATGACCGGCGTCCCGACCGGCTTCACCGACCTCGACCAGCTCACCAACGGCCTGCACCCGGGCCAGATGATCATCATCGCCGCGCGTCCCGCCATGGGTAAGTCCACGCTGGCGCTCGACTTCGCGCGGGCCTGCTCCATCAAGCACAACATGCCGAGCGTGATCTTCTCGCTCGAAATGGGGCGCAACGAGATCGCGATGCGACTGCTCTCCGCCGAGGCCCGCGTCGCCCTGCACCACATGCGCTCCGGCACGATGACCGACGAGGACTGGACGCGCCTCGCCCGCCGCATGCCCGACGTCTCGGCCGCCCCGCTCTACATCGACGACTCCCCGAACCTGTCGATGATGGAGATCCGCGCCAAGTGCCGCCGCCTCAAGCAGCGCAACGACCTCAAGCTCGTCGTCATCGACTACCTCCAGCTGATGCAGTCCGGCGGCTCCAAGCGCGCCGAGAGCCGCCAGCAGGAGGTCTCGGACATGTCGCGAAACCTCAAGCTCCTCGCCAAGGAGCTGGAGCTCCCGGTGATCGCGCTCTCGCAGCTGAACCGTGGCCCCGAGCAGCGCACCGACAAGAAGCCGATGGTCTCCGACCTGCGTGAGTCCGGCTCCATCGAGCAGGACGCGGACATGGTCATCCTGCTGCACCGCGAGGATGCGTACGAGAAGGAGTCGCCGCGCGCGGGCGAGGCGGACATCATCGTCGGCAAGCACCGTAACGGCCCGACGGCCACGATCACGGTCGCCTTCCAGGGCCACTACTCCCGCTTCGTGGACATGGCCCAGACCTGACGCGGAGCGGGGCAGTGCCCGGCCCGCCCCGCTCGGCCCCGCCTGGCTCGGCCCCGCCCCGCTCGGCCCCGCCTGGCTCGGCTACTCGGACGCGGCGGAGCTCGCGGGCTTCGCGGACCGCTCCAACTCGGCGGTCCTGCGGGCGCGTTGGGCGAAGACGGCCTCGCGGCGCTGCTCCATCTGCCGCAGCGCCTCCTTGCGGTCGCGCTTGGAGAGCCGGTCGAGATACGTGCTGCCCAGCAGGTGGTCGTACTCGTGCTGCAGGCAGCGCGCGAAGTAGCCGGTGCCCTCGATGACGACCGGCTCGCCGTGCTGGTCGACGCCGCGCACGACGGCACGGTCGGTGCGCGGTACGGACATGCCCGCGCCCGGCACGGACAGGCAGCCCTCCATGTCGTCGATCAGCCGGCGCTCGCCCGCCTCGGGGAGTTCGAGGACCGGGTTGAGGACATGGCCGACGTGCCGGTCGCCGTGGTCGTCCGGGCAGTCGTAGACGAACAGCCGTAGATCCAGGCCGACTTGGTTGGCGGCGAGGCCCGCGCCGTCGGCCACGTACATCGTCGCGAACATGTCGTCGATCAGGGTCGCCAGCTCGGTGGTGCCGAACTCGGTGATCTCGCGGCACGGGCGGGCCAGCACGTCCTCGCCGATCTCCGTGATCCGACGCACTACGGGACGGGACGGCTGCCCCTGCGGAACCGACATGACGGACTCCCCTTCTGTCCTGGGCCCTGATGCCCCTGTTGCTCTGGGCCTGACGCCCTGACGCCCTGACGCCCTGACGCCCTGACGCCCCGACGTTCTGGCGCCCCGACGTTCTGGCGTTCTGGCGCTTGCCAAGTACTTTGCAAACTAGCAGACTTTGCAAAGTAAGCCAGAGGATTGTGCTGAGGAGGGTGGCCGCGTGACCGAGGACAAGCTGCGGGAGCACGACGTACGGACGGCGCTGCTCGATCTGCTCGCCGAGGTCGGCGTCGTCACCGCGACCGAGGCCGCGTCCCGGCTCGGCTACAGCTCGGGGCTCTGCTCCTTCCACCTGCGGCAGCTCGCCCGGCACGGGCAGATCGAGGAGGCCCCGCACACCGGCGGCCGCGCCCGCCCCTGGCGCCTGCGTACCGACGAGCCTTCCGCGGCTGAGCCCTCCGAGGACCAATTCGGCGATCTGGCACGGGGGTTGGAGGACGAGAGCTGGCAGCGCTGGCTCAGCCGGCGCGACGAGGCGCCGGACGAGTGGCGGCACGACGAGGCCTTCAGCGCGGTCGCCTATCTGACGCCGGAGGAGATGAGCCGCGTCGCCGACGCCGTACGGCAGGCGCTCGCGCCCTACCAGGACCGTGAGCAGCGCCCGCTCGCCCGGCCGGAGGGAGCCCGTCCGGTGGCCCTCATCAGCCGACTCTTCCCGCTGCTCCCCGAGCCGGGGGTGGACGGCGCGCCGGACTGCTAGATCCCGGCAGATCACGGGGCGGGCTAATCCGCTCGACTCAGGCCCGCCCCTGCCGGTGAACTGGGGGCATGACTTACGACGACGACCACGCCTTCGCCGAGCTGTTGCCCGCCACCCGTAGAGCCCTGCTGCACCGGCTGGCCCGGGCGCAGTCCGAGGGGCGGGCGCCCTCGCTCGTCGCCGCCGTCGTACGGGACGGGCGGATCGTCTGGCACGGCGGGCGGGGTTCCGTGGCGGGAGGCGTTCCGGACACCGAAACCCAGTACCGCATCGGGTCGATCACCAAGACGTTCACCGCCGTCTTGGTGCTGCGGCTGCGCGACGAAGGGCTGCTGGACCTCACCGACCCGCTGGGCAAGCACCTGCCGAGCGCGGAGCTCGCGGCGGGCGTCGGCGAGGTGACGATCGGCCAACTGCTCGCCCACACCGGCGGGTTGGCGGCCGAGTCGCCCGCGCCGTGGTGGGAGCGCACGCCCGGCACCGTACGGCCCGAGCTCGCGGATGTGCTCGGGGAGGAGCCGTTCCGGCACCCGGCCGGGGTGCGGCACCACTACTCCAACCCCGGCTACACCCTGCTCGGCTCGCTCGTGGCGGAGTTGCGCGGGGCGCCCTGGGAGGAGGTGCTGCGCCGGGAGGTCCTGGAGCCGCTGGGGCTGCACCGTACGAGCGCACAGCCGGAGGCGCCGTACGCGCCCGGGCTGGCCGTCCACCCGTGGGCGGACGTGCTGCAGGCCGAGCCGGTGGAGGACCTGGGCCTGATGGCGCCGGCCGGTCAACTCTGGTCGACCACCGGGGACTTGGCGCGCTTCGCGACGTTCCTGGCCCAGGGCGACGAGCGCGTGCTGAGCGCCGATTCCGTACGGGAGATGCGCACGCCGGCGGCGCCGCCCGAGGCGGGGGACCGGTACATGGGGTACGGGCTCGGGATGCAGACGCTGCACGTGGACGGGCGGACGCTCGCCGGGCACATGGGCTCGCTGCCGGGGTTCCTGGCCGGGCTGCTCTTCAGCGAGCAGGACGGGGTCGGGGCGGTGGCGCTGGCCAACTGCACCTCGGGCCCGCTGGTCGGCTCGCTCGCCGCTGAGCTCGTGCAGACCGTCGTCGAGGCCGAGCCGCGCATCCCGGAGGCCTGGCGCCCGGCGGCCGAAGTCGACCAGGGCGTACTGGAGTTGGCGGGGCCCTGGTACTGGGGCACGCACGCCTTCGGGCTGCGCCTGCGCGGGGACGACGGGCTCGAACTCGGCCCGCTCGCCGGCCCCGGCCGCTCGGCCTCGTTCCGCGCGGAGGCCGACGGCACCTGGACGGGTCTCAACGGCTACTACGCGGGGGAGACGCTGCGCGCGGTCCGGCGGGAGGACGGCTCCCTGAGCCACCTCGACCTCGGCTCCTTCGTCTTCACCCGCGAGCCGTATGAGGCAGGGGCGCCGGTGCCGGGCGGGGCGGATCCTCGGGGGTGGGTCGGGGAGCAGTGAGCGGGCCTGGCGGTCGCGGCTGATGTGGCTGCGGGCCGGGGGGTCGTGTTTCACGTGAAACATGCGCCGTGAAACGCGTGCCAAGGGGTGTGCTGTGGGCGGCGTGCCGCCGAGGGAGGAGCGGGTGTGGACCCACGCGGCCGTCCCTAGCCCAGGCTCAGCTTGAACCCCACATGGGAAGCCTCGAAGCCGAGCCGCTCGTAGAAGCGGTGGGCGTCGACGCGGGTGGCGTCAGAGGTCAGCTGCACCAACTGGCAGTCCTGGCGGCGGGATTCGTCGACGGCCCACTCGATGAGCTGGGTGCCGAGGCCGCTGCCGCGCTCGTCGGCGTGGATGCGTACGCCCTCGATGATCGAGCGGGTCGCGCCGCGCCGGGACAGGCCGGGGATGACGGTCAGCTGGAGCGTGCCGACGACCCGCTCCTCGCGCAAGGCGACCACCACGTGCTGGTTGGGGTCGTCGACGAGCCGCGCGAGGGCCCGCTCGTACGGGGCGAGGTCGTCCGGGGACTCGCGCCGGGCGCCCAGGGGGTCGTCGGCGAGCATGGCCACGATGGCCGGCAGATCGGCGGCGGTGGCGGGGCGGATCGCAAGGTCTCCCATGAGGCGGCAGCCTACGCGGACCGGGGCTGCCCGCCTCACGGGCGGGGTACGACAGGCGCCACGGCTGGGCGCCACGGCTGCCTCAGTCGGGTACGACGACTGCCTCGGTCGGCTACGACGACTGCCCCAGACGGGGATGGCGGACGTTTCAGGCCGGAGCCGGAGCGTTCAGTTCCTCAACTGCCCTGACCAGCTGGGCCAGTTCGGGGTTCTGGGCCGCCTCGTCCAGGGCCTCGCGCAGTGCCTTGTCGTTGGTCGGGCGGGCCTCGGCGAGGAGCTGGGCGCCGGCCTCGCTGACGTCGGTGTAGATGCCGCGACGGTCGGTCGGGCAGAGGTACCGGGAGAGCAGGCCGCGGTCCTCGAGGCGGGTGACGAGGCGGGTGGTGGCGCTCTGGCTGAGCACGACCGCGTCGGCGACCTGCTTCATCTGCAGATGCCCGCCGGGGCCGTCGTGCTGACGGCTGAGGACGTCCAGGAGCGAGTACTCCCGGACGCTCAGTTCGTGCTTGGCCTGCAGCGCGCGCTCGATGTGCGACTCGATCTTGCCGTGAAGGGACGAGAGGGCGCACCAGCCCTGTGCGAGAGCGGTCAGTGCGGGGTCTGTCGCTGTCATGGGCTCCTGCCTCCCTGCCGAGTGGTCGCCGTCCCGGATGCGGCTGGCCTCCAGGATAGAGCACGTATGAAATATCCAGCGTGTGCAACTAGTGGGGGTCTGCAAGTATTCCCGGGGGGGCGGAGCCGGGGCCGGCCCCCGGTGCGGGACCGGGGGCCGCGGTCAGCCCGCGGCGACCGTGAGGGGTGCGAAGCGACGCGTCCAGTCGCCGGGCAGCTCGGGGATCCCATACGTCATGACCGCGTTGAAGCTCCAGGACTCCAGGCCCTGGGACTTCAGCCAGGACACCAGCTCCTCGTGCCGCACGTCGATGTCGGTGCGCAGCGGCCGGTCGGTGTGCGCGGCCAGGTCGGCGACGAGCGCCTTGGCGGTCTCGGTGTCCCGCGCGATCAGCGGGCCGACGACATGCGTGTCCATGTTCGGCCAGGCCGCCGCGTACCCGATGAGCTCGCCGCCGTCCTCCGCGACCCGCAGCTGGTCGGCGAAGGCGGGGAGGCGGGTGAGCATGGCGGTCCGGTCGGTGCCGAAGACCTCGCCGTCCAGGCGCAGGATCGCCTGCAGGTCCTCGGCCGTGGCGGGGCGGGTGCGTACGGAGGGGGCCTGGCCCGTGGGGCGGAAGGGGCCGCGGAGCATCTCGGCCCGGCCGGTTGTCTTGAAACCGAGCTCCTCGTACAGCGGACGCCCGTACTCCGTCGCGTGCAGGGTGAGCGGGGTCGAGCCGGCGGCGTCGACGACGTGCCGCATCAGTCGGCGGCCGACGCCCTGGCGTGCGTGCCGTTCGGCGACGAGGACCATGCCGATGGCCGCCAACTCCGGCCGCTCGGGCGGCCCGTACGACGTGACGACGCAGGCGCTGACCAGGCCGCCCTCGGGGTCGTCGATGCCGTAGCCGGTGCCGGCGGCGAGCAGCAGGCCCCACTTGTGTTCCTCGCGGGGCCAGCCGCGGTTCTCGGAGAGGTCCGCGCAGGCGGTCAGATCTCTCGGGGTGAGTCGGCGGACGGGCAGTGTGGAGAGCGAAGGTGTCGACACGCGGGTCAGGCTGTCTGACGTACACCCTTGGCGTCCACCGCATTACGGGAAGTGGGCCGGTGCTTTCGGCCACGCTTCGTCAGGCCCCAAGGCTTGAGGACGGAGATCACCGTCATGAAGAGGTACGCGGACAGGGAGACGATGGGTCCGGCCACCAGATCCGTCGGATCGACCACCGTGGAACCGGCGGCGACCGCCTCCGCCGCGTCCGAGACACCGGGGCGCAGCGCGAAGATCGACGCGGTGGTCGTGGCGAGCGTCAGCCAGAACTTGGTGTAGACCCAGCGGTGCCGGGCGAGGCCCCAGGGCGTACCGAGGGCGAGGACGAGTCCGCTCAGCAGGGTGAGCAGCGCGAGCGGGATGACCAGCCAGTCCGCGAAGAGCTTCATGGAGCGCACGGTGGCTTCGGTCATCGCCGGGGAGTCGGTGGTGATCGCCGTGATCGCGAGGGCCAGCAGACCGAGCGTCAGCCCGAGCCAGCCGGCGGCGGCGACTACATGGACAGCGAGGGTGGCCCGTCGTGTGGGGCGGTCTAGTTTCACGTGAAACACGGTCCCGCCGAGGGGCGGGCGCGCGCGTCTGACGGGGGGAGTAAGCGCGGCTACTCGCTCTGTCGTACCCCGGGTGTACTCGGCGTAGCCGGTGAGCTGCGGGCACTGAAATCGACTGTGGCGAAGGTCAATTGAGGAATTGCACACGTCGGCCGCGTCGAATTCCTTACGAGGGGTGAGGGGCTTGTGCGCTCTGCTACTGCCGGTATGGTCGACTCCGGATTGTCTCGCGCGCGCCGGGGGGTGCGTACGGGACGGAGATCGCGAAGCCTAGGAACGGGGAGGGGATCAGGCACCGGATTCCCGCTATTGGTCCGGTGTGAACACACGGGGTTGCAGCCTGCGTTGGCAGGGTTGCGGGCAATATCACATTCCGAGCTACTCGTCCGTAATGGGTGGTAGGTCGGGGTTCAATGTGGGCCCAATTCCTTCGGGTGCAGAGCGGGGGAAAGACCGAGCGCTTTCCCTACGGAAAGTGCACAGACCGACCGAAAGATGTTCGAGGCGAGGCAAAGAATGGACGCTCCGACCACCAAGTCGGCCGACAGCGGCTCTTCCGGCGATGACGGGGGCGGATGGTTCACCCCGCGCAAGAAGACGACGAACCCGGCCGCCGCATCGGCGGAGCACCCTGCGCCGGAACCCTCCGTGTCTTCGGACCCGCCCGCGTACCAGGGGCCGTGGCGTGACGGCCGCGAGCAGGAGCGCCGGGAGCAGGAGCGCCGCGAGCAGGTGCTGCGTGAGCAGCAGCGGCGCGAGCAGGAACAGCGCGTTCCGCAGGGCCGTACGCCGAGCAGCGGCGCCCCGGACTACCGAGGTCCCGACCAGCACCGAAGCCCGGACCAGCACCGAGGCCCGGACGCGCGCATAGCCGAGGGGCGGGTGCCCGAGGGTGGTCGTGTGCCCGAGGCGCGTCGGCCCCCGGAAGCGCGGACTCCAGTCCCGCCTCAAGGTCACGCACCGGCCCCGCCTCAAGGCCACGCTCCGGCCCCGTCTCAAGGCCACGCCCCGGCCCAGCCCGCAGCGACTCAGCCCGCCGGGCAGGCCGCCCCGCCCTCCGTGTCGGGCCCGGCTTCTGGCCCCGCTTCCGCATCGGGCCCGGCCGCAGGCCCTGCTTCCGCCTCCGGCTCCGTGCCCGGCTCGGCGTTCTTCTCCAAGCCCAAGTCCGGGGCCACCGCGCTCGCCGAGCCGCCCGCCGCGCCCCAGGCAACCGCACCTGCCGCAGCCCCGGCGTCCACACCGGCCCCGGCGTCCACCGCAGCCCCGGGCCCCGCCGCCGTCTCCGAGGCGCAGCCCTCGCCGGACGCGGTCCTCATCCAGCGGACGATGGCCGAGGTCGGCCCGGTCGCCGACAAGGTCACCTCGTACTTCTACGCGCTGCTCTTCCTGCGCCACCCCGACCTGCGGATGCTGTTCCCCGCGTCGATGGACACCCAGCGCGACCGGCTCCTGAAGGCGCTGCTCACCGCCGCCGAGAACCTCGACAACACCGAGGTCCTGGTCCCGTACCTGAAGAACCTCGGCCGTGGGCACCGCAAGTACGGCACCGAGCCCGAGCACTACCCGGCCGTCGGCGAGGCGCTGATCGGCGCGCTCAGCCGGTACGCGAGCAGCACATGGGACGAGGAGACCGAGGCCGCCTGGGTGCGGACCTACACGACCATCTCCCAGATCATGATCGACTCGGCCGCCGAGGACGAACAGCGGGCGCCCGCCTGGTGGTTCGGCGAGGTCGTCTCGCACGAGCTGCGCACGCCCGACATCGCGGTGATCACCGTCCGGCCCGACCAGCCGTACCCGTTCCTCGCCGGGCAGTACGCCAGCCTGGAGACGCCGTGGTGGCCGCGGGTCTGGCGGCACTACTCGTTCGCCTCCGCGCCCCGCTCCGACGGGCTGCTCACCTTCCACGTCAAGGCCATCCCCGCGGGCTGGGTGTCCAACGCCCTCGTGCACCGCGCCCGGCCCGGCGACACCGTCCGGCTCGGGCCGCCCGCCGGCAGCATGACCGTCGACCACGCCACCGACAACGGGCTGCTCTGTGTGGGCGGCGGTACCGGTATCGCGCCGATCAAGGCCCTCGTCGAGGACATCGCCGAGCACGGCCGGCGCCGCCCGGTCGAGGTCTTCTACGGCGCCCGCAGCGACCACGACCTCTACGACATCGACACCATGCTCCAGCTCCAGGACACCCACCCCTGGCTGTCGGTGCGCCCAGTGATCGACACGTTCGACCAGCAGGGTCACCGCGGCCAGCTCCCGGACGCGGTCAAGGAGTTCGGCCCCTGGGACACGTACGACGCGTACCTCTCGGGACCGCCCGGGATGATCCGCAACGGCGTGCACGCCCTGAAGGACGCGGGCATTCCGGCGAACCGCATCCGCCACGACTCGCTCGAGGAACTCGTCGGCGCCGGGGTCTAGGCCCTGTCTTCGATCTCCCGTCTGCCCCGCGGCGATTGAAGACAGGACCTAGCCGCGCCTGGCTCCGAGGTCCGGCCCCGGGCCCGCGCCCAGCCCGGCTCCGCCAGGGAGTCAGCCCAGGTCCGGGGCGTGCATCGCGCGTACGCCCTCGATGTTGCCGTCGAGATAGTGCCGCAGCGAGAGCGGGACCAGGTGGACCGAGGCGATGCCGACACGGGTGAAGGGGATCCGCACGATCTCGTACTCGCCGGCGGGCTCCTCGACCTCCGGGCCGTGGCGCTGCGAGGTGTCCATGGACTCCAGACGGCAGACGAAGAAGTGCTGCACCTTCACGCCGGTGGCGCCGCCGTCCGCGCCGATGTGCTCCACCGTGTCGACGAAGCAGGGCACGACATCGGTGATCTTCGCGCCGAGCTCCTCGTGCACTTCACGGTGCAGGGCGTCGACCACGGTCGTGTCCTCGGGCTCGACTCCCCCGCCGGGCGTCACCCAGTACGGATCGACTCCCGGCTTGGTGCGCTTGATCAGGATCAAGTCGTTGCCGTCGAGGAGGACGGCTCGGGCGGTGCGCTTGACCACGGGTCGGACGGTCATGGAAGAAATGTGGCCCGCGATGTTCCACGTGAAACACGACGCGCGAAGGTTCGTTTCCCGCGCCCCGCTCCAGCAGCCCACCCGCCCCGGCACTGCTGCCGCTCAGCCCCAGTCCGCCGCAGCCCGCAGCAGCCAGTCGTGGGCCCGCGCGATGTGCGGCAGGGCGAGCGTCCCGGTGCGAACCACCAGGAAGTACGTCCGCAGCGGCGGCACATCCGGATCGAGCAGCGCCACCACGTCCCCGCGCTCCAGGGCCTGCGCACAGAGATAGCGCGGCAGTACGGAGAGCCCCGCGCCGGCCGTGACACAGGCGAGCGCCGCCCGCAGATCGGGGGCGACGACCGCGCCGGACGCGGCGGGCCGGGTGTCGAGGACGGCGGTCCAGTAGCGCGTGACCAGCGGCAGCGACTCGTGCACCTCGACCACCGGCAGCGCCGCCAGCTCGCCCGCGTCCCACGGGCCCGCACCGCCGAGCCGCTTCATCAGCTCCGGGGCCGCGACCAGTACGTGCTCCTCGTCGCAGAGCGCAGTCGCGGTCAGGAGCGGGCCGCGCGGGCGGGCCGTCGTGATGGCCAGATCGTGATGCCCGGCGGCGAGGCCTTCGAGGACCTCCTCGGCCGTGCCGAACGAGGCGCGCAATGCGTACGCCCGGCCGTCCTCGCCGGTGAGAGCGGTGAGCGCGGGCAGGGCGCGCTCCGCGGTGAACTCGGGCGGGCCCGCGAGATGCAGGGTGCGGGACGGGGACTCCTCGTCCGGGACGCTCTCGGCGATCTCCACCAGGGCGTCCAGATGCGGGGCCGCCTTGTGCGCGAGCTCGTCGCCGATCGTCGTGGGCGTCACCCCGCGGGCCTGGCGGAGGAAGAGGGGGCGGCCCAACTGCCGCTCCAGCGTGCGTATCTGGGAGGTGACGGCCGGCTGGGAGAGGCCCAGGAGAGCGGCGGCGCGGGTGAAGGAGCCGGCCCGGTGCACGGCCACGAAGGTGCGCAGCAAGGCCAGGTCCATGCGATGCCCACTCCCCTCAAGCCCCCGCAGGCACCCAACTATAAATAAGTCGATAGGTCTCTGTCGCTACTGTGATTGGACACTGACACAGAGTCAACTAGCCTTGTACGCACGGTTCTTCGCCTGCGGAGCGGTACTCGCCCGCGTGCGGAACCGCGACGGTCCGAGCCACGAGGGGGGAGGCTCGGACCGTCCGCAGCGGGGCACGCCGCCTGTCGTCACACGGTCTCGTCCAGCGCCCGCAGCACGTCCGCCACCAGATCCTCCGGGTCCTCAGCGCCGACCGAGAAGCGGATGAAGCCCTCCGGTACGGCGTCCCCGCCCCAGCGCGCCCGGCGCTCGGCGGTGGAGCGCACGCCGCCGAAGCTCGTCGCGTCCTCGACGAGATGCAGGGCCGCGAGGAACCGCTCCGCGCGCTCGCGCGAGGCCAGCGTGAAGCAGACGACGCTGCCGAAGCGCCGCATCTGCTGCGCGGCCACCTTGTGCGAAGGATCCTCCGGCAGCCCCGGGTACCGCAGCCCCGTCACGTCGGCGCGCGTGCGCAGCGCCTCCGCGATCGCCAGGGCGTTCTCCACCTGCCGGTCGAGGCGCAGCTGCAGCGTCGCCAGGGAGCGGTGGGCGAGCCAGGCCTCCATCGGGCCGGGGATCGCGCCGACGATCTTGCGCCAGCGCCGCACCCCCGCCATCGCCTCCGCGTCGCGCCCGGTCACGTACCCGAGCAGCAGGTCGCCGTGGCCGGTGAGGCCCTTCGTGCCGCTGGCCACCGAGAAGTCGGCGCCGAGCTCCAGGGGACGCTGGCCGAGCGGCGTGGCCAGGGTGTTGTCGACGGCCACCTTGGCGCCCTGCGCATGTGCGGCGGCCACAAGGCGGCGGACATCGCAGACGTCGAGGCCCGGGTTGGACGGCGTCTCGATCCACAGCAGCTTCGCGCCCTCCAGGACGTCCAGCTGGGCGTCGCCGCCCGTCGGAGCGGTGCGCACCTCGACGCCGTACGCCCGCAGCTGCTCGTGCGCGAGGGGCAGGGCCTGGTAGCCGTCGTTCGGCATGACGACGACGTCGCCGGAGCGCAGCTGCGAGAAGAGCACGGCGGAGATCGCGGCCATGCCGGAGGCGAACGCGAGGGTCTCCACCTCGGTGTCGGGCGCCTCCAGTTCGCCGATCGCGCGCTCAAGCAGCGTCCACGTCGGGTTCTCGTCGCGGCCGTAGGTGTACGGGCCCGTCGGCTCGCCGGACAGGTGGAAGTGGGCGGCGAACACCGGCCCGGGAAGCGTCGGTTCGTGCTTCACCGGCTCCGGAAGCCCCGCGCGCACAGCCCGCGTACCGTCCCCGGCCGCGCCCCGACCGTCCCCGGCCGAGCCCTGAATTCCGCGTTCCGTCATGCCGCACCCCTCTCGTTCAGCGCCTCCTGGACCGCGGCGAGCAGCCCGGGCGACGCGGCCTCGACCAGTTCGAGGCACTCGTCAAAGCCGTCCGTACCGCCGTAATAAGGATCCGGAACGTCGAGATCCACGGCGGCGGGATCGTACGAGCGCAGCAGCCGCACCTTGGCGGCGGCGTCCGGGGTGGGTGCCAGGCGGCGCAGGTCGCGCAGGTGGCCGGAGTCGAGCGCGATCACGAGGTCGAGCCGGGCGAACCAGTCGGCGCTGAACTGCCGTGCCGCGTGGGCGCTTTCGTACCCGGCGGCGAGCAGTACGGACACCGTGCGCGGGTCCGCCGCGTCGCCCACGTGCCAGCCGCCGGTGCCCGCGCTGTCCACCTCGACCAGGCCGGAGAGCCCGGCCTCCTCGATGCGCGCGCGGAAGACCGACTCGGCCATGGGGGACCGGCAGATGTTGCCGGTGCAGACGAAGCAGACGCGGAAGGGGTCGTTCATGGTGCGGCGTCAGTCCTTGTCGTCCGGCAGGACCACGTTCATCGCCCAGGAGACGACGCTGATGATCAAGCCACCCAGTACGGCGGTCCAGAATCCGTCGACGCGGAAACTCAGCGAGAGCTGCTCGGCCAGCCACGACGTGAGCAGCAGCATCAGCGCGTTCACGACGAGCGTGATCAGGCCGAGGGTGAGGATGAACAGCGGGAACGTCAGCAACTTCACGACCGGCTTGACCAGGAAATTCACCAGGCCGAAAACCAGCGCGACGAGGATGAGCGTGATCACCTTCTTGGGAGTGCTGTTCCCGGTGAGAGTGATCTTGTCCAGAAGCCAGATGGCCACGGCGAGCGCCGCCGAGTTGGCGACCGTCTTGACTACGAAATTCTTCATGTGTCTGATCGTGGCAGACGTGATCGGCGCCGGACACCGGCGTACGGCAGCAGTGAGGGCGGGCAGGTAGATGAAAGCATTCCGGCTGGACGAGCTCGAGGTCGAGCGGGCCGAGAACCAGGGGGCCTATCTGCAGTTTCTGCGGGAACGGAACATGTCTGTCGGCCTGTACGCGCTGAACGCCGGAGAGACCGACCCGCAGAAACCGCACCACCAGGACGAGGTCTACTTCGTCGCCAGCGGCCGGGCCGCGATCACCGTCGGCGACGAGACCACGACGGTCAGCCGGGGCAGCGTCGTCTACGTACCGGCCGGGGTCCCGCACCGCTTCCACCACATCAGCGAGGACCTGCGCGTCCTCGTCGTCTTCTCACCGCCCGAGGGCTGAGCCCCGCGGACCGTCGGCAGCGGCATTCCCTAGGGGACGGTTCAGGGAAGGACCGGGGATCGGCGGGCCCCGACGGCCCGGTCCCCCGCCTAGCATCGAAGTCAGCAGCCCGGGACTCCTCCAGGACCCCGGGAAACCCGGGGGAAGCGGAAGGAGAACGCGATGGCCGTGCAGGAGATGTTCCAGGGACTGCCCTGGTGGGTGAAGTGGGTCGCGGTGCCGGCGATCGCGCTCGTCGTGTTCGGCGGCCTGATCGCCTCGGTGGCCGCGTTCCTCATCGGCCTGCTCTTCAAGGTCCTGCTCTTCGCGGCCCTCGTCGGCGGACTCATCTACGTCGTACGGAAGTTCATGTCGTCCTCGTCGTCACGGGGCGACTGGTAGCGGCTCGGGCGAGTTTCGCTCGGCCGAGGGAATCTTTCGGCCAGGAGGGTCGCCGAGGCCCTCACGGCGTTAGAGTCCGGAAGCAGCGACGCGGGGTGTGTCTCCGGGCAGCCCTGCTTCCCCCACGGGGGGCTCCCCCCACGCGCCACGGGAGTTGGACCTTGGCCACGGCAGTCAGCACCCCCGCACCGACCCTCATCGGCTCCGTACAACGGGCGATGCGCCTCCTGGAGGCCGTCGCCGCGCATGCCGACGGAGCGCCCGCCAAGCAGCTCGCCAGAGAGGCCGGGCTGCCGCTGCCCACGGCGTACCACCTGCTGCGCACCCTCACGCACGAGGGCTATCTCCGCCGGGACCAGGGGGTGTTCGTCTTCGGGCCGGCCGCCGAGCGGCTGACCAGCAGCGGTGCGGAGCAGAATCGTCGCAGCAAGATCGGTGACGTGCTCGCGCACTGGCGGGACGCGATCGGCGTGCCGGTCTACTTCGCGGTGTACCGCGAGGGCGAGGTCGAAGTCGTGGACATCGCCGACAAACCCGGCAGCCCCGCGGTCGAGGAGTGGGCGGACTTCCGGCAGACCGCGCACGCCCACGCGATCGGCCAGTGCCTGCTCTCCCAGCTCGACGAGGACGACCGGCGCGAGCACCTCTCCCGCTACCCCGCGCAGTCGATCACGCCGTACACCGTCCGGGACGGCGGGACACTGATGCGGCGCCTGGACCGGATGGGGCGCATGCAACCCGTCGTGGAACAGCAGGAGTACGCGCTGGGTACGGTCTGCGCGGCCGTGCCCATCACCGTCGGCACCACCGCGGCGACGCTCGCTATCTCGCTGCCCCTGCATCAGCGGGGCCGACTGCTGCCTGCGGTGCGCGAGTTGCAGAGCGATGTCGGCCGGAAGCTAGCCACGCTGGCGTTCTCTATCAGTATCTGAAAACTCACTCCTTGTGATCTCTTCAGTACGTTGAGCAAGATGCCCTCAGGGTCGGGAAGATGAATCCGGTTCAACTCAACGGCACAGCAACGGGGTAGGCGATGCGCGAGTCCGTCCAGGCAGAGGTCATGATGAGCTTTCTCGTGTCCGAGGAGCTCTCGTTCCGCATCCCGGTGGAGCTCCGGTACGAGACCCGCGACCCCTTCGCCGTGCGGTTCACCTTCCACCTGCCCGGCGACGCCCCGGTGACCTGGGCGTTCAGCCGTGAACTCCTCGTGGACGGCGTCGAGGGACCCTGCGGCGACGGCGACGTGCACATCGCGCCCGAGGGCCCCGAGCCGCTCACCGACGCCTTGATCCGCCTTCAGGTCGGCGGCGACCAGGCCCTGTTCCGCGCCGGCATCGCCCCGCTCCTCGCGTTCCTGGACCGTACGGACAAGCTGGTCCCGCTCGGCCAGGAGCGCACGCTCGCCGACTTCGAGGCCAACCTCGACGAAGCGCTGGGCCGCATCCTGGCGGAGGAGCACAGGACGGGCTGAGCACCTCCTTCCGGATCCTTCGCACGGCTGCGCTGAAACGCTTCGGCGCAGCCGCTGTCGTATCCCGGCCCGGCGGGTGGCCGATGCCCCCCCCGCGCCCCTGCCCCGCGGCCGGTCCTGCCGCGTGCCCCTTGCGTGCCCGTTGCGTGCCCGTCAGCGCTTGCGCCTGCGTCCCCGACCGCCGCCGCGGGAGGCCGCGCGGCCCGAAGGCGCCCCGCCTGCCGAGCCGCTTCCAGGTCCGCCCGACGCTCCGGCCGACGGCGTCGCGCCCGGCTTGTCGGCCGAGACGAGCAGTGCGGCGAGCGCCGTCGTCACCGGCACCGAGGCGACCAGGCCGATGGAACCGATCAGCGTGCGCACGATCTCCTCGGCCACCAACTCGCTGTTGGCCACCGTGCCCACACTGCTCTGCGCGATCGAGAACAGCAGCAGCAACGGCAGCGCGGCACCCGCGTACGCGAGGACCAGGGTGTTGACGACCGACGCGATGTGGTCGCGGCCGATGCGGATGCCCGCGCGGTACAGCTGCCGGGCGGTCATCGTCGGGTCGGCGTGGTGCAGCTCCCAGACCGCGGAGGTCTGCGTGACCGTCACGTCGTCGAGCACACCGAGGGAACCGATGATGACGCCCGCGAGGAGCAGGCCGCTCATGTCGATGTCCGGGTAGAGGCCGTGGATCAGGCCGGTGTTGTCGTCCGTGTTGCCGGTCAGGTTGGCCCAGCCGATGAACAGCGAGCCGAGCAGCCCGATGAGCAGCAGCGAGACCAGCGTGCCGAGCGCCGCCACCGAGGTCCGCGCGGACAGGCCATGACACATGTAGAGGGCGATCAGCATGATCGCGCTGGCTCCGACCACCGCCACGACCAGCGGATTCGAGCCCTGCAGGATCGCCGGCAGGATGAAGAGCGTCAGCAGTACGAAGCTCACCGCGAGCGCGATCAGCGCCATGAAGCCGCGCATCCGCCCGACCACGACCACGGCGAACGCGAAGATCGCCGCGAGGATCCACATCGGAACGCCGCGGTCCACGTCGGTCACCGAGTACTGCAGCTCCTTGGGCGCCCCCGGCGCGTACGCCACGACCACGTCCTGGCCCTCGCGCAGCTGCCGCGGCGCGTCCGGCTGGACCACCTCGACGAAGGTGCGGCCCTTGTCCTTGCCGCTGGTCACCTCGATCGTCGCCTTCGCGCACGTACCGGTCTGCGAGCGCTGCGCCTCCTGGCCCTCGGGCGTCGACGGATCGCCGGTCGGCGGGACCTGCGAGGCGTTGACGTCCTTGCAGTCGACCCCGTCGACCTGGACCACCCGGCCCGACTCGGTCTGCCGGTCGAAGCCGACGCCGCTGCGCTCGTGCGGCGGTGCGCCCCCGGGCCAGAGCACGGCGAGGCCGACGAGCACGGCCGTCGCGAAGGGGATCAGCACGGCGGCGATGACCTTGCGCAGATGTTTCGAGACGGGCTCGGCGGGACCGTGGCTGTGCGAGTGGCCGTGGGAGTGGCCGCTGGAACCGCCGTTCCCGCCCCCTCCGTGGCCGTTTCCGTGCGGCGGTTCGGAGGGCGGCTGCGGTGGCTGATGCGTGGTGGTCACCGACCGATCATCGCAAGAACGGGTGGGGCCCTCTGTTCAGCGTGGCCGTACGGACGCTAGCGTGGGGCCCACGATTGTCACCGCGGGAGCTCGGAGCACCGGGCTGAGAGGGCGCTGACCTCCGTACGAGACGTACGGAAACGGCTGCGTCGACCGCCGAACCTGTTACCGGGTAATGCCGGCGTAGGGAGTAGGTCTCATGACCACATCGGACGCACGCACGCCTGCCTCCAGCACGACCGAGGGCACGGAGGCCGGGAAGTCCATCGGCTGGCACAAGGCGTACGTCGAGGGCTCACGCCCCGACCTGCGCGTGCCGGTCCGCCAGGTGCACCTCACCAACGGCAAGTCCGTGACCCTGTACGACACTTCAGGCCCGTACACCGATCCGACAGCCGACACCGACGTCCGCCGCGGGCTCGCGCCGCTGCGGGAGAACTGGATCGTCGCCCGCGGCGACACCGAGGAGTACGCGGGCCGCCCGGTCCGCCCCGAGGACGACGGCATCAAGCACACGTCGCCGCGCGGCGGCCTGCGCAACCTCGACGCGGTCTTCCCCGGCCGGCCCCGGCAGCCCCGTCGCGGCCGGAACGGTCAGGCGGTGACGCAGCTTGCGTACGCCCGCCGCGGGGAGATCACGCCCGAGATGGAGTTCATCGGGATCCGCGAGAACCTCGACCCCGAGGTCGTACGCGCCGAGGTGGCCGCCGGACGCGCGGTGATCCCGGCCAACGTCAACCACCCCGAGATCGAGCCGATGATCATCGGCAAGAAGTTCCTGGTGAAGGTCAACGCCAACATCGGGAACTCCGCGGTCACGTCCTCCATCGAGGAGGAGGTGGAGAAGATGACCTGGGCCACCAGGTGGGGCGCCGACACGGTCATGGACCTCTCCACCGGCCGCAACATCCACACCACCCGCGAGTGGGTGCTGCGCAACTCCCCCGTGCCCATCGGCACCGTGCCGCTCTACCAGGCCCTGGAGAAGGTCGACGGCAAGGCCGAGGAGCTGACCTGGGAGATCTACAAGGACACGGTCATCGAGCAGGCCGAGCAGGGCGTCGACTACATGACGGTGCACGCCGGCGTGCGCCTGCCGTTCGTCCCGCTGACCGCCAACCGCAAGACCGGCATCGTCTCGCGCGGCGGCTCGATCATGGCCGCCTGGTGCCTCGCGCACCACAAGGAGAGCTTCCTCTACGAGAACTTCGAGGAGCTCTGCGAGATCCTCGCCGCGTACGACGTGACGTACTCGCTCGGCGACGGGCTGCGGCCCGGGTCGATCGCGGACGCCAACGACCGTGCGCAGTTCGCGGAGTTGGAGACCCTGGGCGAGCTCAACAAGATCGCCAAGGCGCATGACGTACAGACCATGATCGAGGGCCCGGGCCATGTCCCGATGCACAAGATCAAGGAGAACATCGACCTCCAGCAGGAAGTCTGCGAGGAGGCGCCGTTCTACACGCTCGGCCCGCTGACCACCGACATCGCCCCGGCGTACGACCACATCACCTCGGGTATCGGCGCCGCGATGATCGGCTGGTGGGGCACGGCGATGCTCTGCTACGTCACGCCCAAGGAGCACCTGGGCCTGCCGAACAAGGACGACGTGAAGACCGGCGTGATCACGTACAAGATCGCGGCGCACGCGGCGGACTTGGCGAAGGGCCACCCGGGCGCCCAGGACTGGGACGACGCGCTCTCGGACGCCCGCTTCGAGTTCCGCTGGGAGGACCAGTTCAACCTGGCCCTCGACCCGGACACGGCACGGGAGTTCCACGACGAGACGCTCCCGGCCGAGCCCGCGAAGACGGCGCACTTCTGCTCCATGTGCGGCCCGAAGTTCTGCTCGATGAAGATCAGCCGCAACATCAACGAGCAGTTCGGCGGCGAGGAGGGCGCGTCCGAGGAGGAGATCGAGGCGGGCATGCTCGCCAAGTCGCGGGAGTTCGCGGCCGCGGGCAACCGCGTCTATCTGCCGATGGCGGACTGACCGGGGCGATGAACTCGCGCATGGGCCCCAGCTGTTCCGGCCGGGGCCCATGGCCCGTCGTGCCTCAGCGTGAGGTCAGCTTCCCGCTCTTCGTCACGGTCACGGCGCCCTGCCAGCCACCGGGCGAGCAGTCACGGCCGTTGGGGTACGTGGGCTTCGGTACGAGGGTCGTGCGTTCGTCGAGCACGGTCGCACCGCCCTCGTCCCTGAGCACGAGCTCCACGCGCACCTTCGTCCTGCCGTCCTCCGGCAGGCCCTCCACGACGGCGAACCCCGGCCAGGGAGCGGGCGGTTCGGACGAGGGCGCGGCCTCCCGGAGCTCCTTCTGCAGGCGCAGTCCGCCCCCGTGACAACGGCCGTCCCAGCAGGCGACGAGCTCCGCCTCGGCCGCCCGGTCCGCCCACTTCGGGGGTACGTCCACGGAGATCCCGGTCGGCGAGTCCCGCAGCGTGCAGATGTGCTCGCCGGCCCCGCAGCCGGTGAGCAGCAGCAGGGCGGTGAGTGCGGCCGAGGCGCGGGCGAGCGCACCACGAGGCGTGCACCCGTGAAGTGCCTGTTTCACGTGAAACCGATTCCGATCTTCTGAGCCGGGACCACCGCTCCGGCTGATGCTCAGGCCTTGGCCCGGCTGATGCTCTGGCCCTAGTCCGGCTGATGCTCCGGCCCGCCGAAGTCCGGGCTGGAGAAGTCCGGGCTCGAATAGCGCGGCCGCGAGCCGGAATCCGCGGCCCCGTCCCCGTTCCCGTCCCTGGGGCCGTCGGCGCTGCCCCCTGCGGAGCCGCCGGCTCCCGTGTCCCCGCTGCTGAACCCCGGCCTGTCATAGCCGAGTTGGGGCATCCGTGTACCGGACGGGCCGGGTCCGTGGTCGACGGTGCCGCGCGGCTCGGCCAGCGCCTCGCGCAGGAACGGCAGCACGCCGCGCTCCAGAAGTGCCTCGTGCCAGACCTCCCGGGCGCGGGACAGCTCTTCGTTCGACTCCCAGGGCGGTCCCGCCGGGACGGCCGTCGAGCCGTTGCGCAGCGCGGTCAGGAGCAGGCCGCCCGCGGCGACGAGAATCCCGGCCGCGGTGAGCGCGCCGAAGATCCAGCCGGCCGTCAACAGCGCGTCGGCGAGGGCCGGTTCGGGCGTGATCATCTTCAGCACGTACCCGACGAGCAGGAATATCACCGCCGCCGTGCCCGCGAGGACCGGGGCGAGGACGGCGAGCACGGCCATGAGCCCCGCGCCCGCGGTCTCGGTGACCTCGCCCATGGTGGTGGCCAGGCCGACCGAGCCCGAGGCGGGCTCGGACCCGCTCGGCTCCCGTACGGCCGTGGAGGAGCGGGCCGGGTCGCGCAGCTCCTGGCGGACCTTGACGTAGTGCTCGTACTCCGTCGCCGCGGCGGCGGTGATCAGGGCTGTGGCGTTCAGCGCCATCGTGCGCAGTTGCTCGGTGCTCAGCCGCTCGCCCACAGCGGCCAGATCCGGACGGTGCGGTGCGGTGCGCAGCGCCTCATCGAGGATCCGCTCGTAGTCCTTGCGGTCCTCATTCAGCAGGTGCGGAGCGCTGTTCATGTGCATCCCCCGATGCTCCGTAGGGCCGGGACGCCCGCGTGCTCACGGGCGGTTGGGCGGAAACGGAGGAGAGCCTGCTACGGATAAGCAGATGGTAGAGCGGCGACGGCGCGCCGTGACAGGGGGTTTGAAGAATTGGGGCCCCTGGTCAGAGACGTCCGACGTGCTCCACGCCTGCCCGCTGAACGCTCAGTTATCCAGGGGAAGTTGGCACACAAGGAGCTTTCCGGCCATGGTCACGCCGCCGTCCATGGCGATCGCCAGGCCGTCCGCGTACACATGCGGCCCCGCCACCTGCGGCCCCGCGCCGTCCTCGCCGTCCTCGGAACCGACCTCGCCGAGCAGATACGGAATGGGGCTGTGGCCGTGCACGATCCGACGGCCGCCGTAGGTGTCCAGGAGCTGCTGGACGGCCTGCGAGCCGCCCTCGTCCCGGAAGGCGAAGCGCTTGGTGAACTTCCGGAACAGGTCCCAGACTTCGTCGGCGTCGTTCCGCGTGAGGGCCTCGCGGATGGTGTCGTTGACGGCCTCGATCGAGTCGCCGTACTCCAGATACGTCAGCGCGTCCGAGTGCACCAGGAGGTGGTCGTCCTCCAGCTCGATCGCGTCGAGCCGGGACATCCACTGCAGATGCACGTCCTGCAGCCGGTCCATGTCGGACTTCTGGCCGCCGTTGAGCAGCCAGGCCGCCTGGAACGTGGCGGTGCCCGCGCCGGAGTTGACCGGGGTGTCGCCGAAGCGCTTCGCGCCGAGCAGCAGCAGCTCGTGGTTGCCCATCAGCGCCTTGCAGTACCCGCCCGCGGCGGCCGCCTCCGCGGAGAGCCGCATCACCAGGTCGATGACGCCGATGCCGTCCGGACCGCGGTCCGTGAAGTCGCCGAGGAACCACAGCCGGGCGTTGCCCGCGGCCCAGTCCCCCGCCTCGTCGATCAGGCCCTGCGCGCGCAGCGCGGCGAGCAGCTCGTCGAGATAGCCGTGCACATCGCCGACGACATAGAGCGGGCCCAGGCCGTTCGGCGTGCCCGCGGGGTCGCCCTCGGCCTTGATGTGCACCTGGACCGTGTCACCGCGGTTGATGACCGGCAGATCGCGCTGCGTCGGCGTGTAGCCCTCGGGCAGGTCGACGTGCGTGCCGTCCTGCCCGGTCTCCGCAGGGGGCTCCTGGCCGGCCTGGTGCACATAAGCGGGTACGCGGAAGTCGCGCACCGTGTCCGTACGCACCGCGGGTACCTGACCGGCCCCCTGAGTCATCGACCCCTCCACCACCGTCGCGCGCCGCTTTTCTCCACCGGGTTCGGACGGCCTGGTCGCAGCGGTCCGCGGTGTCGTGCGCCCATCATAGGAATGCGGCTCGCGGTGTGTGATGCACCAGGGGTGTTGAATCGAGCCGGAACCCAGGGTTGACCGGGGTTTTCTCCCGAATTGAGGGCAACTCTGCTGCGCGACCCCTCCCCGGAACCCCTCGCTCCCATCCGGAACGGGTCCTTCCTCCGGCCTCCCTTCGTCCTTCCGGGCGGGAAGGACGAAGGCACTCACCCTTGCGAAGGGCGCGGTGGGCTGACCGTCGTGCGGGGCGGCCGGCGTTGCGACGAGGTCCGCACGATCAGCTCCGTCGGTATCACCTGCTCGATGGGCTGCGTGGTGTCGACGCTCTCGATCGCGTCGATGAGCAGCTGCACGACGGCCGTGCCGATCCGCCTCGGCTTCAGCGAGAGCGTCGTGATGGGCGGCTCCGTGGTGGCGTACACGGTGGACTCGCTGCAGCAGACCAGCAGGAGGTCGTCCGGGACGCGCAGCCCGTACCGGCGGGCGGCGGCGAGGAGGTCGGTGCCGTTGGGGTCGAAGAGCCCGTAGACCGCGTCGGGCCGGTCCGGGCGGGCGAGCAGGCGGTCGGCGGCCACGGCGCCCGCACACGGGTCGTGCGCGGGATAGGCCTCGTACACCGGGTCCTGGCCGATCCGGCGGCACCAGCGCAGATAGGCGGTGGTGGACAGCCGCGTGTACGTGTCCGTGGTGGTGCCGGTGAGCAGGCCGATGCGGCGGGCGCCGGCGGCGGCGAGGTGGTCGAGGATGCCGAGCACGGCGGCCTCGTGGTCGTTGTCCACCCACGCGGTCACGGGCAGCGAGCCGGCCGGCCGCCCGTCGGAGACCACGGGCACGCCCTGGCGGACGAGTTCGCTGACGACCGGGTCCTTGTCGGAGGGGTCGATGACGACGGTGCCGTCCAGGGCGACGTTCGACCAGACGTCGTGGCGGGATGTCGCGGGCAGGATGACCAGGGCGTACCCCCGGTCCAGCGCGGCCGACGTGGCGGCTCTCGCCATCTCCGCGAAGTACGCGAACTCCGTGAAGGTGAAAGGTTCATCCCCGTACGTGGTCACGGTCAGGCCGATGAGTCCCGACTTGCCGGTACGAAGCGTTCGGGCCGCGGCGGACGGGCGGTAGCCCAGCCGGTCGGCGACCTCGCGGACGTGTTGGCGGGTGGCGTCGGGGAGCCGGCCCTTGCCGTTGAGCGCGTCGGAGACGGTCGTGATGGAGACGCCGGCAGCGGCGGCCACGTCCCGGATGCCCGCCCGGCCCTGCCGGTTGCCCCGAGTCTGTGCCCGGCTCACCTGGTGCTTCCCTGCTGCTGTCATGGCGAGCCGATAGTAGGGCTCATGAGGGTGGTCGTCGTGACTGCATATGCACGCGTTGACAGGCACGTTTCTGCATGGCGAAAGGGGAGCAATAGCCTTTGAAATCAAGGGAGTTGAGCGATTTTCACGTGATCCGTGACCCATTGACGGCCGCGTGCCTGGCGCGTACCGCAGGTCTCGAAGAGGTCTCAACTCACCTTCACGGGGGACGCGCGCCACGGCGCAAGCCAGGGGCGCACGGCACATAGGGGAGCGCTCCCCCCTCCCTGCGCGCCGACCCGGCGTTGTCCACAGGCCGGACCCCCGGTTGTCCACAGGGCATTCGCAGGAACGCGGAATCCTCATAGGGTGAGCAGTATTCGAACCCGGGCGGTACGAGGAGGACCTGCAGTGAGCGAGACAACCCCGAGGCTGCGTGCCGAGCTGGACGGCATCCCGACGTACAAGCCGGGCAAGCCCGCCGCGGCCGGCGGCCCGGTGGCGTACAAGCTGTCCTCGAACGAGAACCCCTATCCGCCGCTCCCCGGCGTGATGGAGCAGGTGACGGCCGCCGCCGACACCTTCAACCGCTACCCGGACATGGCGTGCACGGGCCTGATGAACGAGCTGGCGGACCGCTTCGGCGTCCCCCTCTCCCACCTGGCCACGGGCACGGGCTCGGTCGGCGTCGCCCAGCAGCTGCTGCAGGCCACGAGCGGCCCGGGGGACGAGGTGATCTACGCCTGGCGCTCCTTCGAGGCGTACCCGATCATCACGCAGATCAGCGGCGCGACCTCGGTGAAGGTCCCGCTGACGCCGGGGGAGGTGCACGACCTCGACGCGATGGCCGACGCGATCACGGACCGCACGCGCCTGATCTTCGTCTGCAACCCCAACAACCCGACGGGCACGGTGGTGCGCCGGGCCGAGCTGGAGCGGTTCCTGGACCGGGTGCCGAGCGACGTCCTGGTGGTCCTGGACGAGGCGTACCGCGAGTTCATCAGGGACACGGAGGTCCCGGACGGCATCGAGCTGTACCGCGACCGCCCCAACGTCTGTGTGCTCCGCACCTTCTCCAAGGCGTACGGCCTGGCAGGCCTGCGGGTCGGCTTCGCGGTCGCCCACGAGCCGGTCGCGGCGGCGCTGCGCAAGACGGCGGTGCCGTTCGGCGTGAGCCAGCTGGCGCAGGACGCGGCGGTCGCCTCACTGCGCGCGGAGGACGAACTCCTGGGCCGCGTCGGCTCGTTGGTCTGCGAGCGCAAGCGTGTGGTGGACGCGCTCCGCGAGCAGGGCTGGACGGTCCCCGAGACCCAGGCCAACTTCGTCTGGCTGCGCCTGGGGGACCGCACGCTCGACTTCGCGGCGGCCTGCGAGAAGGCAGGTGTGGTCGTGCGTCCGTTCGCGGGCGAGGGCATGCGCGCCACCATCGGCGAGACCGAGGCGAACGACATCTTCCTGCACACGGCGGAGGCCTTCCGCAAGGAGCTGTAGCCCTCGAGGGGCGGTCCCGCCCTGTGAACGTCCGCTAGTCGGCGACCAGTTCCACTCGGATCGGGTCGCCGCTGCGGACGGTGGCGAGCTTGCGCGGGTCGTCGTCGAGTGCGCCGAGCAGGTTGCAGGGGCTGGCGAGACGGCACTCGTCGCCGCGCGATATCGGCGTCGGGCCGTACGGCAGGGCCAGGGCGTCGCCGTCGGTCCAGAAGGCGACGGTGCCGGGCTCGACGACCTGCTGGGCGTCGTCCTCGCGCTCGACGCTGATGCCCGTGTCGAAGTAGACCTCCTCGCCCCAGGTGTTGGCGGTGGCGGAGAGCGGCAGGGCCTTGTGGAGCGCCTGGGCGGTCGGGGTGTCCTCGAGCGTGGCGGTCAGGTGCCCGGCGGGCCAGGAGATTCGGATCTGCATGCCGCGGATTCAACAAGATGTTGAAGTTCTTGGGAAGGGGGGACCCCCTGAAGAACGTGCGAAGCCGGTACGACATAATGCTTGTGAATGTGAACGCGTTCACAAGCGCCGTCCTGCTTTCTCCTGTGATGTACAGGTTTGTGCGGGGCAAACTGCAGCAGTGACCACGGCGATGTAAGGAGAGACGACGTGGACCTGGCTCTGGCGCCGGAAACCCTGGCGCGATGGCAGTTCGGCATCACCACCGTCTACCACTTCCTCTTCGTGCCGCTCACGATCTCGCTCGCCGCGCTCGTCGCGGGCCTGCAGACCGCCTGGGTGCGGACCGAGAAGGAGAAGTACCTCAGGGCGACGAAGTTCTGGGGCAAGCTCTTTCTGATCAACATCGCGATGGGTGTCGTGACCGGCATCCTGCAGGAGTTCCAGTTCGGCATGAACTGGTCCGACTACTCGCGGTTCGTGGGTGACATCTTCGGCGCCCCGCTCGCCTTCGAGGCGCTCATCGCGTTCTTCTTCGAGTCCACCTTCATCGGCCTGTGGATCTTCGGCTGGGACAAGCTGCCGAAGAAGCTCCACCTGGCGACGATCTGGATGGTCTCGATCGGCACGATCCTCTCCGCGTACTTCATCCTGGCGGCCAACTCCTGGATGCAGCACCCGGTGGGCTACCGGATCAACGAGGAGCGCGGCCGGGCCGAACTCACCGACTTCCTGGCCGTGCTGACGCAGAACACCGCGCTTGCCCAGATGTTCCACACCATGACCGCGGCCTTCCTGGTCGGTGGCGCGTTCATGGTCGGCATCGCCGCGTACCACCTGGCGCGCAAGAAGCATGTGCCGGTGATGAAGACCTCGCTGCGGCTCGGGCTCGTCACGATCACCATCAGCGGACTGCTCACCGCGGTCAGCGGCGACGTTCTCGGCAAGATCATGTTCGAGCAGCAGCCGATGAAGATGGCCGCCGCCGAAGCGCTCTGGGACGGCGAGGACTCGGCGCCCTTCTCGATCTTCGCGTACGGCGACGTCGCGCAGGGGCACAACAAGGTCGCCATCGAGATCCCGGGCCTGCTCTCCTTCCTCGCGCACAACAACTTCGACGAGCACGTCCCCGGCATCAACGACCTCAACAAGGAGATGCAGGAGAAGTACGGGCCCGGTGACTACCGCCCGAACATCCCGGTCGCCTACTGGGGCTTCCGCTGGATGATCGGCTTCGGCATGGCCTCGCTCGGCATCGGTGTGCTCGGGCTGTGGCTGACGCGGAAGAAGTTCATGCTGCCGCAGTCGATGCGGGTGGGTGAGGACGAAGCGCCGCATCTGGTGCTGTTCAAGAAGCCGCTGAGCGCCAAGCTCACCCGGTGGTACTGGATCGTCGCCCTCTGGACGATGCTGTTCCCGCTGATCGCCAACTCGTGGGGCTGGATCTTCACCGAGATGGGCCGGCAGCCGTGGGTGGTCTTCGGCGTGCTCAAGACCTCCGCCGCCGTCTCCCCCAACGTCTCGCAGGCCGAGGTCATCACCTCGCTCGCCGTCTACACGCTGCTGTACGCGGCGCTCGCCGTGATCGAGGTCAAGCTGATCATCAAGTACGCCAAGGCCGGCCCGCCCGAACTCACCGAGGCCGACCTCAACCCGCCCACCAAGATCGGCGGCGACGACCGTGACGCCGACCGGCCGATGGCCTTCTCGTACTGAGGCTGAGGAGCTGCTGAGGCATGGAACTTCACGACGTCTGGTTCGTCCTGATCGCGGTCCTGTGGATCGGGTACTTCTTCCTGGAGGGCTTCGACTTCGGGGTCGGGGTCCTGACCAAGCTGCTGGCGCGGGACCGCAGTGAGCGGCGGGTGCTGATCAACACCATCGGTCCCGTCTGGGACGGCAACGAGGTGTGGCTGCTCACCGCGGGCGGCGCCACGTTCGCGGCCTTCCCGGAGTGGTACGCGACGCTGTTCTCCGGCTTCTATCTGCCGCTGCTGCTGATCCTGATCTGCCTGATCATCCGCGGCGTGGCCTTCGAGTACCGCCACAAGCGGCCCGAGGACCGCTGGCAGACCAACTGGGAGCACGCGATCTTCTGGACCTCGCTGATCCCGGCGTTCCTCTGGGGCGTGGCCTTCGCCAACATCGCGCGCGGCGTGAAGATCGACCGCGATCTGGAGTACGTGGGCACGTTCTGGGACCTGCTCAACCCGTACGCGATCCTGGGCGGGCTCGTCACGCTCTCGCTGTTCACATTCCACGGCGCGGTGTTCACGGCGCTCAAGACCGTGGGCGACATCCGGATGCGGGCGCGGAAGCTGGCGCTCGGGCTCGGGCTCGCGGCGGCCGTGCTGGGGCTCGGCTTCCTGGTCTGGACGCAGGTCTCCAAGGGCGACGGGACGAGTCTCGTCGCGATGATCGTGGCCGTGGTCGCGCTCGTCGGGGCCGTCGGGATGTTGAAGGCGGGGCGCGAGGGCTGGTCGTTCGCGCTGTCCGGGGTCACGATCGCCGCTGCGGTTGCGATGCTGTTCCTGACGCTCTTCCCGAACGTCATGCCGTCCTCGCTCGACCCGGCCTGGAGCCTCACGGTCACCAACGCCTCGTCGAGCCCGTACACCCTGAAGATCATGACCTGGTGCGCCGGGATCGCGGCTCCGCTCGTGATGCTCTACCAGGGCTGGACCTACTGGGTGTTCCGCAAGCGGATCGGTACGCAGCACATCGCGGCCGATGCGCACTAGTCGGTACCAGCGGTACTAGTTGGGGCTGTTTCACGTGAAACCGATCGACCCGCGCCTGCTCCGGTACGCCCGAGCCACTCGCCTGTTCCTGATCGCGGTGGTGGCCCTCGGGCTCGCCGGGGCGGGCCTGGTCGTCGCCCAGGCGATGCTCATCGCCGAAGTGGTGGTGGGCGGATTCCAACAGGGCCTCGACACGGCCGAGTTGAGCACGCCGCTGCTGTTGCTCGTGGCCGTCGCGCTCGGCCGGGCCGTCGTCGGCTGGCTCACCGAGCTGGCCGCGCACCGGGCGAGCGCCGCCGTGAAGTCGGAGCTGCGCGGCCGGCTCCTCGACCGGGCCGGGGCGCTCGGGCCCGGCTGGCTGAGCGGCCAGCGCACCGGCTCCCTGGTCGCGCTCGCGACACGAGGCGTGGACGCGCTCGACGACTACTTCGCGCGCTACCTCCCGCAGTTGGGGCTCGCGGTCGTGGTGCCGGTGGCGGTGCTCGCGCGGATCGTGACCGAGGACTGGGTGTCGGCCGCGATCATCGTGGTGACCCTGCCGCTCATCCCGATCTTCATGATCCTGATCGGCTGGGCCACCCAGGCCCGGATGGACCGCCAGTGGCGGCTGCTCTCCCGGCTCTCCGGACACTTCCTCGACGTGGTCGCGGGGCTGCCGACGCTGAAGGTCTTCGGCCGGGCCAAGGCGCAGGCCGAGTCGATCCGCAGGATCACCGGCGAGTACCGGCAGGCGACGATGCGCACGCTGCGGATCGCCTTCCTCTCCTCGTTCGCCCTGGAACTCCTCGCGACGCTCTCCGTCGCGCTGGTCGCCGTCACCATCGGCATGCGGCTCGTGCACGGCGACATGGATCTGTACATCGGGCTCGTGGTTCTCGTCCTCGCGCCCGAGGCGTATCTCCCGCTGCGGCAGGTGGGCGCGCAGTACCACGCCGCCGCCGAAGGGCTCGCGGCCGCGCAGGAGATCTTCGACGTGCTGGAGACCGAGGTGCCGGCCTCGGGCGACGGGCCCGCGCCGGACGGGGAGGTGCGCTTCGACGGCGTGACCGTCCGGTACCCGGGGCGGGACAGCGCGGCCGTGGAACGCGCGATGTTTCACGTGAAACCGGGCGAGACCGTCGCGCTCGTCGGCCCCAGCGGCGCGGGCAAGTCCACGCTGCTGCAAGTGCTGTTGGGCTTCGTCCGGCCCGACGAGGGCCGGGTCACCGTAGGCGGCACCGATCTCGCCACCGTGAACCTCGACGCCTGGCACGAGCGCATCGCCTGGGTCCCCCAGCACCCGCACCTCTACGCCGGGACGATCGCCGAGAACGTACGGCTGGCCCGGCCCGATGCGGACGACGAGGCCGTACGGGAGGCGCTGCGGGACGCGGGGGCGCTGAGCTTTGTCGACGCGCTGCCCGAGGGGGCGCGGACCGAGCTCGGTGAGGACGGGGCCGGGCTGTCGGCGGGGCAGCGTCAACGCCTCGCGCTGGCGCGGGCGTTCCTCGCGGACCGGCCCGTGCTCCTCCTCGACGAGCCCACGGCTTCGCTCGACGGGGAGACCGAGGCCGAGGTGGTCGACGCGGTGCGGCGGCTGGCCGTGGGGCGGACGGTGCTGCTCGTGGTGCACCGGCCGGCGCTGCTCGCCGTGGCGGACCGGGTGGTGCGGATCGAGGAAGGCGGGCGGCCGGGTGCGGGGTTGCCGCAGCGTGCGGGCGGGGCGGCGGAGGCGTCGGCGGCGTCGGCGGCCCTCGCGGAGCAGGAGCAGGAGCTGGAGCGGCAGCGGGAGCCGGGCTCGGCGCCCGGCCTGGACGCGGGGTCTGCGCTGGGCTCGAACCCGAAGCCGAAGCCGAAGCCGGACGTGGTCTCGGGCGCGGAGGTGGACGCGCGCACGGGTGCGAGCGTAGACGCGGACCTGGTCGTCGGCTCGGCGCCCGGCGACGAGTACGCGCCGGCGGCAGCGGTCACCGGGCTCGGCGCCGAGCCGGACACCGCGGCCGGGGCGGCGGGAGCGGCACCCGGCGGACGGGTCCTCGCACGCGTGCGGGCCATGGCGCAGGAGCGGCGCGGGCGACTGCTGCTCGGGCTGCTGCTCGGCAGCCTCGCGCTCGGCAGCGCCGTCGGCCTGATGGCGACCTCCGGCTGGCTGATCTCCCGCGCCTCCGAGCAGCCGCCGGTGCTCTACCTGATGGTGGCCGTCACGGCGACCCGCGCCTTCGGCCTCGGCCGCGCGGTCTTCCGGTACGCGGAACGACTGGTCACGCATGACGCGGTGCTGCGGATGCTGGCCGACACCCGCGTCGCCGTCTACCGCCGCCTGGAGCGGCTGGCCCCCGCCGGGCTGCGGGAGTCGCGGCGCGGCGATCTGCTGGCCCGGCTCGTGGGCGACGTGGACGCGCTGCAGGACTACTGGCTGCGCTGGCTGCTGCCCGTCGGCACCGCCGTCGTCGTCTCCGCCGGGGCCGTCGGCTT
Organism: Streptomyces sp. Da 82-17; assembly: GCF_046098215.1. Classification (NCBI taxonomy): domain Bacteria; kingdom Bacillati; phylum Actinomycetota; class Actinomycetes; order Kitasatosporales; family Streptomycetaceae; genus Streptomyces; species Streptomyces sp. Da 82-17. The sequence goes on from NZ_JBJURH010000006.1 coordinate 222,631, forward strand.
CACCGGCTGGCTGCTGCCGGAGGCCGGTGCGCTGCTCGCCGTCGGACTGCTGGTCGCGGGCGCGGGCGTACCGCTGCTGAGCGGTGCGCTGGCCCAGCGTGCGGAGCGGCGGCTCGCCCCGGCGCGCGGCGTGCTCGCCACCCGTGTCGCCGATCTGCTCACCGGGACCGCGGAGTTGACGGTCGCGGGCGCGCTGCGGGCCCGTACGGCGGTGGCGCGGGAGGCGGACGAGGAGCTGACCGGGATCGCGTCCCGGGCGGCCACGGCCACCGCGCTCGGCGCGGGACTCTCGGCCCTCGCCTGCGGGCTCACGGTCGCGGCCGCCGCGTTCGTCGGCGTCGGCGGCGTGCGCGACGGGCGGCTCGACGGGGTGGCCCTCGCCGTCGTCGTCCTCACCCCGCTCGCCGCGTTCGAGGCGGTGACGGGACTGCCGCTGGCCGTGCAGTTCCGCCAGCGTGTGCAGAAGAGCGCGGAGCGGGTGTACGAGGTGCTCGACGCTCCCGAACCGGTACGCGAGGGCGCGGGCGGGCAGCCGCCGGCCGAGCCGTTCCCGCTGCAGGTGTCCGGGCTCTGCGCCCGGCACCCGGGGCAGGCGCAGGCCGCCCTTGTCGACGTCGACCTGACGTTGCGGCCGGGGCGCCGTGTCGCCGTCGTCGGGCCGTCCGGTTCGGGCAAGACGACGCTGGCGCAGGTGCTGCTGCGGTTCCTCGACGCGGAGGCCGGAACGTACCGGCTCGGCGGGACGGACGCGGCGGGGCTCGACGGGGACGCGGTGCGGCGGGTCGTCGGGCTGTGCGCCCAGGACGCGCACATCTTCGACAGCACGATCCGGGAGAACCTCCGCCTGGCCAGGACCGACGCCGACGAGGACGCGCTGCGCGGCGCGCTCGCCCAGGCCCGCCTCCTGGACTGGGCCGACTCGCTGCCGCAGGGCCTGGACACGCTGGTCGGCGAGCACGGCGCCCGGCTCTCCGGCGGTCAGCGGCAACGGCTCGCGCTGGCCCGGGCGCTGCTGGCGGACTTCCCGGTGCTGGTCCTCGACGAGCCCGCCGAGCACCTCGACCTGGAGACCGCGGACGCCCTGACCGCCGACCTCCTCGCCGCGACCGAGGGCCGGACGACGCTGCTCATCACGCACCGGCTGGCCGGGCTCGACGCGGTGGACGAGGTGCTGGTCCTGGACGAGGGCCGGGTCGTGCAGCAGGGGCCGTACGAGGAGCTGGCGGCGGTCGCCGGGGGGCCGCTGGCGCGGATGGTGGAACGGGAACGGGAGGTGGGGGTCCTGCTGGGGACGTGAGCCGCGCTCGGACGTGGGCCGCGCCCGGACATCAGCTGCGCCCGGACGTGAGCCGCGCCCGGACATCAGCCGCGCCCGGACGTGAGCCGCGCCCGGGCGGGCCGGGTGCGTGACGCCCGTACCCGACTTTCCTCGGCAAATAGGACTTACTACCCTCAAGGGCATGTCAGCCCCCGCAGTGCCCGAAGAGCCGCCGCCGTTTCCCGCGCGGGCGGAGACCGGATCGACGGCCGCCGAGCAGGCGGCGCGGAGTCTGCAGGCCTTGCCGGAGGAGCTGGCGGCGCGGTTGCCGCAGTTGCTGGAGGCGATGGTCTCCGTGGGCAGCGGGCTGCGACTGCACACGACCCTCGACCGGATCGCGGAGACCGCGGCCAGCCTCACCGGCGCCAGGTACGCGGCGATCGGCGTGATCAACGACCAGGGCGACGGGCTCTCCGACTTCGTCACGCACGGCGTCACGCAGGAGGAGCGGGAGCGGATCGGGGAGTTGCCGGACGGCCGCAGCGGCATCCTCGGCGCGCTCATCCGCGACCCGGTCTCGCTGCGCCTCGACGACCTCACCGCCGACCCGCGCTCCGTCGGCTTCCCGCCGAACCACCCGCCGATGCGGACGTTCCTCGGGGTGCCGATCCGCGTCGGCGGCGAGGTGTTCGGCAACCTCTACCTGACCGAGAAGCAGGGCGGTGACGGCACGTTCAGCGTCTACGACCTGCACATGGTGAAAGTGCTCGCGACCGAGGCCGGCATCCAGATCGGCAACGCCCGCCTGTACGAGGCGACCCGGCAGCGCGAGCGCTGGATCGACGGCTCGGTGGCCGTCACCACGGCCCTGCTCTCCGGGGCCGACGCCGACGAGGCGCTCACCGTCGTCGCCGAGCAGGCCCGCAAGCTCGCCGACTCGGACGCGGGCATCGTGCTGCTTCCGGCGGACGAGGGCGGCCTGGAGATCGTCGCCGTGTCGGCCGAGAGCACGCTGCGGCCGCTCGGCGTGGTGATCCCGCCGGAGTCGCCCGCGGTGGACCAACTCCTCGCCGGGGAACCGGTGTTCATGGACGACGCGGCCGCCGACCCGCGCATGATCACCGAGCTGGCCAAGGAGTACGGGCCCAGCATGCTGCTGCCGCTGCACAGCGGCGGCCGGGTGCTCGGCGCCCTCGCCACTCCGCGCCTGCCCGGCGCCGCACCGTTCACGGAGGCGGAGAAGACCCTCGCCGGACAGTTCGCCGCGCAGGCCGCGCTCGCCCTGATGATGGCCGAGGCGCAGCGCGACCGGGAGCGCCTCGCCGTCTTCGAGGACCGCGACCGGATCGCCCGTGACCTGCACGATCTCGTGATCCAGCGGCTGTTCGCGACCGGCATGATGCTGGAGAGCGCCCAGCGCCGCTCGGTGGTGCCCGAGGTGCAGGTCGGCGTCGGCAAGGCCGTGGACGAGCTGGACGTGACGATCCAGGAGATCCGTACGGCGATCTTCGCGCTGCAACAGGGGCCCGCCGAGGCGCCGTCGGGACTGCGCACCCGGGTCCTGCGCGAGATCAACATGGCCGCCGTCCCGCTCGGCTTCAAGCCCTCGCACCGCTTCCTCGGCCCGATCGACTCGGTCGTCGGCGAAGTCACCGGCAAGAACCTGATCGCCGCCCTGCGCGAGGCCCTGTCCAACGCGTTCCGGCACGCGCAGGCCTCCCGGATCGAGGTCGTCGTCGACGCGGAGGCGACACTTCCGGGCGGTGTCCCCGGCGTACGGCTCACGGTCGCCGACGACGGCGTCGGCATCCCCGAGGGCGGCCGGCGCAGCGGACTGAAGAACCTCAAGCGCCGCGCCGAGGCCCTGGGCGGCGACAGTTGGCACAGCCCGGGCCTCGGCACCGACCCGTACGAGGACGTGTACGGCAGCGGCGACGAGGCGGCGGACGACGGGAAGCGGGTCCGCGGCGGCACGACGGTGGTGTGGCAGGCCCCGCACTGACGAGGGTTGACGCGGCGTCGGAGCCGCCTCGGCGAAGGCCCGGCTCGGCTCGGCCCGGCCCGGCTCGGCCCGGCCCGGCGGCCCGTCCCCGTGCCCCGTCCGGCAGAGTCCCGTGTGCGCTGTACGGACCAAGGGCCACCCGTGCGTACGCCTCGTACGGGCGGGGCGGGCGGTGGCGGGTGACGATCCGGGCATGCGCCCCAGCCCTCGCCGCACGCCTCATCCGGAAAGCGGGCCGCGCCCGCCACAAGGGCCCCGCCCGCAGCGTCGTCTGCCGTACCGGACGCCCGCGGCGCTCTGCGCGCTGCTCTCGCTGCTCGCGCTCACCACGGCCGGATCGCCCGCCGCCACCGCGTCCGACGGGCCGAGCGCGAGCGCGGACGTGGCGCGGCTCTTCGAGGAGGCCGCGAAGGCCACCGAGCGGTACGAGAGCGGCCGTCGCGCCGCCGAGGAACAGCGCGCCAAGGCCCGGAAGCTGGAGCGGCTCGTCGCCCGGGAGCGGCGCCAACTGCGGCTGCTGCGCGAGGACTTGGGGCGGATCGCGCGCATCCAGTACCGCACGGGCGGCGACATCTCGTACACCGCGCAGCTGCTGCTCGCCGACGACCCGGACGCGTTGATGCGGGGGCAGCGGGCCTCGTGGCAGGCCGATCTGGCGATGAACAACGCGATCGGCAGGACGCAGCGGGCCGCCCGTGCCCTGGACAGTGGCGAGCAGCGCGCCGAGGCCGCCTGGCGCGGGCTCGACGCGCACCAGGCCCGCCTCGCGGAGTTGAAGCGGGGCATCGAGCGGAAGCTGGAGCAGGCGCAGTGGACGCTGCAGAACGAGGCCGACCGGCAGGTCACGGCGGGCCGCTGCCGGGGCGCCGTACGCCTGGACGAGCCGCAGCGGAAGGCGCGGCGGGACTGGGTGAAGCCGGTCGAGACGTACGAGCTCTCCGCCGGATTCGGAGGTTCCGGCGAGCGCTGGTCGAAGCGGCACACCGGGCAGGACTTCGCGGTCGGCATCGGCGCGCCGGTGCGCGCGGCCGGCGGCGGCGAGGTGGTGCGGGTGACCTGCGGGCGTGGCTTCGGCATCGAGGTCGTGGTGCGGCACGAGAACGGCTACTTCACGCAGTACGCGCATCTCGCGGCCGTCACCGTCGACCAGGGCGAGCGGGTCCGGCCGGGCCAGTGGCTCGGGCAGGCGGGCACGACCGGCAACTCGACCGGCCCGCATCTGCACTTCGAGGTGCGGCTCACTCCCCACTTCGGTTCGGGCGTGGACCCGCGCAAGTGGCTGGCCGAGCGGGGAGTCGAGCTCTGAGCGGACGCCGCCGCGGACTGTGCCGGGCGGAGGGTTGCTGAAACGTTCAGGCGCCGGTGTACTGCGCCAGGATCCGCTCGATGACCACCGCCACGCCGTCGTCGTTGTTGGCGACCGTACGACCGGAGGCGGCGGCGACGACGTCCGGGTGGGCGTTGCCCATCGCGTACGACGTGCCCGCCCAGGACAGCATCTCGACGTCGTTCGGCATGTCCCCGAAGGCGACGACCTCGTCCGGCACGATGCCGCGTTCGGTGCAGCACAGGGCGAGCGTGCTGGCCTTGGAGACACCGGCAGCGCTGATCTCCAGGAGCGCGGTGGGGCTGGACCGCGTGACGTTGGCGGTCTCCCCGACCGCCGTACGGGCCAGCGCGAGGAACGCGTCCGGGGACAGCTCGCCGTGGTGGGCGAGGATCTTCAGGATCGGCTGGTCGGCCAGGTCGCAGTCGGCGGCGAGGAGCTTCTCGGCGGGCGCGATGGTGACGGCCGGGTCGAGGTGCAGCGGCGGGTACGCCAGCTCGTGGTGGATGCCGCCGGTCCGCTCCACGGCGAACGACGTGCCGGGCGCTGCCGCGCGCAGCGTGGCGACGACGTCCAGGGCGACGTCCGGCCGGATCGCGCGGACCTTGACGAACCGGTGGTTGCCCGTGCCGCCGTGCAGGTCGACGACGGCGGCGCCGTTGCCGCAGATCGCCAGGCCGTGGCCGTGCACATGGTCGCTGACGACGTCCATCCAGCGGGCCGGGCGGCCGGTCACGAAGAAGACCTCGATCCCGGCTTCCTCGGCCGCCGCGAGCGCGGCGACGGTGCGCGGGGAGACCGACTTGTCGTCGCGCAGCAGGGTGCCGTCCAGGTCCGTGGCGATCAGCCGGATGCGGCGATCGGGGGCGGGAGCGGGGGCGGGGTCGAGGTCGTCCGTTCGCGTCGAGGTCACGCCCGCATTCTTCCGCATATGCCGCACGTCCGGGGGGCTGGGTGCACATTTGAGTAGGGGCGAGCGCTGCTGAGTGGCTGGTTCGTGTCGCTGCTTTTCGCCGTCGGGGAGGCGGGGCGGCCCGAGGGCCGCGGTGCGGGGCGTCCCGAGGGGCGCGGTGCGGGGCGTCCCGAGGGGCGCGGTGCGGGGCGTCCCGAGGGGCGCGGTGCGGGGCGTCCGGAGGGCGGTGGTCCGGAAGCACGGCTCGGGGGCTGACCGTACGCTGGCCGCATGACCTCTCCGCTGCGCCTGAGCACCGTGATCCTGCCCATCCACCGCTGGCACGACGGCGGCCGAGCGCGCTGGCAGCGGGCGGAGGAGCTCGGTTTCCACGCGGCGTACACGTACGACCACCTGGCCTGGCGGAGTTTCCGGGACGGGCCGTGGTTCGGGGCCGTGCCCACGCTGACCGCGGCCGCCGCCGCCACCTCGCGGCTGCGCCTCGGCACGCTCGTGACCTCGCCGAACTTCCGCCACCCGGTCACCCTGGCCAAGGAGTTGATCACCCTCGACGACGTCTCCGACGGGCGTATCACCCTCGGCATCGGCGCGGGCGGCACCGGCTTCGACGCGACCACGCTGCGCGCACCGGACGCGGAGCCGTGGACTCCGCGTGAGCGGGCGGACCGCTTCGCCGAGTTCGTGACGCTGCTCGACCGGCTCCTGCGCGAGCCCGCCGACGTCAGCTTCGCCGGCGATTTCTACACCGCGACCGAGGCCCGCAACCTCCCCGGCTGCGTGCAGCGCGAGCGGCTGCCGTTCGCCGTCGCCGCGACCGGCCCGCGGGGCCTGCGCCTCGCCGCCCGCCACGGCCAGGCCTGGGTGACGACGGGCAACCCGAAGCTGTACGCGGAGGGCACCCCGGAGGAGTCGTACGCGGCGCTGCGCGGGCAGGTCGACGGGCTTGCCAAGGCGTGCGCCGAGTCGGGGCGGGACGTGCGGGAGCTGGGGAAGGTGCTGCTCACCGGGTTCACGCCGGACTTCCACCCGGTGCACCGGAGCGGGCGGCGGCCGATCGACTCACTCGACGGGTTCGTGGACTTCGCGGGGCGGCACGCGGAGCTCGGCTTCGACGAGATCGTCGTGCACTGGCCGATCCCGGACTCGGACTTCGCGGCCGACGAGAAGCTCTTCGAGCGGATCGCCACGGAGGCGGCGGGCCAGCTCGGGCGGTAGGGCCGCGCCTCTCCCGGGGGGCGCGCCCGTCCCGGGCGGGCCGGTGGCGTTCGGGACGGCAGTGGTCCGGTGTTGTTTCGGGGCGGCAGTGGTCCGGTGGTGTTCGGACGGCAGTGGTCCGGTCAGGAGGGCAGGCGCAGGTAGCGGGGCGGGACGGCGGCGGTGAGCCAGACGCCGTTCTCGCTGCGGCGGAACGTATGGCCGTCGGCGTGCATCGCGCCCGCGTCCACGCTCAGCACGATCGGCCGGCCGCGGCGTGCGCCGACCCGGGTCGCGGTCTCGCGGTCGGGCGAGAGGTGGACGTCGTGCCGGTTCATGGGCCGCAGTCCCTCGCGCCGGATCGCGTCCAGGTGGGCGGCGACGGTGCCGTGGAAGAGGTACGCGGGCGGTGTCGCCGTGGGCAGGCCCAGGTCGACGTCCACCGAGTGGCCCTGGTTGGCGCGGATCCGGCCGCCGTCGACCGCGAACCGCTGCTTGTCGTTGGTGGCGACGGCCCGGTCCAGCTCGGCCCGGGTGATCGGGAAGCCGTGTGCGGCGGCGGCGTCGAGGAGTGCGTCGATCTCCGTCCAGCCTGCCGGGTCGAGGGTCAGGCCGATCCGCCCCGGCTCGTGCCGCAGGTGTTTGGAGAGGTACTTCGAGACCTTCACATTGCGCTGCTCGCCGCGCCGGCCGTCGCGCTGTTCGTCGCGCTGCTTCCCGTGTGGCCCGTCGCGCTTTTCGCTGTCTCTGTCGTTCATGCGCTCAGGGTGCCCGGGGTCCGGACAAGTTCTCCAACTCTTTACCGTCGGAATGCATGATCCACAGCCAACCCCAGTTATCCACAGGGGAGTTGGGAGTTCTGTGGACAACAGCTCGACGATTTACGGGAGTTCGTCAACTCCTGCGTACTGTGCGTTGGTTGCCGCCATCTGGTCCAACTTACGGGATTGCACCTCTCGTTCAGCCGCCGCTGCGACGAACGCAGCGACGTTCTCCGCGCCAACCAGCTGCTGTACGGCCTGAATTGTCGACGCGGGCAGGGCGACCGGAATGTCCTCGGCCGGGGGTGGCGGCGTCGTCGTACCGTCGAGGTGGTCGCGCAGGTGACGGTTCGCCAGAATCCGCATAGCGCGGGCGAGTTCGGCGTCCACGGTCTGCTGGGCGAGCGGGCGGAGGCGCCGTACGAGATCGGCTGCTTCCGCCGCTTCGTCGTCCGTCGGCGGCAGCTCGCCGTCGAGGTAGCGGGCGAAGACGTGCTCGGTCGTGAAGTCCAGGAATCTGGACGCGATGAACTCGACATGGACCCTCAACTCCCTGAGATGGCCGGAGATTGCGAGCAGCGGCACGCCCGCCGCGTGCAACTCGACGGCCACGGCCAGCTCTTGAGGGCTCGGAACCAGGAACTCGTCGTCCCTGCCCGGGATTTGCTCCAGCACGCCGAGCTCGACCGCGTCCGCCACCGCCGCGTCGTCCGGGGCGCCGCCGAAGCGTGCGTCGAGCTCCGCGCGGGTGATGCGGCCGGCCTCCTCGTCGGTCCACGGGCCGTCCACCTCCGCCACGAGGCCGAGCACGCCGCCGAGCCCGCGGCCCGCGTCCCACGCCTCCAGGAGCTCCTTTATCGAGGCCAGGGTGAAGCCCCGGTCCAGGAGGTCGGCGATCTGGTGAAGGCGGGCCAGATGCGCGTCCGTGTAGACGTTGGACCGGCCGCGCCGCTCCGGCCGGGGCAGCAGGCCGCGGTCCTGGTAGGCGCGGATCGTACGGACCGTGGCGCCGCTGAGGTGCGCCAGGTCCTCGATCCGGTACTCGACTGCAGGCTGCACGGTCGCCGCCACCTCCGCTCTCGGTGCGGCGACCGCTCCCGGTGCGGCCGCCGCGCGTGCACCACTCTCCGCCGTACGGGCCCGCACACCCAACTCGGCGTTCCCGCAAGGGCGATGGCCGACCCGCACTGCGCGCCCACCGCCCTCCCCGACTACAGCGGCGGCTCCATGCGGGCTATCGCGCGCAGCGCCTTCGGCGTGAAGCGGGACATCAGGTGGGCGCCGCGGGCCTCCGGCGTCACCGGCACGACCGCCTGGTTCTTCACCACCGCGTCGAGCACCGCGCGGGCGACCTTCTCCGGCGGGTAGTTCCGCAGCCCGTACAGCCGCGAGCTGCGTTCCTGGCGGCGCTTCTCCTCCGCCGCGTCCACCCCCGCGAAGCGCGCCGTCGCCGTGATGTTCGTGTTGACCAGGCCCGGGCAGATCGCCGATACGCCGATGTCCTGACCGGCCAGCTCGGCGCGCAGGCACTCGCTGAGCATCAGCACCGCCGCCTTCGACGTGCTGTACGCCGGCAGCGCCTTGGTCGGCTGGAAGGCCGCCGCCGACGCCGTGTTGACGATGTGGCCGCCCTGACCGCGCTCGGCCATCTGCCGGCCGAAGGTCCGGCAGCCGTGGATGACGCCCCACAGATTGACGTCCAGGACCTTCTGCCAGTCCTCGACCGTCGTGTCGAAGAACGAGCCGGACAGGCCGATCCCGGCGTTGTTCACCAGGACGTCCACCACCCCGTACTCCGTGGCGACCTTCTCGGCGAGCTTCTCCATGGCCTGCTCGTCCGCGACGTCCACCGTCTCCGCCCAGGCCTCGGGGGCGCCGATCAGCCGGGACAGCTCGGCCGTGCGGGCCGCGCCCTCCGCGTCCCGGTCCACGGCGATCACCCGGGCCCCGGCCTCCGCGAAGGCGAACGCGGTCGCCCGGCCGATGCCGCTGGCCGCGCCCGTGACCAGGACCAGCCGGCCGCCGAAGCGGTCCGCGTGCCGCCCCGTGGCGACCTTGCTGCGGTCGGCGATCGCGGTGCCCTGCGCGCCCCGGTCCCCGAGGTCCTCGTTGACGTTCACGAAGTCCGTGATCCAGGCGGCCAGTTGGTCGGGTCGCGTGCGCGGCACCCAGTGCTTCGCGGGCAGTGTGCGCCGGGTCAACTGCGGGGCCCACAGCTCCAGTTGGTCGTACAGCCGCGGGGACAGGAACGCGTCGCCGAGCGGGGTGATCAGCTGCACCGGCGCGTGCGCGTACGCGTCCGCGCGGGGCTTGAGCAGGCGCGCGCGGACGTTGTCGCGGTACAGCCAGGCGCCGTTGGCCGCGTCCGAGGGCAGCGACGCCGTCGGGTACCCGTCCGCGGGGACCTTCTCGACGCGCTGCAGGATCTTCGGCCAGCGCGCGCCGAGCGGACCGCGCCAGGCCAGCTCGGGCAGGACGGGGGTGTGCAGCATGTACACGTACCAGGACTTGGCGCCCTGGCCGAGGAGCTGGCCGACCCTGCGCGGGGTCGGGCGGGTCATGCGCTGCTTGATCCAGTGGCCGAAGTGGTCGAGGGACGGGCCCGACATCGACGTGAACGAGGCGATCCGCCCCTCCGTGCGCTTGACCGTCACGAACTCCCAGGACTGCACCGAGCCCCAGTCGTGCCCCACGACGTGCACCGGGCGGTCCGGGCTGACCGCGTCCACGACCGCGAGGAAGTCGTCCGTCAGCTTCTCCAGCGTGAACCCGCCGCGCAGCGGCACCGGCGCCGTCGACCGGCCGTGGCCGCGCACGTCGTACAGCACCACGTGGAAGCGGTCCGCGAGGCGGGCCGCGACCTCGGACCACACCTCCTTGGAGTCCGGGTACCCGTGCACAAGCAGCACCGTCGGCTGCGTGGCGTCACCGAGCTCCGCGACGCAGAGCTCCACCCCTCCCGTACGGACCCAGCGCTCCCGCGCGCCCTTCAACAGCCCACCGCTCATTGCGACTTCGCCCTTCCGCTCCCGCTCGCTGCCCTTGCCGCCGGCGCCGGGGCGCCCGCCCTGATCGCCCCTGCCGCCGTCCCGCCCGCTCACAGGTTCTTCGCCTCCGCCCAGCGCCGTACGTGCGGAAGGTCGTCGTCCAGCCAGAACGCGCTCTCCTGCGGGTCCTTGGAGTCCGTGACGACCAGGATCTCCTCGAACTTCGCGCCCGTGCCCCGGAAGCCCAGGTGCGGCTCGACCGCCCACAGGCCGGGCTGCGGCGGGTGGTCCGAGAACCTGTACGGACTCCACAGCGGGGACCAGCCGTCCCGGTGGCCGTGCAACGCGTCGCTCGCCAGGCCCTTGAGCGCCTGCGCGCCGAACCCGAAGACGGTGGGTGAGAAGCGGCCCTGCTTCACCCGGTCGACCTTGTGCGCGATCACGCCGAAGGGGTAGGCGCGGTGGCGGTTCGCGTACCCCTGGCGGTTCATCAGGCGTTCCACGTCCGCGTAGATCTCGCGCAGCGAACGGCGCTCGCGGATCTCGCGGAGGATCAGCTCGCGGTGCTCCTCCAGGTCGGCCATCAGGCGGTCCTGCACGGGGTGGAGGCCGAGGCTGCCCGAGTACCCGATGTCCGCCGTGAAGCCCTTGTATATCGGGGCCATGTCGAGGATGAACGGCATCCCCGGCTCCAGCTTCCGGTTCGTCGGGAAGAACTGCAGCGGGATCTTGAACCCGGTGAACGCCGTGCGGTCCCCGAACCAGGCGAAGGGCAGGTGGAACCAGTCCCGCACCCCGCGCTCGCGCAGCCACTCCCGCTGCATCCGCGCCGCCTCGCGCTCCGTCACGCCCGGCTCAAGGCGTGCCGCGACCGCTTCCGCGCAGGCGTACGCGAGGGCCTGCACTTCCCTGAACCCCCGCAGTTCCGCGCCGAGTTCCGTGTCCACCGCTGAGGTCATGCCACCGTCCGTCCCGTGAAGTACCGCCGATTGCCCGCCCTGCTGCGCTACGCGTCCGTAACGTGACACTGATGAATGTGACAATGGCTGACGTCTGCGTCAATAGGTGTGCACGGACCCTGTGGACAACGCCTTCGAGGTGTACCTGAGCCCTACACCCCCTACGGGCCCCTACATCTGGAGTCTGATACGGAAGCAACCGTCAGGGGTGACGCCGGCTGTGGTCCGCGCCACTACCGTCGACGACGTGACTGTGATCGCGACCGAAAGCCTCAGCAAGCGGTTCCCACGGGTGACCGCGCTGGACCGGCTCTCCGTGGACATCGGCCCGGGTGTGACCGGGCTGGTGGGGGCCAACGGAGCCGGCAAGTCCACCCTGATCAAGATCCTGCTCGGACTGTCCCCCGCCAGCGAGGGCCGCGCCCAGGTGCTCGGCCTCGACGTCGCCACCCACGGCGGCGACATCCGCGAGCGCGTCGGGTACATGCCGGAGCACGACTGCCTCCCGCCCGACGTGTCCGCCACCGAGTTCGTCGTCCACATGGCGCGGATGTCCGGCCTCCCGCCCACCGCGGCCCGGGAGCGCACGGCCGACACCCTGCGCCACGTCGGCCTCTACGAGGAGCGGTACCGCCCCATCGGCGGGTACTCGACGGGCATGAAGCAGCGGGTCAAGCTCGCCCAAGCCCTTGTCCACGACCCGCAGTTGGTGTTCTTGGACGAGCCGACCAACGGCCTCGACCCGGTCGGCCGGGACGAGATGCTCGGCCTGATCCGCCGCGTCCACACCGACTTCGGCATCTCCGTCCTCGTCACCTCGCACCTCCTGGGCGAGCTGGAGCGCACCTGCGACCACGTCGTCGTCATCGACGGCGGCAAGCTGCTCCGCTCCAGCTCCACCAGCGACTTCACGCAGACCATGGCGACGCTCGCCGTCGAGGTCACGGACACGGACGAGCACCCCGACGGCACGGCCGTCCTGCGCGCCCGCCTCCAGGAGCGCGGAATCACGCTGCACGCGCGCGTGGAGGAGGGCCTGCCCGGCGCCGGACACGTACTGCTCGTGGAGGCCACCGGCGAGGAGACGTACGACGTGGTGCGCGACACCGTCGCCGAACTCGGCCTCGGCCTGGTCCGGATGGAACAGCGCAGGCACCACATCGCCGAGGTGTTCCGCACCGAGGAGCAGCAGCAACCCGTGCGCCAACAGGCCCAGAACCAGCCCCTGTCGAAGGCCGCGGCACAGCGAGGAGGCAGCCGTGACGGCAGCTGACACCCGGCGCCCGGACGGGGCGCAGACCCGCATCCACAACATCGGGTACCGGTCGTACGACGGCCCGCGCCTCGGCCGTGCCTATGCCCGCCGCAGTCTGTTCGCGCAGTCCCTGCGCGGCGCGTACGGACTGGGCCGCAGCGCCAAGTCCAAGGTGCTGCCGATGATCCTGTTCGCCGTGATGTGCGTGCCGGCGGCGATCGTCGTGGCCGTCGCGGTGCAGACGAAGATGTCGGACCTGCCGCTCGACTACACGCGGTACGCGATCACGACGCAGGCCGTCATCGGCCTCTTCCTCGCCGCGCAGGCGCCGCAGTCCGTCTCCCGCGACCTGCGGTTCAAGACGGTGCCGCTGTACTTCTCGCGCCCGATCGAGCGCGGCGACTACGTGACGGCGAAGTACGCGGCGATGGCCTCGGCCCTGTTCGTCCTCACCGCGTCACCGCTGATCGTGCTGTACCTGGGCTCTCTGCTCGCCAAGATGGACTTCGCGGACCAGACCAAGGGGTTCGCACAGGGGTTGGTCTCCGTGGCACTGCTCTCGCTGCTCTTCGCCGGACTCGGCCTGGTCATGGCCGCGTTGACGCCCCGCCGCGGCTTCGGCGTCGCCGCCGTCATCGCCGTGATGACGATCTCGTACGGGGCGGTCTCCACCGTGCAGGCCATCGCCGACGCACAGGGCTCGACCGGCGCGGTGCCGTGGCTCGGCCTGTTCTCGCCGATCACGCTGATCGACGGTGTGCAGACCGCGTTCCTCGGCGCGAGCACCGCGTTCCCCGGCGGCCACGGCCCCGGTGCGGGCGCCGGCGCCGTCTATCTCCTGGTCGTCCTCGCGCTGATCGCGGGCTCGTACGCAGCCCTGATGCGCCGCTACCGAAAGGTCGGGCTGTGACAACGATCCACATCGCCCACGCCTCCCGCTGGTTCGGGAACGTCGTCGCGGTCAACGACATCACGATGAGCATCGGCCCCGGCGTGACCGGCCTGCTCGGCCCCAACGGCGCCGGAAAGTCCACCCTCATCAACATGATGGGCGGCTTCCTCGCCCCCTCCACCGGCACGGTCACCCTCGACGACCGCCCGATCTGGCGCAACGAGTCGATCTATAAGGAGATCGGCATCGTCCCGGAACGCGAGGCGATGTACGACTTCCTCACCGGCGCCGAATTCGTCCTCGCCAACGCCGAGTTGCAGGGCCTCGGCAAGAAGGCGGCACAGCGCGCGCTCGCCACGGTCGAGATGGAGTACGCGCAGGACCGCAAGATCTCCACGTACTCCAAGGGCATGCGGCAGCGCGTGAAAATGGCCTCCGCCCTGGTGCACGACCCGTCGGTGCTGCTGCTCGACGAGCCGTTCAACGGCATGGACCCGCGCCAGCGCATGCACCTCATGGACCTGCTGCGGCGCATGGGCGCGGACGGCCGGACCGTGCTGTTCTCCTCGCACATCCTGGAGGAGGTCGAGCAGCTCGCCTCGCACATCGAGGTGATCGTCGCCGGCCGGCACGCGGCGAGCGGCGACTTCCGCCGCATCCGCCGCCTGATGACGGACCGCCCGCACCGCTACCTGGTCCGCTCCGACGACGACCGGGCGCTGGCCGCCGCGCTGATCGCCGACCCGTCGACGGCGGGCATCGAAGTCGACCACGCCGAGGGCGCGTTGATCGTCCAGGCCGTCGACTTCGGGCGGTTCACGCAGCTCCTGCCGCGTGTCGCCCAGGAGCACGGCATCCGCCTCCTCACGGTCTCGCCCTCGGACGAGTCCCTGGAGTCGGTCTTCTCGTACCTCGTCGCGGCCTGAAGGGAGCCCCCGACATGTATGACCCCACCGTCGCCCGGCTCACCTACCGGGCCCTGCTCGGCCGCCGCCGCGCGCTCATCCTGTTCTCCCTCCCGGTCCTGCTGATCGTCATCGCCTCGCTGGTACGCGGCTTCACCGGCGTCGACGACCAGGTCGCCGCGGACGTCCTCGGCGGCTTCGCGCTCGCCACGATGGTCCCGCTGATCGGCGTGATCGCGGGCACGGGCGCCATCGGCCCGGAGATCGACGACGGCTCGGTCGTCTATCTGCTCTCCAAGCCGATCAAGCGCCCCACGATCATCGTCACCAAGCTGATCGTGGCCATCGCGGTGACCATGGCGTTCTCGGCGATCCCCACGTTCATCGCCGGGATGATCCTCAACGGCAACGGCCAGCAGGTGGCGATCGCGTACACCGTGGCCGCCCTCGTCGCCTCCATCGCGTACGCGGCGCTGTTCCTGCTGCTCGGCACGGTCAGCCGGCACGCCGTGGTCCTCGGCCTTGTCTACGCGCTGGTCTGGGAGGCGCTGTTCGGCTCCCTGGTCGAGGGCGCGCGGACGCTGAGCGTGCAGCAGTGGTCCCTCGCCGTGGCGGAGCGGGTCGCGCGCGGCGACCTGGTCAGCTCCGACGTCGGACTGCCGCTCGCCGTCGTCCTGTTGACCGCGGTGACGGTCCTCGCGACCTGGTACGCGGGCCAGAAGCTGCGCACGCTGACGCTGGCCGGCGAGGAGTAAGCCACCGCTGCGCGACCACACGAAAACGGCCACCACGCACGCGTAGTGGCCGTTTTCGTCGCCGCGGAGGGGTGCCGCGGAGGGTGCCGCGAAGAGGCGGTTGTGGAGGGGGGTGCCGCGGAGGGCGTTCGTCGTACGGAGGGATCAGACCGTACGGTCCCGGGCCGCGAGCAGTCCGACGACGAGAGCCGCCGCGCACACCCCGAGCACGAGGCAGATCGGCACGGTCCAGCCGCCCGTCGCCTGGTACACCGCACCGGCCGCCAACGGGCCCGCGGCGGCGAGGAGATAGCCCACCGTCTGTGCCATCCCGGAGAGCCGGGCCGCCGTCGTCGCATCGCCGGAGCGGAGCACGATCAGCGTCAGCGCGAGCCCGACCGCACCGCCCTGCCCGACGCCGAGCACCGCCGACCACAGCCAGGCACCCGACACGGGCGCGACCATCAGCCCCGCGTACCCGGCGGCGACAAGGCCGGTGACCAGGGCGACCAGCGGCCGCTGGCTGCGCATCCGGCCGGCGAGCAGCGGAACGCCGAACGCGCCCGCGACCTGGATCAGGTTGTTGAACGCGAAGATCACGCCGGCCGTGGCGCGGCTCATCCCGTGGTCCGTGAAGATCGTCGGCATCCAGGCGATCAGGACGTACGACCACAGCGACTGAAGGCCCATGAAGAGCGTGACCTGCCAGGCCAGCGGGGAGCGCCACACGCTGCGCCCGGCCGCCCGTCCGGCCGGGGCCGTCCGCACCTCGTGCCCGGTCCGGCCGCGGGCGATCAGCACCTGCGGCAGCCAGGCCACCGCGGCGACCGCGGCGAGCAGCGACCAGAACGCGAGCGACGCCTCCCAGCTGTCGCCGAAGGCCTTCTCCAGCGGCACGGACGCCGCGGCGACGACCGTGGCGCCGGCGATCATCGCGCCCGTGTAGACGGACGTCATGGACGCGGCCCGCTCCGGGAAGTCCCGCTTGATCAGCCCCGGCATCAGCACGTTGAGCAGGGCTATCGCGGTGCCGACGAGCACACCGCCGCCGTACAGCGCGCCCACGGACGGCAGGACGCGTACGAGAATGCCGACGGCAAGCAGCAACAGCGCGCAGAACAGCACCAGTTCGGTGCCGAAGCGGCGGGCCAGCCAGGGCGCCACCAGCGCGCCGACGCCGAGGAACAGCACGGGCACGGAGGTCACGAGGCTGCTCGCCGTCGACGACAGCCCGAAGGCCTCGCTGATCTCACCGACCAGCGGCGAGACGCTGGCGAGCGCCGCCCGCATGTTGAGCGAGGCGAGCACGATCCCGACGAGCAGCACCACGGGATGCGCCAGCAACTCCCGCCGCGCGGCCCGCGCTTGGGGTGAGGGCCGGACGTCGGCCTCGGCGTCCGGCAGGAGCTGCTTCACGGGTGTGGTCGCGGTATCGGGGCGTGACAAAGGAGCGCGCCTTTCTCGGGCGTACGGACGTCGCGTCGTACGACCCGTGCAAGTGGGGGGTGTGCAGGGGAAGTTGGAGGCCCGTCCTCGGGGAGGGCAGGCGGGTGTCAGCGGATGCCGAGGGCGCGGAGCGCGTCGATCGGCACCTTGAGCAGCGCTCGTACGGCGGCGGCGGCGGCGACCGGGTCGGCGGCCTCGACGGCGTCGACGAGGGCCTCGTGCGCGGCGATGTCCACGGGCGGCATGTCCCGGTCGCCGAGCGCGTGCACGAGCACCTCGTGCACCTGCACCGAGAAGAAGCGGTAGACCTCGATGAACGCGGGGTTGTGCGTGGCCTCGACGACGGCCAGGTGGAAGGCCATGTCCGCGTCGGCGTTCCGGTCGCCCTCCTCGTGCAGCGTGTCGAGGGCGGCGCGCAGCCGCAGCAGGTCGTGGGTGTCGCGGCGCTCCGCGGCGAGCCGGGCGGCCTCCGCCTCCAGGGCGACGCGGACCTCGGTGACGTCCAGGGCGCCCGCGTGCCGCATCCCGCGCAGTACGGCGGAGGGGTCGGCGGCGGAGCGCACGAACGTGCCGTTGCCCTGCCGCGATTCGAGCAGCCCCGCGTGCACCAGGACGCGGACGGCCTCGCGGACCGTGTTGCGGCCGACACCGAGCTGTTCGGCGAGCGTGTGCTCGGTGGGGATGCGGTCGCCGACGGCCCACTCGCCGGCGGTGAGCTGGGCGCGCAGCTGGTCGACGACGGTGTCGACGAGGGACTGCCGTCCGGCGGCCTGCAGGGTCATCCGCGTACCTCTCTTTTTGCCCGGTTGCCCAGTCATCCTACAACTAGGAGCGGGACGGCCCGGCCCCGACAGGGGCGCGGGGACTGCGCGACCAGCCACGACGGCGGGTCAGCCGAAGACGGGAACGGAGTCGGGGGACCGGAGTCGGGGGGACCGGAGTCGGGGGGACCGGAGCCCGCGGGGAAAGCCCCGAAGCTCCGTGCTAGGCCCCGGCCACCCCGAGCAGCCGCTCAAGAACGAGCGCGATCCCGTCGTCCTCGTTGGACGCGGTCACCTCGTCGGCCACGGCCTTGAGCTCGTCGTGCGCGTTGGCCATCGCCACGCTGTGCGCGGCCCAGCCGAACATCGGGACGTCGTTGGGCATGTCGCCGAAGGCGATCGTGTCCTTGGCCTTCGCGCCCAGGCGCCGCGCGGCCAGCGACAGGCCGGTCGCCTTGGAGAGCCCGAGCGGCAGCAGTTCCACTATCCCGGTGCCCGCCATGGTCACGCCGACCAGATCACCGGCGACCCGCCGCGCCACATCGGCGAGCGCGTCGTCGGACAGGCCGGGGTGCTGGATGTACAGCTTGTTCAGCGGGGCCGCCCAGAGGTCCGCCGAGTCCTCGAACTCGACGACCGGAAGCGGGCCTTCCTGCACGCGGTACCCGGGGCCGACGAGCACCTCGCCGTCCACCCCGTCCCGGCTGGCGGCGAGCGCGAGCGGGCCGACCTCGGCCTCCAGCTTGGCCAGGGCCAGCCCGGCGAGCTGGCGGTCGAGCGTCACGGAGGTGAGCAGCCGGTGCTCGCCCGCGTGGTAGACCTGCGCGCCCTGGCCGCACACCGCGATGCCCTCGTACCCGAGGTCGTCGAGGATGTGCCGCGTCCAGGGCACGGCCCGGCCGGTGACCACGATGTGCGCCGCGCCGAGCCCGCAGGCCGCCTCGAGCGCGGCGCGCGTACGCGGCGAGATCGTCTCGTCGCCGCGCAGCAGCGTCCCGTCGAGGTCGGTCGCGATCAGCTTGTACGGGAACGCGCCCGGCTCGGCCTCGGCCGCGAGGGCGTCCCGCTGGGCGGCGGCCTGCGCGGCGGCGCCGGCCTTCATCTGGCCGACTGTGACGACGCGCGCGGCGTCGCCGTCCCCCGCGGTGGCCTCCTGGCCAGGAAGTGAGCTCACTTGGCGACCGGCTCCAGTACCTCGCGCCCGCCGAGGTAGGGGCGCAGCACCTCGGGCACGCGCACCGAACCGTCGGCCTGCTGGTGGTTCTCCAGGATCGCCACGATCGTGCGCGGCACGGCGCACAGCGTGCCGTTCAGCGTCGCGAGCGGCTTGACCTTCTTCTCGTCGCGCATCCGGATGGAGAGGCGGCGCGACTGGAACTCGGTGCAGTCCGAGGTGGAGGTCAGCTCGCGGTATTTGCCCTGCGTCGGGATCCAGGCCTCGCAGTCGTACTTGCGGGCGGCGGAGGCGCCGAGGTCACCGGTGGCGACGTCGATCACGCGGAACGGCAGCTCCAGGGAGGTCAGCCACTCCTTCTCCCACTCCAGGAGCCGCTTGTGCTCGTTCTCGGAGTCCGCCGGGTCGACGTACGAGAACATCTCGACTTTGTCGAACTGGTGGACCCGGAAGATGCCGCGGGTGTCCTTGCCGTGCGAGCCGGCCTCGCGGCGGAAGCAGGGGGAGAACCCGGCGTACCGCAGCGGGAGCTTGTCCGCGTCGATGATCTCGTCCATGTGGTACGCCGCGAGCGGGACCTCGGACGTGCCGACCAGGTAGAGGTCGTCCTTGTCCAGGTGGTAGACGTCGGCGGCGGCCTGGCCGAGGAAGCCCGTGCCCGCCATGGACTGCGGGCGGACCAGGGCCGGGGGCAGCATCGGCGTGAACCCGGCGGCCGTGGCCTGCGCCAACGCGGCGTTCACCAGGGCGAGTTCGAGCAGGGCGCCGACGCCGGTGAGGAAGTAGAAGCGGGAGCCGGAGACCTTGGCGCCGCGCTCGACGTCGATGGCGCCGAGGATCGTGCCGAGCTCCAGGTGGTCCTTGGGTTCGAAGCCCTCGGCGCCGAAGTCACGGATCGTGCCGTGCGTCTCCAGCTCGACGAAGTCCTCCTCGCCGCCGACCGGGACGTCCGGGTGCACGAGGTTGCCCAGCTGGAGCAGCAGGCGGTCGGTCTCGGCCTTCGCCTCGTCCTGCTCGGCGTCGGCCGCCTTGACGTCGCTCTTCAGCTGCTCGGCGCGCTTGAGGAGCTCGGCCCGCTCCTCCGGCGTGGCCTTGGGGATCAGCTTGCCGAGCTGCTTCTGCTCGGCGCGCAGCTCGTCGAAGCGGACGCCGGACGACCTGCGCCGCTCGTCGGCGGAGAGCAGAGAGTCGACGAGCGTGACGTCCTCTCCACGGGCGCGCTGAGAAGCGCGGACACGGTCGGGGTCCTCACGGAGCAGGCGAAGGTCAATCACAGGCCCAAGGCTACCGGTGCCCGGTTCGGGCCCTCGACCCGATATTCCTCTGCGTGTCAATGAATGGCGGAGACTCCCCGAATCGGGGCAGCCCGCCCACCGTCGCTTGACCGTATCCCCTTGTGGGGAACGGGACTTGGGGCTCGCTTGTCCACAGGAATCGGGGTCGGGGAAAAGTTATCCACAGGCTGTGTGAAAGGGCTGTGGATTCCGGAAGTGATCATTCCTGAGCCCTGAAGCGGACCGAAGGATTCCCGGTTCAAACCCCTCGTCCGCGCACTTTCGAGTGGAAAAGGCTCGCCCCAAAGAGTTGATCCAAGGAATTGAGTGGACGAGGGGTGACGTGACCGACTGTGGACGGCGATCGGGCGAGAAGGGCGATTTGTCGACCCTGTCGTGGGTTGATGTCGACTTGTCCCCAGGTCGAGAAGCCCACCTGTGGATAACCCTGTGGACGGAGAAAATCCGCAGGTAGGACAAGGTGCGAAAACAGCGTGAGCCCGCACCGAGGGAGCGGGGACCGTTCCCGAGGAAGCGTGGGAGCTCTACGCCCGGCCGTCCTGGACCCGCGCCAGCCAGTCCGCCGCCGACGTGAACTCCGCGTCCGTCGTGCCCGCGCGCAGCGCCCGCACCTCGGCCGGCGTGACCCCGGCCCGGGGGTACGAGCCGAGGAAGCGCACCTTCGGCGCGATCCGCTTCAGCCCCATCAGAGCCTCGCCGACCCGGCGCTCCGCGATGTGGCCCTCGGCGTCCACGCAGAAGCAGTAGTTGCCGATGCCCGCGCCGGTCGGCCGGGACTGGATCAGCATCAGGTTCACCCCGCGCACCGAGAACTCCTGCAGGAATTCGAGCAGCGCGCCCGGGTGGTCGTCGTCGAGCCAGATGACCACGGAGGTCTTGTCCGCCCCGGTCGGCGCCGCGGGCCGGGCCGGGCGGCCGACGAGCACGAAGCGGGTCTCGGCGTTCTCCGCGTCGTGGATCTCGGTGACGAGCGGTTCGAGGCCGTACGTCGCCGCCGCGAACTCACCGGCGAACGCCGCGTCGAAGCGGCCCTCCTGCACCAGCCGGGCGCCGTCCGCGTTCGAGGCGGCCGACTCCCACAGGGCGTCGGGCAGATGCGCCGCGAGCCAATTGCGGACCTGCGGCTGGGCGACCGGGTGGCCGGTGACCGTCTTGATGTCGGACAGCGTCGTGCCCGGCCTGACCAGGAGCGCGAAGGCGATCGGCAGCAGCACCTCGCGGTAGATCATCAGCGGTTCGCCGGTGGCGAGCTCGTCGAGCGTCGCCGTGACGCCGCCCTCCACGGAGTTCTCGATCGGCACGAGCGCGGCCGCCGCCTGACCGCCGCGCACCGCGTCGAGCGCGGCGGGCACGGACACCATGGGCACGAGCTCACGGGTGGCCGCTTCCGGCAGAGTGCGCAGGGCGGCTTCGGTGAAGGTGCCCTCGGGTCCCAGATACGTGTAGCGCGTGGCCGACATACCGTCACCTTAATGCGCCGTACGGGACCCCCGCGCCGCCCGCGTCAGGACTCCAGCAGCCGCTGCCCCACGTATTCACCGGAACGTGCGCCTCCGGGTACGGCGAAGAGGCCGCTCGACTCGTGCCGGATGAACTCCGACAGCGCGTCCCCGCGGTCGAGCTTGCGCTGCACGGGGACGAAGCCGCGCATCGGGTCGGCCTGCCAGCAGATGAACAGCAGGCCCGCGTCCGGGACGCCGTCCTCGTCGTACCCGTCGTGGAAGGAGAACGGTCTGCGGAGCATCGCGGCGCCGCCGTTCTGGTCCGGGCGCGAGATGCGGGCGTGCGCGTCCGCGGGGATGACCGGCTTGCCGTCCGCGCCGAACTTGTCGAGGTCGGGCTCGGTCGACTCGGAGCCGCCGGTGAGCGGGGCGCCGTCGGACTTCCGGCGGCCGATCACCTTCTCCTGGGCGGTCAGGGAGAGCTTCTCCCAGTCGTCGAGGAGCATCCGGATCCGGCGTACGACCGCGTAGGAACCGCCCGCCATCCAGGACGGGTCGGCCGAGCCGTCGTCCGGGACGAAGATCCGCTTCCGGAAGTCCGGCTCCGACTCCTTGGGGTTGTTGGTGCCGTCGACCTGGCCCATCAGGTTGCGGGTCGTCATCGGCTTCTCGGTCGCGCCGGGCGTGCGGTTGAAGCCGTTCATCTGCCAGCGCACCCGCGCCGCGTCGCCCACCTCCCGCTGCAGGGTGCGCAGCGCGTCGAAGGCGACAAGGGCGTCGTCGGCGCCGATCTGCACCCACAGGTCGCCCTCGCTCCGCTTGGCGTCGAGCCGGTCGGCGGAGAACGCGGGCAGCGGGTCGAGGGCGAACGGCCGCTGCTTCTCCAGGCCCGTACGGCCGAAGAAGCTGTGCCCGAAGCCGAAGGTGACCGTCAGCGACGACGGCCCCGCGTCGAGGGCGACCGTGGAGCCGCCCGCCGCCTGCCCCTCCATCAGCCTGCGGGCCGTCGCCGACCAGCGGCGCAGCAGCGCGGCGGCCTCCTTG
Organism: Streptomyces sp. Da 82-17; assembly: GCF_046098215.1. Classification (NCBI taxonomy): domain Bacteria; kingdom Bacillati; phylum Actinomycetota; class Actinomycetes; order Kitasatosporales; family Streptomycetaceae; genus Streptomyces; species Streptomyces sp. Da 82-17. The sequence continues at coordinate 244,980 of NZ_JBJURH010000006.1, forward strand.
CGGCCCGCGCCCGGCGCCAGGTCGAAGGCGACGAGATGGCCGCGGGCCTGCATCGGCGTGGTGATCCCCGGCTGGTGCGCGCCGCCGAACGGCACCGCCGTCCGGCCCACCGAGGCCAGGGCCGCGCCGGGCTCGGGCTGTGCCGCCGCGTGCCCGGCCACACCGCCGACCGCGCCGAGCGCGAGCCCGCCCGCACCGGCCGCGCCGACCGTCCCGAGCAGCCGCCGCCGGGACAGCTCGACAGGCGAACCGGCGGTGTTCTTCTGCGTACGGCCGCGAGCGGCGTTCTCTTCGAGGTCGTCAACGGGCATGGGGTCAGCCGATCTTCACGTTCTTGTGGACGGTCACTTGGTCGATGTCCGAGGTGCGCACGGTCACCGAGAGCTGCCAGTCGCCGGGCATCGGCACCTGCAGCCCGGGCGAGCTCCAGTGGCCGGCGGCGACCCGGTCCGGCTCGACCGGCAGCGGGCCGATGTCCTTGGCCTTCAGGGTCAGCGCGACCTTGAGCTCGGCTACGTCGAGGGGCTTGCCGTTCGGGCGCTCGGCGTACACATGCAGGGTGTTGCTGCCCGTACGACCCGGGTCGAGGTCGATGCGGACGGTGCCCTTGCCGTTCGCGCCGCCGGTGTCGAAGGGCAGCGTGAGGTTGACGGGACGGTCCGGCACGGCGCTGCCGGTGGCGGCGTTCGCGCGGTCCACCTGCTCCTGGGTGCGGCCCGGCTCGGTGGTGGTCAGGGCCGTGGTGACGGCGAGCAGGACGACCGCGACGGCCGCCTCCGCGAGCACCGAACGCCGCAGGCCCGCGCGGTCCGGGTCGGCGTCCCTGATCCGCTTCTTGCGCGCACTGTCCACGGCGGCCCGCTGCCGGGCGAGCTGCGCGGCACGCCGGGGGTCGAGTTCGCCGCCGGATGCGGCGACCGGGTCCTGCGGGTCTGCCGGGTCCGCCGGGTCTGCCGGGCTGGTCGGGTCCGCCGGGCCGGTCGGGCCGGTCGGGCCGGTCGGGTCTGCCGGGCCGGTCGGGCCGGTCGGGTCTGCCGGGCTGGTCGGGCCGGTCGGGTCTGCTGGGTCCGTCGGGTCCGCTGGGTCTGCCGGGCTGGTCGGGTCTGCCGGGCCGGTCGGGCTGGTCGGGTCCGTCGGGCTGGTCGGGTCTGCCGGGTCTGCCGGGCCGGTCGGGTCCGTCGAGGGGGCGGGCTCGTCGGCAGCCGGGCGGCCGGCGGTTGCCGCTCCCTTTCGTACGGCGGGGACCGGCTCGTCCGCGTGCGGTGCCCGCTGCTCGACGACGTGGGCCTCGGCTTCCGGTCGCTCGGCGCGGGGCTCACCGGCGTTCGCCTCGGCCTCCGCTTCTTCCGGCTTCTCGGCCTCCGTCGCGTCCCGTTCCCCGGCGTTCGCGATGCGTGCCGTCCAGCGGCGGGAGATCGACGCGACCCCGACGAGCAGCACCACGAGGCCGACCTTCACGAGCAGCAACTGCCCGTACGCCGTCGTCACCAGGGCGTTCCACGAGCCGACCTGGCGCCACGACTGGTAGAGGCCCGTCGCCACCAGGACCAGGACCGAGCCGAACGCGATCCGGGAGAAGCGCCGCACCGCGCTCTGCCCCACCGGCTGGTCGGCCGGGGCGCGGTAGAGCGCGACGAGCAGGGCGGTGAGGCCGCCGAGCCAGGCGGCGACGGCCAGCAGATGCACCACGTCGACGGGCATCGCGAGGGCCGTCTGGATGCCGGTCGAGGCGTGCTCGGCCAGCGCCCACGTCGAGGCCAGACCGGCCGCGACGACCCCGCCGCCGACCGCGAGCCCGAACGTCAGGTCCCGCTTCTCGGCCGCGTCCTCGCGCTTCGCGTACGCCCCGAGGAGCACCACGACGAACAGCGCGGCCGCGCCGAGCAGCAGCAGCCGGGAGATGAGGGCGGCGCCGGTCTTGGTGTCGAGCACCGCGCCGAGCCCGCCCAGGTCGAGGACGTCCGCGAGCTTCCCGGAGTCGGTGTACGGCCCGCGCAGCAGAAGCAGCGCCACCGTCGCCCCGGTCAGCCCGACCCAGCTGTACGCGAGGAGCCGCTGCAGCGCCTGGACGCCCACGCCCTTCGGCCAGCAGGCCAGCAGGAACGCGGCGGCGCCGACCAGCAGAGCGAAGGCCGCGTACGAGACATAGCGCCCGATGTCGTACAGCACGCCGACCGCTCCGCCGCCCGCCGTCTGGTCGGGCAGCGCCACGCTCGTCTTCGACGGGGCGCCGATCGAGAAGCTGAACGCGCCGGAGATCGGGTGGCTGTCCGCCGAGACCGCCTTCCACGCGACCGTGAACGTGCCCTCGGGCAGCCCGCCGTGCAGCGGAACGCCGAACTTGACGACGCTTCCGCTGCACAGGTCCTGCAGTTCACCCGTGTCGACCCGCTTGCCCTTCGGGTCGAGTACCCGGATCGAGTCGTCCGACATGGCGACCTTCTCCGAGAACTGCAGGGTCACCTCCTCGGGAGCCTGCTGCACCACCGCGCCCTGCTTCGGGTTGCTCCCGGTCAGCGCCGCGTGCGCCGCCGCGGGGGAGGCGCCGGCGAGCAGTGCGCCGAGGGCCGCCGCGAGCAGCACGACGAGCTGCAGCACGACCTGCGGCAGCGGTCCCGTACGACCCGGGTGGCGGCTGTGCACCGTACGGCGGAGGTGTCCTGGCCGGGCAGTGGTGGGCAGCATCAACTCTCAGTCCCTCAGTGGCCGTTGGGGTTGTGCGTCGGCGCCTCCACCTCGAGCTCGGCCTTGATCGGCGCGGACTTCTCGAAGTGCAGCTCGACGGCGATCTTGTCGCCCTTCTTCGGCAGCTTCTCCAGGTCGTGGAACATGATGTGGTTCCCGCCCCGCTCCAGCTTCAGCGTGCCGTTCGCGGGGATGTCGAAGGACTTCGCCTTCTTCATCTTCTGGCCGACGGTCTCGTGGATCTCCGCCGACTTGGCGAAGTCGCTGGAGACGGAGGTGAGTTTGTCGGCGCCGCCCTTGTTGGTGATGGTCAGGAAGCCGCCGCCCATGTCCTTCATGACGGGCTCGGGCATGTATCCGCCGGCCACGCTGAGCTGCGGCTCGGCGTCTGCCGCGGCCGACTTGGCCGTTTCGGTGCCGGCGCCGTCGGAGGAACTGCAGCCCGCCAGCGCCAGCGCCGAGACGGCGGCTATGGCGGCGACGAGGGTGGTGCGGGGGGCCGCGGCGCGGCGGGCGGCGCGGGTGGTGCGGGGTGTCACGGGTTCTCTCCCTTGATGATCTTCGGCAGGTCCTTCACGTAGTCGTCGGCGGTCGCTTCCTCGCCGTTGTAGAGGACGTAGCCCGCGTCGCTCTTCGGCGAGAACGCGATGACCTGCTTGCCGTGCATGGACGTGACCGAGCCGTCCTTCTCCTTCTTCGGCGCGTCGATGCTGATGCCGAGGGTCCGGGCGCCGGCCTGGATGGTCGGGAAGTCACCCGTCAGACCCGTGAACGACGGGTCCTGCGCCTTCAGCCACTTGCCGAGCTCCGCCGGGGTGTCCCGTTCCGGGTCGGTGGTGACGAAGACGACCTGCAGCTTCGCCAGTTCGTCCTTGGGGAGCTTCTGGGCGAGGCGCCGCTTGGCGTCGGCGATGTTGCTCATCGTGAGCGGGCAGACGTCGGGGCAGTGCGTGTACCCGAAGTACATGAGCACCGGCTTGCCCTTGGTCCGCTCGCGCAGGTCGAACTCCTTGCCCTTGGTGTCCTTCAGGACCAGGTCCGGCTTCTCGAAGGGCCGGTCGAGCACGGTCGCGGCCTTGTCCTTCGCCTGCGCGGACACGTCCGCGACGGGCTGGTCGGACTCCGAGCCGCCGGTGCCGCACGCCGACAGCGTGAGCGTGGCGGCGGCGAACAGTGCGGTGACGGCGACAGCGGTCTTCTTGCGCATGACGGGTGTTCCCATGGGTGTTCGTGATGGCCCGGCGAGCGACGGGGGCGTACGGGCACGCCCCCGCGCTGCACCGGCTGACTCAGCTCGCGGAACTCGCGGAGTTCGTGGAGCTCGCGGACTCGCCGCGGCGGCGCCCGGCCAGGACGCCGAAGGCCACACCGGCGGCGCCGACGAGGATCCCGGCGACGCCGAGGCCGCGCGCCAGACCGTCGCTGTTGCCGGTGTTCTCGCCCGCGGCCTGCTCGGCGGCGTCACCGGACTTGGCGTCGTCGGACGCCGTGTCGGACGCCTTGTCCGCGGAGGCGCCGTGGCCGTCGGCCGCCTCGGTGAGCTGCAGCACCGGAGCGGGCGACTCCGGCTCGGGGGCGCCCTCCTGCGGCTCCTCGATCCAGCGGACGACCTCGTCGTTGGAATACGTCTGCAGGGCCTTGAAGACCACCTGCTCCGCGTTCTCGGGCAGCGCGCCGACGGAGACCGGGAACTGCTGGAACGTACCGGGCTCGATGCCCTTGTCGTCCGCGGTCCAGGTCACCTTGGAGACGGCCTCGTCGATCTTCTCGCCGTGCATCTCGATCGGCTTGTCCAGCTTGGACTTGGTGACCTTCACGTCCCAGCCCTGAACCGGCTGGGGCATGACGGAGGCGAGCGGGTGGTCGGTCGGGAAGTTCACCTCGAGCTTGGTGGTCGAGGCGTCGTCCCGCTCGTTCGGCACCTTGAAGTTGACCGTGGCGTACCCGCCCTTCGCGGCCTCGCCCTCCGGCTGCACGCTGACGTGCGCGAAGGCCGGGGCGGAGAACACGAACACGGCGGACGCGGCGACGGCGCCGACGGCGGCCGCACGCTTGAGCTGACGGTTCACAACAGGCATGACGGACATGTCGAAAACACTCCACTTTCGGCAGTGGGGAACGGTGAGGGCACGCGCAGTGGGGCGGGCGCCGTGCGGGCGCAGACCCACGCGCACGTGTCGCGGCCTCTCCGTGCTTCCGTACACCCGTACTTCTCGTACGTCTCGTACTTCTCGTACGGCGCTTTCGGGGCGTCCGTACTTCTGTACGCCGGTGCGTAGGTGAGCCGAGGGGCCGCGTCAGGCAGCGAGTGCGAAGCCCTCGGCGGGCGGCCCGCGCCGGATCACCGTGTCGTCGAGCACCGCCGTACGCGGCTGCCACACCGTCCACGGCGCGGCGCGCGAGGCGCACGGCACGCGGCCGAGCAGCGTCCGCAGCCCGGCCCGCAGCAGCAGCGCGAGTGCCAGCGCCGCCCGCAGCGGTCGTACGAGCGCGCTCTCCTCGATCCCGTGCGCCGCGTACGCCGACAGCTCGAAGAGCCGCAGCAGCGCGAGGTCGCCCCGGCGCAGCAGCCAGCCCGCGGCGAGGCCGGCGAGCAGGTGGCCGAGCAGCATGGGCACGTCGGGCGCGAGCCCCATGCCCGTACCCAGGCCGGTGCCTGTGCTCAGGTCGGCGCCGGAGCCGATGCCTTGCGCGGCCGAGGCAGCCGCGGCCTGGCCGTGCTGGTGCGCGGCGACGGCCGTGTCCGGGTCGATGCCCGCGGTGTCCAGGATGCGACGTGCCTCTGCCGGGCTGATCGCGGCGGCGCCGGCCCCGCACACCAGCCGGGCGGCCCGCGCGATCAGGGCGCTGTCCGCCGAGCTCTGCGCGACGTGCGCACCCTGCTGTCCGAGCCCGAACAGCGCGTGCAGCCCGAGCTGCCCCACCGTCAGCGAGGCGGCGATACCGGGCGTGGAACGCGGCCGTCCGGAGAGCGGCAGCGCGACCGCGAGCACCGCGAGGAACCCGACGGTCAGCGCCCACAGCGGCACCGTGGCGCAGGAGGCGAGAGCGTGGCCGCCCGCGGACAGCGCGACGCAGACCGCGGCGAACACCACGGCCCGAAGCGCCCGAAGGCTCACTCCGGGGCGGGTCTCGCGCGTCTCACGCGCTGCGCGCTGGGTGCGCGGAAGGGGGGCAGCCATGACCGGCTCATCATCGCACTGGCCCCCCTCGCCCCATGCGGCAGGTCCGCAAGGTCCGAAAAGTCGGCTCGTCCGGCACTCTTGCGCACCCCCACCCGCACACGTCTGTGCGGCCACCGCCCGCACGCCGCGCGCGGTCGTCCTCCGTACCTCGTGGCGGGCGTCCGCGCATCCGCCGTATGGGCGTTATCACGTCAACTCTGCGCTTATATGCCGTCGGCCGCGGCAATAGGTATCGGTACGTCGAGCCGCGGCCAGGAGGCTGGAGCATGAGCATCTGGTGGTCCCTCCACTTGCGGCGCGAGGCTGCGAGCGTGCCGCTCGCCCGACGCCTTCTGCTCGGCACGATGGAGACGGCCGGCGTCGATCCGGACATTTCCTACGACCTCTCGGTCGCCCTCAGCGAGGCCTGCGCCAACGCCGTCGAGCACGGCGGCAGCGCCGAGCACGGCGGCAGCCTCGAGCACGGCGGCGGCAGTACGGACCCGGCCGCGGGCGGCTCGTCCTCCGACAGCGGCTCGGCCCCCGCCGGCTGTTGCGTGTCCTCCGACGGCGCCCCTGCCCGCACCTCCCCCGGCGCCTTCCAGGTCACCGCCTACCTCGACGGCGACATGTGCCGCATCGAGGTCACCGACTCCGGCCCCGGCTTCCCGCCCCCGGGCCGCAGCCGCCCGACCGCCGCGCAGCCCGACCTGGATGCCGAGCACGGCCGCGGCCTCTGCCTCATCCAGGAGATCGCCGACCACGCCTCCTTCGCCAACAAGCCGGGCCGCAGCGGCGCGGTGGTCAGCTTCGACAAGATCCTGAAGTGGCGCACGGACGCACCCTTGGTCACGGCCTGACCGAGCCGCCACCTAGGCCTGCGCCTCCCCGTACGTCTGGGCCTCCCCGTACACCTTGGCCACCCCGCACGACCGAGCCGTCCCGCACACCCGACCCTCCCCGTACGCCCGGTCTGCCGCGGCGTCCGACCGGCGTGGGGGCCAGGGCCGCGCGCAGGGCGGGGGTGAGGGCGCGGCGGACTTCGGCGGGGCCGAGGGCGGACGGGGTCGGGAGCGGGTTGAGGTAGCGGGTGTAGATGAGCCCGCCGAGGATCGTCACCACGGCCGTGGCCCGCGCTGTCGCGTCCCGGCCGCCGAGAAATTCAACGAGCCGGGCGAGCAGCTCCCGTTCCAGGAATTCGCGGATCACCTCGTCCGCCTCGTCCGCCTCCCCGGTGAGCCGTCGGAAGTCCGCTGACTCCCACAGCCCGGTGACCGCGTCGACCAGCCGCTCGGGCAGCCCCTCCCGGCCCCCTCCGAGCACCGCGTCGACGGTCAGCGCGTCGGCGCACTGGAACTGCATCACCTCCGCGAACAGGCCTTTCTTCGACCCGAAGTGATACGCGACCGCCGCGGCGTCGACCCCGGCGGCACCGCCCACCGCCCGCATCGTCGTCCGCCGATAGCCGTGTTCCAGGAACAGCGCACGGGCCGCCGCGACGATCGACTCACGGGTCGGCGGACTGCCACGGGGACGGCCCCGCCCACGGCCCGGCCCGGGTTCGGCGTTATTCATCAACGTGGCGTCCTCGCTTTCCGATCAGCACAGTCCGGGGTGTGCCTCCTGAACCAGCAACCGAACTCCCCGCCCCCGTAAGAGAGTTCCTCTCCCGCCCGTACACGGCCACCCTCACGACCCTCCGCCCCGACGGCACCCCGCACGTCACCCCCGTCCGCTTCACCTTCGACGCACCCGCCGGCCTGGCCCGGATCACCACCCGTGCCGGGGCCCGCAAGGCCCGCAACCTGACCGCCCACGGCAACGGTCACGGTGACCCGCCCGGCCTCTCCGGCCTCTCCGGCCCAGTAGGCGTCGACGGCCCCTGCAGCCCCGACGTCCTCCGCGCCCCGGTCGCGCTCTGCCAGGTCGAGGGCTTCCGTTGGGTCACGCTCGAAGGCCGGGCGGAGGTCACGGACGACCCCGCGCCTGGCCGAGGCGGTCCGCCGCTACACCGCCCGCTACGGGACGGCCCCGCCCACCCCACCGGACCTGGTCGCCGTCGAGATCACCGTCGACCGCGTACTGACCCTCAACCTCTGACCCTCAACCTCCGAGCCTCAGCCCCTGAGCCTCAACCCATGAACCTCTTCCCCCGCCCCCCTCTTCTCCCCACCGTCTCCCTCCGGCGAAAGGCCCCCGCATGCCCACCCTCCCCGTCCTCGACTCCACGTTCCACTACCGCGAGTCCGGCGACCCCGACGGCCTGCCGTTCGTCTTCCTGCACGGCAACCCCACGTCCTCCCACCTCTGGCGGAACGTCCTGCCCGGCGTGGCCGCACCCGGCCGCCGCCTCCTCGCCCCCGACCTCATCGGCATGGGCGCCTCCGGGAAGCCCGACCTCGCCTACTCCTTCGACGACCACGCCCGCTACCTCGACGCCTGGTTCGACGAGCTCGGCCTGACCGAAGCCGTGCTCGTCGGCCACGACTGGGGCGGTGCGCTCGCCTTCGACCGCGCCGCCCGCCGCCCGGGCACCGTCCGCGGCATCGCCTTCACCGAGGCGATCGTGAAGCCCCTCGTAGGCGATGAATTCCCTGCTGCCGGACGGGAGTTGTTCACCCTTCTCCGCACCCCGGGCGTCGGCGAGGCGATGATCCTGGAGAAGTCCCTGTTCGTCGAGGGCCTCCCGGACACCCTCGCCACCCCTCTGGCCCCGGCCGACCTGGAGGCCTACCGCCGCCCCTTCCCGACCCCGCAGAGCCGCCGCCCCGTCCTGGCCTGGGCGCGGATGCTGCCTCTGGACGGCGAGCCCGCCGACGTGGTCCGGCGGATCGAGCGGTACGACACCTGGCTCGCCGCGAGCCCCGAAGTCCCCAAACTGCTCGCGGCGTTCGAACCGGGCCCGGGTGCGATGACCGACGCGCGGACGGTGGCCTGGTGCGAGGAGAACATCGCCGGCCTGGAGGTCTCCCGCCACGGCACGGCCGGACACCACTCCCCGGAGGACCACCCCGAGGAACTGGCAACGGCCATCACCGCCTGGGCCGACCGCCACAACCTCGCCCGTAAGTAGGGACCCTTAACCTCGCCCGCAAGTAGGGAACCTTCTTCCGCTCAACTGCCCTCCCCTTCAAGCCCCTTCAAGGAAGTCCAGGATCAACCCCAGCCAGTCCTCCGCCCGCTCCACGAACGGCAGATGCCCCGAGTCCAGCTCGGCGAACTGCGAGCCGGGCAGCAACTCCGCGACCTCGCGGTGCAGTTCGGGTCGGACCAGCAGATCGGCGGTCGTCGAGACGACCAGCGCCGGTATGCCGAGCTCCGCCAACGCGGCCAGGTCGTCCCGTACGTCCACATGCTTGACCAGGTCCGCGTGCTCGGCGGTCCCGGCGGGGAGGGTCTCGCGCGTCCCGGCGATCACCGCTGCCAGCTCCTCCGGCGACAGGGCCGCGAGCGCGTCCGGGCCGAAAGCCTTCGGGACCATGAACTTGGCCAACGTCTCGTACTGCCCTGCCGCGTACAGGTCCCGCCAGACCTCGGCGTCCAGGAGCAGCCGGGTGTCGGGCCGGGCGAACGTGGCCGTGAGGACGAGCCCCGTCACCCGCCCGGGATGCCGGGCCGCCGCGCGCACGGCCACCGCACCGCCCAGCGAATACCCCACGATCGCGAACCGGTCGAGCCCCTCCGCCTCCGCGGCGCCGACCAGTTCGTCCGCCAACTCGTCGAGCGAGAGCGGCCGTTCGGCGCGCGGCGTCGCCCCCGTGCCCGGATAGTCGACGCCGACCACGGTGTGCTTCGCGGCCAGGCCGTCCAGCAGCGGGCCGTAGTTGGGCAGGACCCCGCCGCCCGCACCGTGCGCGAGCAGCAGTCCGGGGCCGGAGCCGCGCACGGTCCGGGCGTACGTGGAGCGCGGCGCGGGAGTCCGCGCGGGCGCAGGCGAAGGTGCAGGCGTGGGTGCGGACATGGGTATCCCCCTCGTTCGGCCATTCCGTATCGAGCCCTACAGAAAGACCGTAGCACCTTTTCTGTATCGACCACTAGGGAAAAATCAGGAGGGCGCCGCAAGCAAGCGGAAGGGCGCGCCGCAAACCGGAAGCGCCGACGGAAACGGCGGAAGCGCCGACGCAAACGGCGAAGGCCGGCCGCCCCGTCAGGGGGCGACCGGCCCTGGTCAGGACTCGGAATCAGGCTCGGCTCAGCCCTTGAGCTCGGCCATCCACCGCTCCACGTCCTCCGAGCGGCGCGGCAGCGCGGCCGAGAGGTTCCTGTTGCCGTCCTCGGTGACGAGGATGTCGTCCTCGATGCGGACGCCGATGCCCCGGTACTCCTCGGGCACCGTCAGGTCGTCCGCCTGGAAGTACAGGCCCGGCTCGACCGTCAGGCACATGCCCGGCTCGAGCGTGCCCGCGACGTACGCCTCGGTGCGGGCGACCGCGCAGTCGTGGACGTCCATGCCGAGCATGTGGCCCGTGCCGTGCAGGGTCCAGCGGCGCTGCAGGCCCAGCTCGAGCACGCGCTCCACCGGGCCCTCGACGAGGCCCCACTCGACCAGCTTCTCGGCGAGCACGTGCTGCGCGGCGTCGTGGAAGTCGCGGAACTTCGCGCCCGGCTTGACCGCCGCGATACCGGCCTCCTGGGCCTCGTACACCGCGTCGTAGATCTTCTTCTGCAGCTCCGTGTACCGGCCGTTGATCGGCAGGGTGCGGGTCACGTCGGCGGTGTAGAGCTCGTTCGTCTCCACGCCCGCGTCCAGCAGCAGCAGGTCGCCGGAGCGGACCTGGCCGTTGTTGCGGACCCAGTGCAGCGTGGTCGCGTGCGGGCCGGCGGCGCAGATCGAGCCGTAGCCGACGTCGTTGCCCTCCACGCGCGCGCGGAGGAAGAACGTGCCCTCGATGTACCGCTCGCTGGTCGCCTCGGCCTTGTCCAGGACGCGTACGACGTCCTCGAAGCCGCGGGCCGTCGACGCGCAGGCCTGCTCGAGCTGGGCGACCTCGAAGGCGTCCTTGACCAGGCGCGCCTCGGACAGGTAGACCCGCAGCTCCTCGTCCCGCTCGGCGGTGACCTTGTCGGTGAGGGCCTTCTCGATGCCGGCGTCGTGACCGCGTACGACGCGCGTCGGGCCGGTCGACTCGGCGAGCTTCGCGGGCAGCTCGCGCACGTCGGACGCGGGAACGCCGTACAGCTTCTCCGCCTCGGCCAGGGAGTTGCGGCGGCCGACCCACAGCTCGCCCTGGCCGTCCAGCCAGAACTCGCCGTTCTCGCGGTTGGAGCGCGGCAGCAGGTAGATCGTCGCCTCGTGGCCGTCGCCCGCGGGCTCCAGGACCAGGACGCCGTCCTCGGTCTGGTTGCCCGTGAGGTACGCGTACTCGGTGGACGCGCGGAAGCTGTACTCGGTGTCGTTCGAGCGGGTGCGCAGATTGCCCGCGGGGATCACCAGTCGCTCGCCGGGGAAGCGCGCGGACAGGGCCGCACGGCGGCGGGCGGTGTGCTCGGCCTGGGGGATCGGCTGCAGGTCGTGCAGCTCGGTGTCGGCCCAGCCGGACTGCATGTTCGCGGCCAGCTCGTCGGACACGCCCGGGTACAGGCCGTTCTTGCGCTGCTTGATCGGCTGCTCTTCAGACTCGTCCGGGGTCTCCGGGGTGAGCTGTTCGGCCACGTCTGCCTCCTCAGTACAACACTGGACCGCCCTCCATCGTATGTCCGTACGGAAGGGCCGCCAGGGTCCGAGGACCTATGGCCGAAGTCACCCGTCACCAGGGAAACGAAACCGCCGTCACCAGTGAGACGAAACCGCGCCTCCGGAATCGCTGCCCGCCGGGGCTCCCGTCACTCGAATCGTGCCGCGAGCAGCACCACGTCCTCGCGGCTGTCCGCCGAGTCGAGGCCGTCCGGAAGGACCGTGTGCAGGACGTGGTCGGCGATCGCGCCCGGGTCGTTGCGGATCGAGCGGGGCACCCCGGCCGCGGCGGCGTGGAGCCGGGCGAAGGCGCGGTCCATGGCGTCGCCGGTGCGGTGCAGGAGCCCGTCCGTATAGAAGAGAACGGTTTCGCCAGGTGCGGGGGACAGGTCCACGCTCGGCGCTTCCCAGCAGGCCAGCATCCCGAGCGGGGCGGAGAGCGAGGTCTCCACGAACTCGGTGCGCCGCTCGCCGATGATCAGCGGCGGCGTGTGCCCGGCGCCCGCGAGGACGATCTTGCGCTGCTGTGGCTCGCAGTACGCGAACAGGGCGGTGGCGCTGCGGGCCGGCTCCGTCAGCCGAAGGAGAAGTTCCAGATCGGACAGGACCGCGACCGGATCCTCGCCCTCCATCACGGCGTACGCCCGCAGGGACGCGCGCAGCCGCCCCATCGCGGCCACCGCGCTCGCACCGGACCCGGTGACCGAGCCGACCGCGAGGCCGAGAGCGCCCTCGGGCAGTGGCAGCGCGTCGAACCAGTCGCCGCCGCCGCGCGGTCCTGTGCGGTGCCGGGCGGCGAGCTGCACACCGGCGACCCGCGGCAGTCGGCTGGGCAGCAGCTCCTCGGAGACGGTCGCCAACGTGGCGCGGGCCCGCTCCAGTTCGAGCAGCCGGGCCAGGTGCTCCGTCGCGTACCGGGTGTAGAGGCCGACCAGATGGCGCTGGTGCTCGACCGGCTCGGCGGGCTCGTCGTACAGCCAGACCGCCGCGCCCAGGCGGCCCGCGGCGGAGGTGGCGAGGGGCACCGCGTAGCTCGCCGCGTAGCCGAGGCGGGCGGCGACCTCGCGGTGGCGCGGGTCCAGGCCGTCGTCGGCGAGCAGATCGGGACTGGCGATCTCCGTCTGCCCCTCCGGCAGCCCGTCGAGGATCCGCCCGTACGAGGTGGCGCTGCGCGGCACGGTCTCGATGTGCCCGATGTCCGCGTGGGCGAGGCCGAGCCCGATGGTGGTGTCGGGTCCGTGGCCGTCGGCGGGTTCGAGTACGACGAGGCCGCGGCGGGCACCGACGAGGGCGGCACCCGCGCGCAGCAGTTCCTGGAGCGCTTCGTCGAGGGAGGAGGTGCGGGTCAGCCGCTCGGTGAGCTCGTGCAGCGTCGTGAGGTCGGAGACCCATCCGGCCAGCCGGTCCTGGAGCACGGCGCCGGCGGGCGGCGGAGTGGTGCTCGCGGTGGCGGAGGCAGGGCTCTGGACGGGCGCGGCAGTCTGCGCGGGAGAAGGAACCGTTGAATCGATTCCGGCCACTTTCGGAAGGTGCGGGGCGTTCATGGCGTCCGGCTTTCAGGCCGGTGCGTATTGCTCAATAGCATCGCAAACCCCCTGTCATTCTGCGCCGTCAGCAGTGCCTCCACATGTACACGGCCTGGTGATGGGATGTCCAGCATTGTCCAGCTGGGATTGCTGGTGTCCATGGGGTTTCAGAGGTCTGGCGGAACCTGCGGGTTCACTTGTGAAGCGAAATACAAGTTGGCCGAAAACTGACAGCAGTAAGGGCATATTGCGGTCGACTGGCCTCGTTCAACACGGCGTCACAGCGGTCGTGATGGGTACGTACTCGGTGTAGGGCAGGGGCAGTTGGGCCGTCCCGGAACCTGGCACCGGACCTCCGCGTCTTAACCGGCGGCGGCCGCTCCCCACCCCTCGGCGGTGGAAGCGGCGGGACTGCGAGCACAGCGAGCACACGCACACGGCATACGCAACGGCACACAAACGCCATGCGCGCGCCACCCTCCGCCAGGCTTTAATGGAGCAACAGCCAACGCTCGACCCATTAGGGGTTCCCCATGCTCGGGCTTGGGGTGTGAAGCGCCGACTTGTACGCACGGTGAACAGATGCACGCATGGTGTGATGTGGCCCTCGGCGTTCAACGGAAAGGAACGAGCGCTCATGCGCGAGATCCTCGGAAGGCGACGCAAGCTCCTGTCGAAGCGATCCGGTGGCAGGCCTGACCAGCTCGGCGCAGCGCTGACCTTTGCCACGGAGTGGCAGTGGCCGGTGCTCCCCGGCGTCGGCCCCAAACAGACCGGCTCCCCCGGCTGCGCCTGCCCGGACGCCGACTGCGCCCAGCCCGGCGCACACCCCTTCGACCCCGGCCTCCTCGCCGCCACCACCGACGAGCGGATGGTGCGCTGGTGGTGGACCAACCGCCCCACCGCGCCCGTCGTCCTCGCCACCGGCGCCCCCGGCCCCTGCGCGGTCAGCCTGCCCGCGCTCGCCGCGGCCCGCGCGCTCGCCGAGCTCGACCGCGCGGAACTACGCCTCGGCCCGGTCGTCGCCACCCCCGACCGCTGGTACGTCCTGGTCGCGCCCTACTCCCTCCCTCAGCTCGGCGAGTTGCTCTACGCCAAGGACTGGGTGCCCGGCTCGCTCCGCTTCCACGGCGAGGGCGGCTATGTGGTGCTGCCGCCGTCCGAGACCGGCCGCGGCCAGGTCCGCTGGGAGCGCGCCCCGCTCCCCGGCTCGGCCCGCCCCTGGGTGCCCGACGTCGAGGCGGTCGTGGACGTCCTGGTCGAGACCCTCACTCGTACGGGTGTGAGCGCGCCCGAGATGTAGGGGAATCGGGTGCCGGTCGGTCCGGCGCCCGGGGCGACGCCGCTATGTTCGGGCCCATCTCCCTTCCCCCGTAGCAGTCGAGCAGGTGGGTCCCTTGCAGCGAGCTCGCTTGGCGGTGCTCATCGCCGCCGTGGCACTCACCGCCTCCCTGCCCCTCGCCGGCGCCCTCGCCGGCCCGGCGGACGAGGGCGCCCCACGATCCGTACCGCGGGAATCCGCACGCGAGAGCGCCGCGCGGGACCACGCCGCACGTGACGAAGGTGTTGTACGTGACGACGACGCCGGCGCGGGCGGTGACGCCGGGCCGAGCGGGGCCGCCGGGGCAGGCGCGGGGCAGCGGGGGGCCGAGGCGGGCGCGTCCGGTGACGAGGGGCGGCGCGCGGCGCCGGAGCGGGCGTCCGAAGGCGGGCTGCTCTCCGGGCTCGGCCTCGCCGCCTCCGCGCAGTGCGGTCCCGAACTCGCCTCGCCCGAGGGCGTGGAGGCGCAGACCTGTGTGCTCGCGCAGGCCGGCGACGCCTGGGCTCGTACGTACTACCGCAATGCGACCGGTGAGCAGCTGCGCGCCGTCCTGACACTCATGGGGCCCGGCGGGCGCACCGTGCAGATGCACTGCGCCGTCGGGGCCGGCGACGAGCCGGGCGCCTGCGAGACCCCGCGCGAACCGGCGCGGGCCGAGCCCTCGGCGTACACGGCGGTCGCGGAGTTCGCCGCCCCGGAAGGGGCCGGAGGGAAGGAAGCGGAGCGGCCGCTGCTGCTGCGCGCCGGGAGCAACTCGCCCCACATGCCGAGGAGTTGAGCCCTGCGGCGGGCTCGGACGCGGGCGCGGGCTGAAGGCGGGATTCCGCAAGAAAGACAAGGGCCCGGTTGCTGGCGACGGGGGATGCACCAGCAACCGGGCTACCTGAACGGTAACAAGAGATCGGCGGTTCGCAAATTCGATCTCGGCTATTCGGACACGGATTTACCTGTACTTACCGGGAGTTGTGACGCGAGTCATATGTTCCCGGCAGCTTCGGGCCGTTCCGGATGTGTCCGTCGGGTCGGTTCCGGGTCAGTTCAGGGTGACCTGGCGGTTGGTGAGGCCGCCGCGGGCCCGGCGCTCCTCGGCGGTCAGCGGGGCGTCCGTGGCGAGCGCGGCCGCGAGGCGCTCCGTGAACTCGGCGGCGGGCTTCTCCACGTCGGCCGCCTGCACCGCGCTCGGCAGGTCCCAGACCGGCACGACCAGGCCGTGCGCCCGGAACGAGCCGACCAGGCGGGTGCCCTCGCCGAGGCCGGAGGTGCCCGCCGCGTGCAGCCGCGCCAGGGCGTCGAGCAGCTTCTCCTCCGGGTGCGGCATGACCCAGCGCAGGTGGTTCTTCTCCGGGGTCTCGCACCAGTACGCCGACTCCACGCCGGTCAGCTTGACCGTCGGGATCGCGGCGGCGTTGGCGCGCTCCAGGGAGGCGGCCACGTCCGGCGTCGCGTTCTCCGAGTCCGGGATCCAGAACTCGAAGCCCGAGTGCACCACCGGCTCGAAGGGCGCGGCCGGGTCGAGCAGGTCCTGCAGCCGCGGGCCGTCGGCCGGAGCGCGGCGGCCCGACACCGGCTTGCCCGGCTCCGTCTCCAGGGCCTGGAGCAGGGTGTCCGCCAGGTCACGGCTGAGGTCGCCGGACGCCATGTCGTTCTGCAGGCCGATCAGGACCGAGCCGTCCTCGCGGCGCAGGCCCGGCCAGGCCATCGGAAGCACCGTCGCGAGCGTGACCGACGGGACGCCCTCCGGCAGGCCGTCCTTCAGGGTGAGCTCGGCGGTGGCGGCGGGCACCAGCTCGCGCAGCGCCACCCAGTCGCCCTCGCCGGACAGGCCCTCGAAGGGGCGGTGCACCAGCTCGGTCACCGCGTGCGCCGCGGCGCGGCCGTGACATGCCTTGTACCTCCGGCCGGAGCCGCAGGGGCAGGGCTCGCGGGCGCCGACGACCGGGATCTCTCCATCGGTGAGCTGTGCCTTCTTGCCCTTGGGCTGGCCCTTGGTCTGGGGGCGCTTCTTGGCCATCGTGGGTGTCTCCCGGTGACGTCTTCCTGCGTACGGGCGCGAGCCTAGCCGTTCGTACGCGGGGGCCGTGCTGCCTGTGGACAACCGGGAACGCGAACGAGCCGGGCCGGGCCCCGCGCGGCAGGGCTTCCGGGCGACGCCCGTGGGTTCAGGCCAAGTCCTCGAAGGGGTCCGCGAATTCGAGCTCGGCGACGCCGGCGGGGGCCGCGACGCGCGTAGCGAACTCCGTACGGCACGAGACGTCCTTCAGGACGACCCAGACGGTGACCTCGCCCGCGGCGTCGTCCCGTACGCCCCAGTCCTCGGCGAGGGAGGTGATGATGTTCAGCCCGCGGCCGCCGTGCGCGGTGACCGAGGGCGTGGCCGGGACCGGGCGGGTCGGACCACCGCCGTCCGTCACTTCCAGCGTGAGCCGCCCCGCGGGCTCCACCCGCCACGCGGCCCGTACGTCTCCGTCTCCGACCATCGATCCCCGGCCGAGCGGCCTGCCGTGCCGGCAGGCGTTGCTCAGCAACTCCGAAAGGATCAGGACGGCGTCGTCAATGACCGCATCCGACACCCCGCTGATGCGCAGCTGATCACGCATCCGGTGCCGCGCCTCGCCCACGCCCGCAGGACCATGGGGTACGGCCATGCTTGACGACGCGGGCACCTCCTGTGCCACCACCAACGCCACCCCCGAGACCTCCTTTGCCCCACGCCACGGTGTGAATGCCCCACTGGACTGGACCGGAAACCGGCCAATCCGCCTCTGGTGACGCACTCGTGACGATCGCGTACGGGCCGAACGCGCCGGTGCACTCTGCGTGAGTGACACCAGAGGCGGCTGGGGGTTGCCCGAGGGGCCTCGCGGGCGCGTGACCGCAGGTGCGGCGGCACGCGCGCGTAGTGCCGGATCTGGTACCAGGGGCGCAGGGCGTGGCAGCGGCACTCGGGGCGCAAGGGGCTTCAGGGGCGGCCGAGTTGATCGAGCACCGCGCGGGGGCGGTTGGTGATGATGGCGTCGACGCCGAGCTCCACGCAGAGGTCCACGTCCTCCGGTTCGTTCACCGTCCACACATGCACCTGGTTTCCGGCACGCTTCAGCCGCTCGATGTACGCCGGGTGGTTGCGGACGATGCGGATGCCGGGGCCGGCGATTCCGACACCGCGCGGGAGCCGGCCGTCGCGGAGGCGGGGCGAGACGAACTGCATCAGGTAGACGGTCGGGACCGTGGGCGCGGCGGCCCGCACGCGGTGCAGCGAGCGCGCCGAGAAGCTCATGATCCGTACCGGGGAAGGGCCTTCGGGCGGCGGGGCGTCCAGGCCGAAGCGCTTCAGGAGGAGCAGCAGCCGCTCCTCGACCTGTCCGGCCCAGCGCGTGGGGTGCTTGGTCTCGATGGCGAGCTCGACCGGGCGGCCCGCGTCGGCGACCAGTTCCAGGAGCCGTTCCAGGGTCAGCACGGAGGTGTCGGCGCGGTCGGGGTTCTCGGTCCAGTCCGGGGCCTCGGCGGGTTCCTCGGCGTCGGCCCGGAGCTTCCAGGAACCGAAGTCGAGGGCGGCGAGATCGGCGAGCTCGAGCGTCGAGACGGCGCCGCGGCCGTTTGACGTACGGTTGACGCGACGGTCGTGCACGCACACGAGATGGCCGTCGGCGGTGAGCCGGACGTCGCATTCCAGCGCGTCGGCGCCGTCCTCGATGGCCTTCTTGTACGCGGCGAGCGTGTGTTCCGGGGCGTCGTCCGAAGCGCCTCTGTGCGCGACGACCTGAGGGGTCCCGGCGAAGGGGCGGATCGGGCCCGCGGGAGGTGTCTGTGGTGCGGAAGTCACCGCGTCATGGTGTCACTCGTGGAACTTGTCCCGTGCGGCCCCCCGAGGGGTGGGTGCGCCCGTTTGGTCCGACATAAAGGGTGACGGCAGGACGCACAGGTGCGGCTTATGGTCCCCTGACGTCCCATGGGAAAAGCTGAAACCACACAGTGGGAAAAGCTGAACTGCAACCGCACAACCGCACAGCCGGGTCAGGACGACGAGGCGCCGTGGATCGAGGAGAGAGAGCTGTGAGCACCGAGAACGAGGGCAACGAGGGCAACGAGGTCACCCCCGCCCCGTCCGCACCTTCCGTGCCTGTGCCTCCGGCGGCCGCTCCCGACACGCCTTCGGCGGAGGCGCGGCCGGGCGAGCAGCAGACGGTTTCGGCGGATCAGCAGCACACCGCGCCGCTGCCGCCCGTGCCGCCGCCCCCGGCGGGCGCCGGACCGGACGCGAGCGCGGGCGCAGGCGCAGGCGCCGGGAGCGTTCCGCCGGTGCCGCCCGCCGTGCCCGCGTACGCGCAGGGGGGCGGGGGCCACGGCTGGGGTGCGGGGTATCAGCCGCCCGCGCCGATGCCCGCCCGGCGGAAGGGCGGGCTCGTCGCCGGAGTGCTGATCGCGGCGCTGCTCGCCGGCGGCATCGGCGGCGGGATCGGGTACTGGGCGGCGGAGCGCAACGACTCGGCGGTGGACTCGACGACGGTCTCCGCGTCGGACACCCCCGCCGACCTCAAGCGCGAGCCGGGCACGGTGGCGAACATCGCGGCGAACGCACTGCCCAGCGTCGTCACCATCGACGCGCAGGGCGGCGGCGCGCAGGGCGAGGGCGGTACGGGCACGGGCTTCGTCTACGACAAGCAGGGCCACATCCTCACCAACAACCACGTGGTGGCGTCGGCGGCGGACGGCGGCCGGATCCAGGTGACGTTCTCGGACGGGAAGAAGTACGAGGCGCAGGTCGTCGGCCTGGCGCAGGGGTACGACGTGGCGGTGCTGCGGCTCAAGAACGCCTCCGGCCTGAAGCCGCTGCCGCTCGGCAACTCGGACCGGGTGGCCGTCGGCGACTCGACGATCGCGATCGGCGCGCCCTTCGGCCTGTCCAACACGGTGACGACCGGCATCGTCAGCGCCAAGAACCGCCCGGTGGCCTCCGGGGACGGCACAGGTTCGAAGAACTCGTACATGAGCGCGCTGCAGACGGACGCCTCGATCAACCCGGGCAACTCCGGCGGGCCGCTCCTCGACGCGCGCGGTGCGGTGATCGGCATCAACTCGGCGATCAAGCCGGCCGAGAGCGGCGGCGGGCTCGGCGGCGGCCAGGGCGGTTCGATCGGTCTCGGCTTCGCCATCCCGATCAACCAGGCGAAGAACGTCGCGGACCAGCTGATCAAGAGCGGCAAGGCCGTGTACCCGATGATCGGCGCCTCCGTCTCCCTGGACGAGAGCACGAACGACGGTGCGCGGATCTCCAACGAGGGCGTGGGCGGCTCGGAGCCGGTCACCAAGGGCGGGCCCGCGGACAAGGCGGGGCTGCGGCCCGGCGACGTGATCACCCGGCTCGACGACCGCCCGATCGACAGCGGCCCGACGCTGATCAGCGAGATCTGGACCCACAAGCCGGGCGACACGGTCAAGTTGACGTTCGAGCGCGGCGGCGAGGAGCGGACGGTGGACGTCGTCCTGGGCAGCAAGGGCGAGGACTGACCCCGCGCGCCACGCGGACCGCAAGATCCGGGAACCGGCCCGAACGCCCACGGGAGCCGCTCGGGCCGGTAGGCTGTAGCCCGCTCCGCAGCAGGTGAGGCGGGGCGAGGGTGGGTTGCCCGAGCGGCCTAAGGGAACGGTCTTGAAAACCGTCGTGGCGCAAGTCACCGTGGGTTCAAATCCCACACCCACCGCACGCAGGTCAGCTCCGGCGCTGGTCAGAAGGGGTGCCCCGGTCTCGGAGGCACCCCTTTCACGTTCAACCTGTCTCACCCCTTCTCGCCCGTATCCCACCGCTGACCAGTGCGTGTGGGCCATGTGTGGGCCAGACCTAGGACGCGGAGCCCTCGTCGAGCGCGCGCGAGATCAGGTCGTTGGAGTGTTGTTGACCGCCCTTCAGGATCTTTGCGTAGAACCGGTACAGGACGGCGATGCTGTGGCCGGCGCGAGCGGCGACCTCGGCCGGGTCGACGCCCGACTTGATCCAGAGGGACACGCCTGCATGCCGCAAGGAGTAAGGCACAGCGGCGAGTTCGGACTTCATCTCGCGGGGTGAGAGCACGGCGCCACGAGCGGCCTCCCAGATGTCGCAGTATTCGGTGGATGCCACACGACCGCCCCGCGCGGCCCGGAACAGCCGCCCGTCCTCTGCCGTCCCGTATCGCGCGATGTGCTCACGCAGCAGGTGGACGAGAACCGGTGGAATCGGCACGGTGCGCGTCGCTCCGCGCTTGCGCCGCTTCAGGCCGCGCTTCTCGTACGAAGTGCCCTCATCGGTCCAGCCGCCGCCCACCTCGGGGCGGCTCTCGCCGAGCAGCAGTTCGCCCCACTCCTTCACGGACTCCGGTGAGTTCGGCGGCAAGGTGCAGTCCGCTTCCGTGAGCGCGACGATCTCACCCGGCCGCATGGCCGCGTAGTAGAGGCATCCGAAGAACGCGTGCAGATGCTCCCCACGTGCTCCTGAGTCGCGGACCGCACCCAACAGCGAGCGGGCCAGCGAAGGGTCTGGCACGTACCGAAAGTCGATCTCGTCGTCGCTCTCGGGCGGAGTCCAGTCCACGCGAGGAAGCGGATTGGATGCGAGCAACCCCTTCTCCTCGACCGTGTAGCGCAGCACGTTACTCAGCACCATGCGCTTGCGTCGGGCCGTGTTCTCGGCCGCTTTACCTCCGTCCAAGCGGAGCGAAAGAGCCTCCAGGGCGGGGCGCAGAAGGGCGGGGTCCTCCAGGCTCTTGACCTTGACGGAACGGGCGGAGACCCAGTCCAGCGCGGCGCGAATCTCGGAGGGCGCTTCCTCGGCGACATGACGCGGAACCCATGCCCCCTCCGGCCCCCGTACGGCCCGGAACGCCCACTGGTAGAGGGCAGCACGGAGCACTTCGGGGCGGGGCGCTCCCCGCTTGCTCGTGACGAGTACCGGGGTCACCACGGCGAGGGCTTCCGCGATGCTCGCCCGGTGCTTAGCGGCTGCGCGTGGCCACTTCATCAGGACGTACCCAGTCACGTGCTCGAACCAGGTGGGTGACGTGCGAGCGGCCAACTCACGTGCGGGCAGTCCAGTTTCCTCGTCGAACTGCTGCTGGTCCCGCAGGGCCGACATCAACTCGGCGCGGCGGCCGTCTGCTTGGGTCTTGAGCGCGAAGCCGCGGGAGTGAGGCCGCGCTCCAACCTTCCAGCGGACCTCCCAAGGCCTCGGTCGGCCGGCGCGCTTTCGGATCGACCAGATCACAACGTCGTACGTGAGCATGCTTCTCCAGGTAAACAGAGGGGGCCCGCGGTGAGCGCGGGCCCCGGTGAAGCGGACTGAGCTAGGCGGCTTCCTGGTCGCAGCGCTCCCACCACGCGTCCAAGTCGGCGCGGCTGATGCGGACCTGGCCGTTGGGGAGCTTGCGGAGGCGTGGGGCTTGGCCGCG
This sequence comes from Streptomyces sp. Da 82-17, assembly GCF_046098215.1. Taxonomy (NCBI): domain Bacteria; kingdom Bacillati; phylum Actinomycetota; class Actinomycetes; order Kitasatosporales; family Streptomycetaceae; genus Streptomyces; species Streptomyces sp. Da 82-17. Next base: position 266,768 of record NZ_JBJURH010000006.1, read on the forward strand.
GGCGCGCATGCGGTAGAAGGCGGCGCGACTCATGCCGATCTCGGCGAGGACTTCGGGGAGCTTGAGCATCTTGGGGCGTGCCATCGTTGCGACTCCTCGTTCGGGCCTTCTGGAGAATCCGCAACATCCGCCACGCCGCAACATTGCTGGTCAGCGGCTTGGATTTGTGGCGGACGGCGGTTTTGTTGCGGATAGGTGCCGCCACGAGGTCGGTCGTGGCGGCACCTTCGGGTGGGGTGGGTCAGCTGACGCTGCGGAGGGGGCGCGTGTCGGTTTCCGCGTGCATGTGGCGGGTCTCCGACGGGCCTTCCGCCACAGATTCACCCCCTGTGACCTGCGATGTTGCGGCTGTGGCGGATGTTGCGGACTTTCCAGGGGGAGGGGGGCAGTAGCGGGCCCAGGCGTCGGCGAGGTCGTCCGCGTAGTAGCCCTTCGGGGTGCCGCTGCCGACTCGGATGCCGCGCGGCTTGATCGGGGTGTTGTCGGGGCGGACGTACTGGCTCAGGAGCCTGGACAGTGCGCGGGCGGTGAGCGGCTTGCTGCTCTGGCCGTCGTCGCTCAGGTCGGCCCAGGGGGCGTCGTCGAGCTGGAGGAGGACTTCGAGGATGGCGGCGGTGGGCATCCGGTCGGCGCCGCAGAAGACGCGGTCGCGCAGGTCGGTCAACAGCCGTACGCCGAGGGAGGCTTCGTCGCCTTCGGAAGCGGCCTTGATGAGGGCGACGCAGGCGGCGCGGGCGCGCTCGGGCCAGTGGCCGCCGGCGGCGTCGGCGACGGCGAGGAGGGGCTCCCAGACGTCGGCGGGCCGGTCGACGACGCCCTCGGGCATCTCCGGCCAGGCCTCGGCGATCTGGTCCTCGATGGTGGAGCACCAGTCGGCGAGCCGGTCGCGCAGGGCGTGGCCCTGCTTCTCGTGGATGCGCCGGCGGTAGGGCTCGCAGGACTCGTTGGGGGCCTTCTTCCGCATCCGGATGATGACGGAGCGGGTCAGGATCGTGTCGGGCAGGGAGCCGAGCCCGGCCATGGCGACGGCGCAGAACGAGGAGAACCACTCGGTGCTCTGGTTGGCTCCGTCGCCGACGCAGCGCAGGGACTTCGCGCCGCGCCGGTAGCCGGAGTTGAGGAAGCCGCGGACCTCTTCGTTGCCGCCGGCCTTGGGGCCGAAGACGGTGTCGATCTCGTCGAAGAGGACCGTCGGGGTGCCGCCGTCGGCCGCGACGAGCCGGAAGAGGGCGTTCGCGGAGGCGTTGACGGTGGTCGCGGCGCGCGGGGTGAGGGTCTCCACGATCTCCAGGGCTCGGGACTTGCCCGAGCCGGGTTCCGGGGAGAGGAACGCGAGGCGGGCGGTGCCGTCGAGCGCGTCCATGAGGTGGGCGTGGGCGTCCCAGAGGGTGACGGCGACGTAGGCGTGCTCGGTGGGGAAGATGTTGAAGCGGCGGTGGAACGCTTCGACCTCGTCGAGCAGTTGGGCGCCGTCGATCGGCTCGGTCGGCTGCTTGGTGCTGGTGGTCATGCGGCGTTCCTCCCTTCGGTGTTGGTACGCAGTGGGCACAGGGTCTTGTGGGCTTGGTGGTCGGCGATGAGCGCGAGGACGTCGGTCTGGCCGATCGCGGAGCGGTCGCGGCCGCACAGGCAGATCGACGTGCCGGTCGGCCTCGCGCCGCGCGGCGCCGCGACCTGCAGCCAGGCCACGGGGAAGCGCCCACCACGCGGCGCCGGGCCGCTCCGGGGCTGTTGGGTGGGAAGGGCTGAAAGGACGCCCTGACGGGCGACCTTCTTGTCGTCGCCCTCTCCAGCTGCGGGTAGCGCGTTGTCGGCGAGGCTGGGCTGTTCGGGGACGACCGGGAGGCTTTTCAGGTGGGGGCGGGGCTGGGTGGTCACGCGGCCTCCCGCGGGCGGGCGGTGCGGATGGACCAGTCCAGGGCGCTGCGGATCGTGGTGCGGCACTCGTGCGGCGGGAGGCCGGCCGACTCCCCGGCCGCCTGAAAAGCCTCCTCGACCACGTGCCGGGGGATCTCGCCCCACGCGACGAAGCGCCCCAGAGAGCGGGCGCCCGCCAGCAGGCGGCTGTTGCGCCCGCCCTCTCCCGTCGCGGCGACCTCGGCGGTCTCGCGGTCGAGCGCGACGCTCGCGCGGCGCGTGACCGAGGACGAGACCAGCAGTGGCGCCGTCAGGGCGGGGGCGGGCTTCGCGGGCGCGGCCGGGGTCTGCAGCAAGTCCAGGAGCCAGCCCGGGAGTTCGGCCGCGGGCCTGTCGACGTCGACCTCGTACGGGCCTTGCGGGGTGGTGGATCCGGCGGCGACGACGTTGCCGCCCCACGCCCTCGTGTCGATGAGCGCGGCGAGCGTGCTGGCGGTGCTGGGCAGGCGGTGGGTGGTGTGGAAGTACAGGTGCAGGCCGCCGCTGGGGGTCCGCACCGTGTAGGTGGCGGGCCAGGGCTGACCGGCGCGCTCGCAGAGCGCCTGGAAGTTGTCCGCGCCGCCAGGCGCGCCTGAACTGTCCTTGTCCTTCGGCACGTCGAGGTCGACGACCAGAAGACCGGAAGGGCCGGGGGCGATGCCGACGTTGAAGCCGCCCGCGCCCCAGGTGCGGCGGATGCGCTCGGCGTCGTGGGTCGCGCGCTGCTCCCACTTCACGTGCCCGTCGGCGCAGACACCTTGGCGGGTGCAGGAGCGCTCGCCGTGGAGCGCGGAGCCCTTGGCGCCGGGGCGCAGGGGGTGGACGTGCCAGCCGCGGGCGGCTGCTGCGAGCGCGGAGTCGAGCAGGCGCTCTCGCGTCACGGGATGGGGTTGGGTCATGCTGGAGACCTCCACAGGTCTGTTGATGGCAGGTGGACAAGGGCGGCCCCGCGACTTTGGCGAGACGAGGGGGCCGCCCTTGGCGCAGCTAGAACGGCGGCTGCTCGCCGCTGCCGGAGGCCGCCGCCGCGGGGGCCGGGGCCGCGGCGGTGTTCCACGGGTCCCCTCCGCTGCTCGCGGCCGGCGGGGCGGGGCGCTTGGCGTCGATGGCGACGTTGGTGAAGCGCAGGGAGGCGCCGATCTCGTCGACCTCCATCGCGAGCATCGAGCGGTTCTCGCCCTCCGGGGTCTGCCAGTTGTGCTGGCGGATGCGGCCGTGGGCGACGACGCGGGCTCCCTTGGACAGGGACTCGGCGACGTGCTCGGCGAGCTGTCGCCAGGCGGCGCAGCGGAAGAACGTCGCGGTGCCGTCCTTCCACTGGTTGCTCTCGCGGTCGAAGACGCGCGGGGTGGCGGCGATGGTGAACTTCGCGAGCGCGGAGCCGTTGTCGGTGAACTTCAGCTCGGGGTCGGCGGTCAGGTTGCCGATCACGGTGATCGGGGTCTCTCCGAACGACACGGGGGTTCCTTCCGGTTGAGGTCAGGCGGCCTTGGCCGCCGGGTTGAAGAGGTCGGTCTGTTCGAGTTCGCGCCGCTGTAGCTCGGCGGCGACTTTGGCCTTCTTGGCCTTGGCGAGGTCGCGCTTCTTCTCGAAGGCGGCCCACGCGTCGGGGTGCTGCTCGAACCAGTCCTCGGCGCAGGCCTTGTGGCAGGGCTTGCCGTCGTCGGACAGCAGGAGGCTGGGCTTCCCGCACAGGACGCATGGCCTGGGGCTGTCGGTGGCAGCGGCCTCGTAGTCCCAGTGCGTGCTGGCCGTCCAGTCCAGGACCGGGGGCCAGACCCGGGGGCTCATGATCGGTCAGGCTGCGAGCACGGGAGTGGAATCGGGCGCGGAGTGCCGTTCGATCTCCTCGCCCGTGATGGCCTCGACGAGGGCGCAGACGAGCACCTCGGCGGCGTTCGGGGTGACGGCGTTGCCGTACTGGCGGACCTTCTCCCGCTTGTTGCCGAGGACGACGTAGCTGTCGGCGAACGACATCGCGCGGCCGATCTCGTGCGGTTCGAGCATGCGGAACAGGACGTCGTCGATGTCGATCTCGCCCTTGATGAGGGCGTACCGGTCGCGGGTGGTGAGCGCGCCGATGGGCTCGTTGACCGTGCGCGGGGTGCCGTTGCCGTAGTACGGGACGAGCATGTGCTCCCACGTGAGGAGCGACTGGTGTCCGGCTGTCGTCATCGTGCGGAACGGCTCAGCGGGGCTGGTGCACATCTGCCCGGCGTCGCCGCGCGGGGTGTTGTTCCGCATCACGAAGGCGGGCATGGGCGGCGTGACGAGCCCGTGGTGGTTCCCCGAGGCCGTGACGGTGGCCAGGGAGTCGGTCACGGAGCGGGCCACGCTGCCGCCGCCGCGCAGCTCGGCGATGAACGGCAGCCAGGCCAGGCCTGTCTCGTTGCGTGTCGTCATGGTGCGCAGAGGTCCGAGCGCGGACGCCGCGTCCTTCCCGTCCCGGCCTTCGACGGGGACCATGAGGGGCGGCACCATGAGGGCGTCGTTCTCGCGGGTCGTGCGGGCGGGCATCGGCTCGCCGACGCTCACCGCGGCGTCACGCCACGTTCCCCCGGCCGGGACCATCATTGGCACCGGCTGCGCGAACTTCTTCAGCCCGGCCTCGATCCGCTTCAGCGTCTTCTCCGCGAGCGGCTTCGCCCGGTCCCCGATCCGCTGCCCGGGGATGGACCAGTCGATCGCCGCCGCGGCGGGCAGGGCCTCCGGCTCGACGACCTGGTTGCGGCAGCGGGTGTTCGGGCACCGGTACACGTACTGCTGCCGGTAGCGGCCCATGTCCCGCTTGGGGTCCTTGAACACTTGGATCGCCTGCACGTGCTGGCCGCAGCCCTCGCACCAGGCACGGGGGCGTAACCACTTGTCCCAGTCGGGGGTCCGGCCGATCGACTCGTGCCAGTAGCCGACGTACAGGCGGTCGCGGGACTGCGGCGCCGCATGAACCGAGCGCGGGTTGGCGTGCATGGAGTTCAGGGCGATGATCCGCGTCTTGTAGCCGAGCTTGTGGATCTCGCCGATCCAGCGGTCCCACTGGTCCCAGGCCCGCACGTCGACGACGTTCTCGACGATCCCGGCCTTGACCAGGCCGCCGCGCTCCTGGACACCGCGCAGGTACAGCGGCACCTCCTCCATCAGCGCGCGGGACTCCTCCTCGGCGCTCGGCTCGTCCTCCTCGTCGAGGCCGGCCAGGAGGTCGAAGAGGCTGCCCTGCATCGCGCTGTCGAAGTCCCGCTTCCGGCCTTTGGCGACGCTCCAGTTCGTGCACTCTGGGCTGGCCCAGAAGAGGTCGGTGACGGGCCACTCCCACACGGGTGCCTTGCGGATGTCGCCCTGGTAGTGAGAGGTCTTGGGGAAGTTCTCGGCGTGCGATTCGATCGCCCGCTTCCAGTGGTTCGCGGCCCGTTCGACGTGGACGCCGGGGACGGCGTGCATGCCCTGCGAGCTGCCGCCCGCGCCGCAGAACCAGTCCATGCCGGACAGTTCGCTGTCGTGCCGATACATCATCGGGTCCTCTCCCTTGCAGCCGAGGTCAGTGGGACGCGCTCGGGGTCGGCGAGTTGTCGCTCGAAGTGGCGGGGGCGGTGCGGGCCGGGACGGGGGCCGGGTGCTTGGGGGTGGCGTCGCTGTCCTGGCCGAAGAGGAGGTAGCCGAGGACGAGGCCAAGGACCAGGAAGACGTAGTGCCGGTTGGCCTTCCACCAGGTCGGCGGGGCGGGCTCGGTCAGGACACCTATGACGGCGGGGCCTTTCGCCACGGCGGGATCTCTCCTCGGGAGTTGAGCGCAGGCGTGATCGCACTGCTGGAGGTGGGTGAAAGGGGGAAAAGGCCGGTCGGATGGTGATGCGGCCGGTCGGCCTGTCCCGTCCTCACCCGTGCGCGGGGTGAGGACCGGGCGGGGCGGCCGGAGCAGGGTTCGTACGCGGCGTTTCAGCGGCCGGCCGCGGTGGCGGGCCGCTTGGACAGGTGCACGAGTTCGGCGCGGGTCTGGCGCCAGCGGGCGACCTGCTGGGAGTTGATGCCGTAGGCGTTGATGTCCTGGCGCTCGCCGAGGGCGGCGAGGTCGGCGGCCTCGGAAAGGCGGCCCTCGCGGGCGGCCTGGAGGGCTTCGTCGTGCCGGGTGTCGATGACGTTCGGCGGCATGGCCCACGACCATTCGCCGGTCGGCTCGTCCACGGACTCAGGCTCGGGGGTGTGGCCTTGGGCGGCGTCGCGGCGCTGGGAGGTGAAGCAGTGCTTCTTCTCGAAGTCGGTGACGAGGGTCTGGACGAGGTGGACGTGCCGGCCGGTCTGCCAGATGGCCTGCCCGCGGCCCAGCAGCGGGATCTGCTCGACCGCCCAGGCGGGCAGGCTGAACATGCTCCCGCACAGAGCGGCGTCCTCGGCGTCCATCTGGTGGAAGACCCTGGTGGAGGCGAGCCGCAGGAGGTCTTTGGCCTCTTCGGACTTCGCGTCCTTCGGGGAGTGCGCGACCGAGATCACGGACAGGCCCTCGCGGCGGGAGTACTTCATCATCCGCTGCAACAGTGCTGCCGTGGCCGGGTGTTTGAGGATCTGCCAGGCCTCCTCCACGATCAGCGTCGAGTGCAGCCCGTGGGCGGCGCCGCCTTGGGCGAGCCACACCGACTCCAGGAACACCCCCACCACGGACATCAGGGCGGGCAGGGCGACGGAGGTGCGGTCGATGCGGCTGAAGTCGAACACGGTCAGCCGCTCGTCCAAGGACACGGTGGTGGGGCCGTCGAGCATGCCCCGGGTCGCGGACCGTACGAACGGGGACAGGGCCTGGACGACTTCCTGGCCGAAGGCGAGGAGCTGTTCGGCGGTGAAACGCCCGGGGATGGCGTCGTGGGGCAGGGACGTGACCGCGTTCATCAGCCCGGAGAGGGTGACCGCCTCGGGAGTGTCGATCGCGGCGTCCAGGGCCATGCGGGCCCCGGAGGACAGGGGCTGCTGTCCTCCGAGTTCCGCCAGTGCCGCGACCAGCTGGACGCGGTGCAGGGGCGGGATCCGTTCGTCGAGGGGGTTCATGCACACGCCGTCGCCGAACCTGACCGGCGTCACGTCGAGCGCGGTCGCGATCGAGTCCCACTCGCCGACGCCGTTCTCGCCCTTGGCGTCCAGGACCGCGTACCGGCGGCCCTGCCGGGCGAGGTCGCGCAGCGCCATGATCTTGGTGTTGGTGGACTTGCCGTTGCCGAGCACGCCGAGCAGGGCCACGCCCGTGCTCGGCAGGATCTCCTGGTCGCAGTCGACGGCCGTGAAGCGGAACGGCGACCCGTCCAGCAGCGAGGCCCCGATCAGGGCCCCGCCGGTGACCGGCTGGCAGGCGTATCCGGGGAAGAGCCCGATGGCCTGCCGCGTGGTCGTCAGCATGTGAACTCACCTCCGGGCAGGGGCAGCGCCGAGCGCCACCCCGTCTCGTGTTCGCGGTCCATCCAGGCCAGGCGGGCCCCCGCGGAGACCGCGACCTGCTCGACCTCCGTACGGAAGGCCTTCAGCTCCGCCTCGTCGGCGGCGTGCACGGTGATCCGCGCGGCCACCTGCACGTAGGTCGCGCCGTTCTCCAGGTCCTCCTCGTGAACGTCCGCCGCCTTGCGGCCGGTTCGGGTGGAGGTCTTCTCGCGCCGGGTGTCGTCCTCACTGCGCGCCGTGGCGGTGCGCAGCATCTCCCCGGTCTCCAAACGGCGTTCCGCGCGGCGCCGGTCCTGCGGCAGGTACTCCACGACTGTGGTGCGGCGTACGCGGGGCAGGGTCGTGACCATCGGCCGCCAGAACGACGCGGAGCGCTGCCCGCGGCGGAAGTCGGCGACGTCCGCCGTCGCGTGCAGCAGGCCGTCGGCCCGGAAGTGGTCCTCGTGGACCTCGAACGGGCCGTCGGTCAGCTGCGCGGGCAGAGCGTGGGACCAGGCCCGCATGTCCCACAGCGGGCCGGTCTCCATCCCGCAGGAGACCGCCTGCTCGTAGGCCGCCTGCAGCCAGGCGAGTTCCTCCTCCGGCTCCTCACCAGGGGCGGGCGTCGACAGGACGACGACCGTGGTGTGCGCGTCGCACGCGCCGCCGACCAGGTCGACGAGCTGCCGGTAGGAGTCGGCCAGCTCGTCCGACCCGGTCGTGCGGACGTCGACCTCGTCGTCGCCGTACGGGCTGACCTCGTGCACGATCCGCACGCACGCGCCGGGCCCGGTGGCGGCCACCCACTCCAGGAAAGCCGCCAGCTCGTCATGGGCCCGGTACATCAGCGCCGGGTCCTTCAACGAGGCTCCGTCGGTGACCCACCCGAACGCGGCCAGCGCCCGCCCGCGCCCCTGCGGAAAAGCCGCCTGGCCCCGTTCGTGGAAGCGCAGCTCGTTGACGCCGGTGAACGCCGCATGGTGCGGGCTCGCCGTCGCTGAGTCCCGCTCTTCACCGCGCGGGTTCAGGGCCCGGATGCGGGCCTTGTGGCCCAGGCGCCGGCCGATGCGCTCCACGGCCGTGGCGTCCCCGAGCTTGATCAGGGCCCCGGCCCCGGCAATCGCGGCCGGGGCCAGGCTCAGCAGCATCCCGCCGACGCTCCCGGACGCGGCGAGCATCCCGGCCAGGCTCAGCACCGTGCCCGAGCCCAGCACCGCGTAGTCAGCCCCCGTAGGCGGGAGCTTGAGCATCTCCGTCTCGTACAGCGGGTCGAGCAGGTACGTCCGCGACTCGGACACGACGGCTCCTTCCTTCAGTCAGCGTGATCGGACGAGCAGACCGGCTCGTCCCCGCGGCGCCGGGCTGCTTGCTGCCCTTGCCCGAGGGCTTGGTCTGGCCGCTCGCCTCGGCGAGGTTCTTCGCGTGGACCTTGCGCTCACGGTCGGCGGGCATCTTCGTGACCGCCGTGGTCCCCTCGGTCTGCGCCTTGACCTTCGGCATCTGCGTGACCTTCGCGACGGCCTTCTTCGCCAGCGAGGGCAGCTTCAGCAGGCCGTAGAGGCACACCGCCCCGGTGCCCGCCGTCAGCATCAGGTCCGTCACCGGGCCCTCCGGCGCCGTCGGGCGGAGCATGAGCACGACGCTGACCGGGACGGGCACCAGGAAGACCGCGCCCACCAGGTGCAGCAGGCGGCGGAAGGTCTCGGACTGCCACCAGCCCTTGGCCACACCGAACGCGGCGGCCAGCGGCAGGAACACCATCGCCAGCAGCACCGCCAGCGGGGAGAACTCACGCATCAGCCACAGCGGGCCGATCGACAGCACGACCACACAGCCCTGAGCGAAGCGGCCCCACGGGTTGGCGTCCGAGCCGAGCATGGTGGCCTCCATGCCCCTGAACGGGCGGTCGGCCACGTCCGCGTACAGGATCGTGGAGAACTGCCCCAGCCCGTACGCGGCGATCGCGATCACGGTCGGGGCGGCCGTGGACAGGAGGATCAGCACCAGGTAGCGGCCACCGGCCTGCCCGGTCTTGCGGAAGTTGGGCCCCGAAGGGCGGGCCATCCAGCAGATGAGCCCGCCCAGCAGGACGATCGTTCCAATCAGCAGGCTCAGGCCCGAGATCGGGTTGTAGATGCCTGCGATGCCCTCGCCCTTGCTGTCCCCGAGCGGGGAGGCACTGGACATCATCAGGCGGTCCATCTGCCGGTACAGCGCCGCGGACTGGTCAGCGACCCAGTCCGCGGCGTTGCCCACCGGGTCCCACATGCCACCCAGTCCCGGCGGCATGTCCTCGCCGTAGCCGTCGAGTCCGCCTTCGCCCGGCGGGCCGCCGGTGTCGGTCTTGCCCCGCTCGCAGTACGGCTTGGCCGGACCGTCGATCAGGGCGCACGGGTCTTCAGCCACGGTCAGCCTCCCAGCGTGGTGCTCAGGGCCGGACCGAAGAACAGCAAGCTCAGGGCCAGGAGGATCAGGCCGCCGATCGTGATCCCGGTGGCCTTCAGGGCCCTGCCGTCCTTCTTGAACCCGGCGGCGAACCCGCCCCTGGCCACGGTCACGATGCCCCCGAGGAAGATGATCAGCAGGGCCGCGCCGATCAGGACCCCGGCCACGATCGCGTACAGCGGCAGGAGGCCCGCGACCGGCTGCAGGTCCGGGCCGGTGCCCTCGATCGTCTTCAGGACCTGCTTGGCGCCCTCGGAGCAGTCCTGGCTGCCGTCGGTCTTCGTGAGGCAGCCGTTGGCGGCGAGCACGATGAAGTCGGAGTACTTGCTCATGTCAGTTCTCCCAACGGGGGTACGGGTGAGTGGAGTTGGCGTCCGTGCTGTTCGTGCCGGGCGTGAACCCGGCGTTCGGCTGCGGGTAGTTGGCCGTCTCGGCGCGCAGCCGACGCATCTCGCGGGCCGCGCGAAGGGCCGCCCACGACGAGAGGGAGGCGACGAGCAGCAGCAGCGTCACCACGCCGGACAAGGCAGCCAGCGAGCCCGAATTCCGGGCCGCTTCAACGAGATTGACCGCACCTTCGTCGGTCACGTAACACATCAATGCCCCAGTCCTCTCAGGCCTGTTGCGTGTCGTCGGGATAGACGCGACCGGCGCCCATGTACGTGTCCCACCACATCGGCTCGATGCGGATCTTCGCGCCCGTGCGCGGGGCGTCCAGGAAATGCCCGCGACCGATGTAGATACCGACGTGGTCGATATCGCGGGGACCGGCCTTGCCGCGCTTCTTCTTCTGACTGAAGAACACGAGATCCCCGAGTTGCAGATCGCCCTTCTCGACCAACGCGCCCTGGCTTTCCAGGTGGGCGTACTGGTCGTTGGCGACGCGGGGAATGGTCACTCCGGCCTGAGCGAATGCCGCCTTGGTGAGGCCGGAACAGTCGAAGCCGCCGTCCTGGTCGCCGTTTCCGCCCCAGACGTAGTCCTTTCCGATCTGCCGGGAGGCGTAATTCACGGCGTCGACCACGACCTTGGACTGATTCGAGACCGGCTGTCCCATGCTCGCGGCCGACTTCATGATGGTCGCTACGTACTTCTCGGTCTCGCTGTAGGGAGGAATGCCCCGGTACTTCTTCACGGCCCCCTCGCCGGAGTTGTAACCGGCCAGAGCGAGCCGCGTCTTGTCGCCGGAGACACCCTCCAGCTTCTTGGACAGCTTGCACATGTAGCGGGCGGCCGACGGGATCGCGTCTTCTGGATCCCAGACGTCACGCGTTCCGTCCTTGTTGCCGTCGATTCCGGATCCCTCCCAGGTGCCCGGCATGAACTGGGCAATCCCCTTGGCTCCGGCGGGAGATACGGCCTTCGGGTTGAAGTTGGATTCCTGCTTGATCTGCGCGGCGAGAATGCGAGGCGAAATCGCGTCGCACTCATTCCCCCACGCGTTGATGATCCGCTCGTACTGCGCGGGCACCGATCCGGGCTTGACCCGGTTCTCCACCGAGGTCGGCTTGCCGCCCACGGCGGGGTTGCCCTGGATGGTCATCGCGGTGACGGCCATCAGGGACGATCCGACGACCAGAAAACCGATCCCGGACCCCCTCATCTCCACACCACCCCTTCTCCTGTGTTCATGCAGGTCATGAACCGTGCAGGGAACCGTGCGGGGCTCTGTGCGGGCACCGTGAAGCACCGTGCGGCACACGGTGCTCTCACAGGAGCCGCACGGTGTCCGCACGGTGGGTTGCACGGTCGGTCAGCGGTCGACGATGTCCCGCAGCCAGCGGCCGCGTACGCGGCCCTCCTGGACGGCCGGGACCGGCCGGCCGACGGCCTCGGACAGCCACGCCGAGACGGCTTTTCCGGTAGCGGCATCGTCGTCGCCAGGAATGTCGACACCCATCGCGCGCAGCCGGGAAGCGAATTCGGCGGTCGACAGGAACTCGTCGTCGCCGTACGCCTCACGAATGAGGCTGACGTTTTCCGGTTCGTCCTGATGGGCCTCGTTCATCCGCGCGTCCACGGCCGCATTGATTTCCTCGTCACTGACCATGAACCCGCGAATCTCGCAGTTCTTGTCCATGACTTGGAGAATCGCGACCCCCGGGATGTCGGGGAGCTTGGACGCGTCGTAACCGGCCTTGGCCGTTCCGCCACCGAGGATTACGTCGGACTGCTCGCGGTCAGCGCAGCCGAAGGCGATCCGGGTGCGATGATTTCCACGAATGGACGTGTTGATCACCTCGGCCTTGGGATTCTGCGTCGACAGGACGACCAGAATGCGCGAGGAACGGACCTTGCGGGACAGCACCTTCATCTTCGTCTCGAACTCGGCTCCCTCCTTCTTGGAGTCAGCCTCGTCCGTGTAGGTGCTGACCTCATCGACGATGTAGAGCAGCGGACGGTGCTGGACCTTCCCAGCACCAGAGCGGACCGATTTCGCGTTCTCGGCGGCCCGCCGCAGATGCTCCTTCTCGACGAAGGCGTTGACCTGCATCATGCGGCGGTGGTCCGGGACCTCTTCGTAGATCAGGCAGACCTTTTCGAGGTACGCGAAATCGCCGTCGCCCTTGCCGTCGACAATGACCAGGTCCCAGCCGAGCACCACGGCGATATAGGCGAGGTACTTCAGCATTTCGGTCTTGCCGCCGCCCGTCGAGCCCGCGACCAGCATCTGCGTTTTCCCGACCGGCGAAGGAATCTCGTCGACCCGGCCGTTCATGTCGTAGCCGACGGGCAACATGCCCCGCGAGAGGGCCTCGTGCAGATCCGGCAGCGCCGGCACGCGGCTGTAGAGCGGCTCGTCCAGGCTCAACAGGATCACCTCGCGGGAGTTCGTCCCAGGTCGCATCGTGAAGTACTCGTCAGGGACGCCCAGCCACGAAGGGATCCGGTGGGCCTTGCTCGCCAGGTCGCCGTACACGCCACCCGGGGGCAGCTCGATGACCCACTCCTCACCCAGCTCGACCCGCCCGCGGCGGACCGTACGGGGCTTGCCGCCGGAGTAGTCCAGCTTCAGCGCCGCAGCCAGCGCAGGCGCATCATCCGGCGCCGGCGCCTGAAAAGCCGCAGACGGCGAGGAGGTGAGGGCAGGTGCGACTCCCTCCGCGCCCATTGAGCCTGCAGAGCCGGTCGGCGCCGGGAACGGAGCCGCACCGGCCTCCGAGGCGGGCAGGGACGGTTCGAGCCCTTCAGCGCCGAACACGGCCGTGTGCTGCACCTTGGGGCTCTTCGGCCCCCGCGTCCTCTTGCCCCTGGCTGCCCGCCCCATCGCGACGACGCAGGAGCCGAGCAGGAGCACCGCGAGACCGATCAGCCAGACGCGGTTGTCGTACAGCCACGCCTCGATCTCGTCGCGGTAGAGCAGGCCCACAGCCGGGACCATGACGGCCAGGCCGCCCGAAACCCACTTCTCCTCCTCCGACAGCGACTTGCGTGCCTTCTTGGAGGACTTGCTCTTCTTACGGTTCGGGTCACGCGACGGAGCGCGCTCCTCCTCCTCTTCCAGGTCAAGTTCCTCGATGTCGGCCATACTTGTCCTCGTCTCCTCACCAGGTGACTTGCACCCTTGCGCTCACCGGATCTGCGGTCGCTTCGCTCACCGGATCTGCTCAAGGGCCCGATTGCATCCGGCAGTCGTGACGAAGGCCGTCCCCAACTCGACTGGGGACGGCCTTCATCAGTGGTGCCGGCAGCTCGCGCGTCAGCTCAGAGCTGGTTGGGCTCGATGGAGAAGAACATGATGTTGCCGTTGGTCAGCTGGGGGTTCTGCCGGGCGATGTCGTCCTTGATGGCCATGAGGGCGTCGTAGCGGGTCCAGCCGGGCGCCGGGGTGAGCGTCCCGTAGGTCGTTCCAGATCCCCGGCCAGGGATCTCCAGGGTCATGACCCAGCAGTGGGTGCCCTGGGCCTGGTCGGCGGCAGTGTTGGTGGTCTGCTCGGTGTGCGTGGACACGCTCAATCTCCTTAGATCGGTGGGCTTTTCAGGCGCCGGGGCGCTGGTCCTGGTTCTGGTGGCAGTGCAGGCACATGCCGAGCGAGGTCGGCAGGCAGTAGCTGTAGGTGATCTGGCAGATGGGGCAGGTGCGGCGGGCGTGCATCGCCAGTGCGAGCGCCCCCCACTTCCGGGCCGTCATCGGGCGGACGGGCTTGGCGCGGTCGACCCGGTACAGGTAGGCCACGCTCACCCCGGTTTTACGGCGCCGCGCCGGGCGCATGAGCTGGGCGACGATCGGTTGACCGCCCGGCCGCAGCCCCTTCGCCCGCAGCTGTCGGCGGGTCGCGTAGCCGTCCGGCGCGAGGCGCCACGGGAAGGTGGGCAGGCCGTAGAGGGCGCCGTCCGGGTCGTAGCACCTGGCGTAGGTGCTCACTGCGTGACCTCGTCGAGCTGGGCCTCCTCGTCGTTGCAGAGAGCGGCCCAGGCCTTGCGGATGCGCTCCTCCTTGCCCACGAACCGCGCCTTGCGGAACGCCTTCAGGGCCTGACGGTAGGAGCGCGGCGGGTTCGTCGAGTGCCGCAGGTGCCGCAGCACGAGCAGGAGCTGCTCGTCGTTCAGCGGCTCGTCCGGCTCCGGCATCTCCACCCCAGCGACCTGCGCCGCGGCGTGCAGGGCCACGAGGTCGATGCCGTCCGTGTCCTCGCCGTGTCCCTCAGCGTCGAAACCGGCGTTGACCTGCGTGTCCTGCGCGTGTCCCGCCCCCGGGCTCCGGGGCGGAAGTGCCAGGGGGCTCCCCTCTCGCCCCTGGGGGAGGGACACGGGGGACACGGCAGGGGACACTGGCGTCCAGTCGCCGAGGACCGGGATCGCGACGCCGGGCTTGCGCGTCATGTTCGCGCGCCGCTTCTCGTACGTCTTGGCCAGGCCCGCGTTCGCCTTCGCCGTCGCGGTCACGTACGCCGACTCGGTGCGGGCCCAGTGCCGACCGGCCTGCGCGGCCAACTGCGCGTCCTCGACCCGCTCGGTCAGCTCGTTCTGCGCGTCGGCAATGGCGTCGGCGCGCTCCTGTCGCCGCCGGCGCAGCTCCCGGCGCTTCTCAGCCGAGACGCCCCGGGTGAGCATCGGGGCGAGAAACTGGTAGAGCACCTTGGCCAGGACCATCAGGACCGGCGCCGCGTACGACACGGGATCGGTCCAGGTGCCGGACCGGTTGACCTCGACAAGGACGAGGACACCGGAAGCGGCCATCACGCCGTAGCCGATCCACTGGGCTCGGCGGTGGTTCATCGACCCGGGGCCGGCCTGCCGCTCGGCGACCAGCGCCGCCAGCAGCAGGACGTCCAGGACCGCGGCGACCGTCCACGACATGCCGCGCAGGAACGGCTCCATCGCCCGGTACGTCGACACGGTGGAGAACGTGACGGCGCTCGCGAGGATGCCCACCAGCCCCACATGGGCCAGTACAGCCAGGCCGTGCCCGAAGTCCCGCGGCGCAGCAGGCGGTTGGCGGCCGTCCTCGTCCTGGTGGCCTCGATCACGGGAAGCTGCGAAGAGGTTCATGCGGCATCACCCATCCGCACCTCGGCGTTGGCCAGCTCGGTACGGGCGGCCAGCACCTTGTTCGCCGCGCGCCGCAGCCGACGCTCGTCGAACGCGGTCCGCGGCCGGTCCAGCACCGAGATCTGCACGTCCAGCAGCTCGACCTCGGCCCGGATCACCGGCATCTCGGACTCGATCGCGTCCAGCTCCGCA
Source organism: Streptomyces sp. Da 82-17 (assembly GCF_046098215.1). Taxonomy (NCBI): domain Bacteria; kingdom Bacillati; phylum Actinomycetota; class Actinomycetes; order Kitasatosporales; family Streptomycetaceae; genus Streptomyces; species Streptomyces sp. Da 82-17. The sequence goes on from NZ_JBJURH010000006.1 coordinate 282,188, forward strand.
GCCGAGGGCTCCTCGCCGAACGCGGCGTCGGTAACGGGCGGTTGAACGGGAACGATGAGCTTCATGGGTTGTGTCTCCCTAGCAGGCGAGTACGGCCCGACAGCGCCCTCGGAGTAGCCGCTCCGAGGGCGCACGCCGTACGAGAGGAAAGCCGCCCGAAGCGAGCGGCGCAGTCGCCGACGGCGACCGGAGTGCCCCGCCCGGGAGTCGAACCCGGGCTCGCGACCATCGGGGCTGATGGCAGTTCAACGGCGGAAGTTCAAGCGATGAGTGTCTTGGCCCTCATGCCGCACCCCCGAGTGCGATCAGGACCGCGAGGATCAGCAGGCCACCACCGATGCGGGTGAGGTCGACCGCCCGACGCAGGCCGGTGAACTTCTTGACCGCGATCCGGGAGAGACCCGCGATGTCCTCGGCAAGGTCGCCCGTGACCCGCTCGCGGATCTGCTCAGCGTCGAGCCGCGCCCAGAGCGGGAAACCGTGGTCACCTCCCAGGTTGGGGCGGACCGAGGCCAGCAGCAGCGCGGCGGCACCGACGAGGAGCGCCATGCCGGCCAAGCCGGGCACGAGCGCGTAGACGGTCAGGGGCAGATCCTTGCCCGCGCTCCACGTACCGGCGAGCACCGCGCCGATGAACGCGAGCAGCAAGCCGGTCTTGGTGTCGGTCCGCGTGATCTCCGCCTTCACCTCGGCGTGCGCGGCCTTCAACTGTGTCTCGGCGGCGCTCATGCGAAACTGCCCGACTTCTGGGGCAGGATCGCCACGATCGCTCCGGGGAACTCCTCGCGAAGGTCGCGAGCGAAGTAGCTGGCGGTCGCGGCGTCGACGCCCTGCCCGACGCTGGCGACCTCGCACACGGCGACGCCCCGCTGATACGCCACGACCTGGTAGAAGGGCGCGCCCCTCAGGCCGCGCGTCGTCTCGGCTTGCTCCTGCTGCCTGCCCATGAAGGTCCTCCTTGGTCGTCTGCCTGGTCGTGCCCCGGCCGGGAGTCGAACCCGGCCTTCGACCTTCGGGGCGGTGGTTCAGTGGCCGGTCAGGCCGCGTGCGGATGCGGGCGAGGCGGACGGACCGGCAGCGGCGGCTTCGTCTTCTCGTGCTCGGCGCCGGCCATCAGCTGCCGCCCCGTGCACGGGCGTTGTCCTGGCTCGCCTTGTTCGCCTCGGCCGCCTTGCGGGCCAGCTCGGCCCGCTCCGCGTCTGTCAGACTCGTGATCACAGGTGCCTCCTACTTGGGTTGCAGGTGCCTGTACGCGGTCCCTCGGGTGGCACCCCGGGGGACCGCTCGGATACCGGCTCCTCCGGCTCCCCTCAGCGCCGCCCGTACGACGCGCCCCCGTGGGGACGGCCGGACGGGCGGCGGAGGCAACCGGCGCGGTGCTTACGACCGCGACTCGGTAGAGACCGACCGGCTGCCCGCTGCGCACTGCTCAGCTCACGGGCTAGGGGATAGAACGGCGTCGCGGTGCCGGTCGGTCACGGCGACGCCCTGGTATGTCTTCGGTTCACACCGACCCCCTCGATGTGGAAGGGACACGGCTTCACCAGCAGTCCACTGCCGCGGACTGCTGGTCCCGAGCCGGTTGAATCGGGTGCGTCATCGTCACTGCTCTGACGCCAGCAGGGCGGCTCCACCAGGCGGCGCCCGCAAGGGGCGTTCTCCGGAGCTGGTGGATTTGGCGTGCCGCCGACGACGTCACCCGGTCGTCTCGGGGGCGGTCTCACTCTTGCCGCCACGTGCATCGGGGCCCCGCTGTCCTTCCCCACACCCGAATCCGGGTGGCGCCTGCCAAGCGCTTAGAGGGAGAGCCACGTCCATCACGTCGGTTTGCCCCCGGACTCTCGCCCTAGGCACCTGCCGTGACCGCCGCTCTCGCGTCAGCCCCGCACGATCACTGTTCAGTTCTCAAGGAACACCAGTCGCGATCCAGAAGGCGCGGTAACCCCTCGCGGGGCTCCCGAGTTCACGGGACCTTCCGGGCGCTCCCACACGGCACTGCCGCGCAGGTCAAGCAACGTTTCGCGAGCCGCTCGAACCCTTGCGGGTCGAGCCGTTCGCTCAACTGCATCTCAGAGTGCACTCTGAGACAGAGTGAGTCAAGTGCCCTTCCGGAACGGGCCGCGAAGGGCGCTCGATTTACCTCTGTGGCTGAGGCACTATGAGGCAGAGACTGAGATGAGGCTTGGGGTGCAGATGGTCGAGTGGACCGGCAAATTCGCGTACGAGCAGGTGGCTGATGACCTGCGGCGACGCATCGCCGATGGCGAGTTCGACGAGACTGGACAGCTCCCCTCGTACGGGGACCTCCAGAAGTCGTACGAGATCACAGTGACCGTGGCCCGTACGGCCATCAACCGCCTCAAGACCGACGGGCTCGTAGTGAGCCACCAAGGCAAGGGCGTCTTCCTGACGCCCAACGCCGGCCGTGCCGCTGTGCAACTCGCCGATCCGGTCGGGACCATGGCTGAGCTGCGCGAGGAACTCTCGGAGCTCCGCGAGCGGGTGGCGCGGTTGGAAGCCGCCGTCGCTCCCACGAAGGGGAAGCCTGGCGCCTAGCGTCTCTCGCGGAGCGTTCGTCGTCATGCAATAAGCGTGTCTCGGCGAACGCTCCGTGAGTACGTACTCCTGCCGCCCCTGCACCGAACTAATCCGAACTTTGGCTCTGGAACAGGGTGTTGGCGGGGCGTCAGCGGCTGCAAGACTGGCCGCATGGCCGAACTGAACGGAAAACCCGCCACTCTGGGCGACCTGGAAAAGCTCGCCCTCACCAACTACGGACACTTCACGTCCATGCGCATGGAGGACGGGACAGTCCGAGGGCTGTCGCTCCACCTCGACCGCCTGGTGAGGGACTGCCGGATCGTCTTCGGCGTCGAGCTGGACCGAGAGCAGACGCTCAACTACATCCGCAAGGCGACCGAGGGCGTCACCGGCGTCACGGGCCTCCGCGTCACCGTCTTCGATCCCGCCCTCGACATGGGCCGTCCCAGCGACGCCAAGGACCCTCACATCCTGGTGAACTTGCGGCCGGCCGGAGCGATGCCGCCGCCACCCCTCACGGCCAAGACTTTCACCTTCACCCGCGACAACGCCGAGGTGAAGCACATCGGTCTTCACCCTCAACTTCGACTGCGTCGTGACGCTCAACTAGCGGGATTCGACGACGCCGTGTTCCTCGAGCCCGACGGCCGGGTTTCCGAGGGCGGCACGTGGAATCTGGGGTTCGTCGATCAGGACGGCACTGTCGTCTGGCCTGACGCGCCGGTGCTGCCCGGTACGACGATGCTCCTCCTCCAAGGGCTCGAAGCCCCGAAGCAGGTGACCGCTCCGGTGCGGCTCGCGGACATCCCGAACATGGCCGCGGCTTTCGCGACGAACACGACGATCGGTGTCCGCTCCGTGAGCGCGATCGACGACGTCCAGTTCCCGCAGGACCACCCTGTGCTCACAGCGATGCGTGACGCCTACGCCGCAATTCCCGGAGACCGTGTGTAGACGCGTGCCGCGGCCCTTTCGAGGGCCGCGACTCACGACAGAGGTAGCCCATGCCACTCGTTACGAAATGGACCGGACGTGAAGTTAAGGCCCTGCGTGAAGCCGTACGCATGAGCCTTATGGAGTTCGCGGAGAAGCTGGGGGTATCCGACCGCATCGTTTCGAGGTGGGAGGCCGACGGCGAACAAGCATCTCTCCGCATGGTGAACCAAGCCGCCCTGGACACCCTGTTGGCCAAGGCGGACCAGGATGCCCAGGGGCGATTCGTCGGCATCTTGGCGGCGGACGACGTTCCCGCCCACGCCGTCATCGAGCCTGACGAAGACGGGACCAGCAGCGGCGAGTACGTGAAGCATCCGGGCGACGGGAAGCTCATGGCCCATGTGCCCGAAGGGATCTTCCTGTCCGGGGAGGACGATGAACCGGTGTGGGTGGACGAGTTCCACATCGACACGTTCCCGACGACCAACGCCGACTACGCGAGGTTCTGTGCTGCTGCCCGGCACCCTGTGCCTGAGCACTGGGAGAACGGCCGATGTCCTCGTGAGCTGTACGACCACCCCGTGGTGCACGTGACGTGGAAGGACGCGCACGCGTACGCGACGTGGGCAGGGAAGTCACTCCCGACGGCTGAGCAGTGGGAGAAGGCGGCGCGCGGCATATCCGGCCGCACCTTCCCGTGGGGGGACCAGAAGACCGCCGCGAAGTGCAATGTCCGCGAGACCGGGGTCGAGCGAACGACGTCGGTCTCCCGGTACCACAGTGGCGTCTCGCCGTACGGCGTCTACGACATGGTGGGCAACGTCTGGGAGTGGCTGGCCACGGCGACCACCCCCGGCCGCTACGAACTTCGAGGGAGCGCCTTCACGAGCCCGTTGTTCCGGGGAGCGCCGGCGGTGTCCAACGACGCCAACGACACGATGCACGACGACGACACCGGGTTCCGGTGCGTGGCGACGCCCGAGCAGATGACCCCTCGCAAGGGGTGACTCTGCGGGCCCTTTTCGAGGAGCTGTGGGCCATGTGTGGGCCAGAGCCCCCGCGCCAGAAGCCTAAACGGCTGCTGACCAGCACGTTTGTGCTGCAAGCTTGACGCTCTTGAAAACCGTCGTGGCGCAAGTCACCGTGGGTTCAAATCCCACACCCACCGCGGGTGTTGAGGGCCCCTGACCGGGGATTTCGGTCGGGGGCCTTTCGCGTTGCCCGCAGCGCACTGCTCCCCTCCCAGCCCCCGAATTCCCTGCCCTCGAACTCCCGGCCCCGAACTCCCTACCCCCGCCTCCCCGTTGCCCGGGCCGCCGATGCGATTGTGGCCCGCGCTTCCGGTTCCGGGAGGCCCGTGCGGGTTGCTGCTGCCTGGAGGCGGGGGGCCAGGGCTTCGCCCATTCCGGATTCGTACGCGCGGCAGGCGGCCCAGAAGAGGCGGGTGTTGCGCTGGCCGGTACGGGCGCCGAGGACGAACTGGATCAGGCCCTCGGCCTGCGCGGAGGTCGCCGGGCCCGCCTGGCCCGCGTGCGGCGGCGTGCGTGGCCGCGGTGGGGGTGCGAGGAGGTGTAGGAGTGTGCGGGGGCAGGGCGCGGGCGCGAGGTGGGCCGTGCCGGGGGCCGTCGCGTACACCCCGTGCTCGGTGCGGGAGCCGGGGCCGACGAGGTACCCGCCCGCGCCCCGGACGTCGATGCCGGGGGCGAGCCGGCTCGCGGAGTTGGGCACGACGACGTCCGGCGGGCCGGAGAGCCACAGGTGGCGCCCGCCGCTCGGGGTGAGGACGACCACCGTGTCCGGGATCGAGAAGAGGTGCCGCAGGGCGAGCTCGCGCAGCGTCGCCGAGGTGCCGGGGCTCTCGGGGCCGGGCTTGTCGTCCAGGTCGATGCCGATCAGGTGGTGCGGGGGAAGTCCGCAGGCGATGCCGTACCCCGTGGCCCAGGGGGCGGCGGCGAAGAGCTCGCGGATGCGGACGGGGTCGGTCGTCGCGTCGTACACCCCGTGGCCGGGGCGGCCGCACTCGCCGTGGCAGGCGGCGGGCGGGTTCGGCTCGTCGCGGTGCGGGGAGCGCAGGGCCGGGAGCTTGGTGCGGGAGAGCGGGATGACGGCGAGCCCACGCTCGGCGGCGGACAGGGCATGGGCGAGGGCCAGGGTGGTGGCTTGCCGATCGGTGGTGGCCATGGCTCTATTTTCGTACGTACGTTCGAGGAAGGGAAGGGGGTTTCGAGGCTCGTGGTGTCGCTCGCGGCCGAGGGTCGGGGTTTAGCCGGGCGGGCTCACGCTTGCGAGGGAAGGCGGGGGGCGGGGCGGTTCGGTGGGGGTGCGGTGGGCACCTCTGCTCTCGCGACGTCGTGAACATCGCAGGGGCGGTCGGCCAACTGCCCCTGGACCAGGGGTACTTACCGGACCGGCCGGCTGGGCCGGTCGCATTTGGAGGAAACACATGGCACGCATCCGGACCGCTCGCGTACTCGCCGCCGCCGCCTCCCTGCCGCTCGCCGCGGCGCTGTTCACGGGCGTGGCCCAGGCGGACAACGGGGGCTTCGCGAGTGACGGATCGAACGCGGCTGTGGCGACTGTCACGGGCAGTGGCGTCGGCGGCGAGAACGAGGGGAACTCGGCCACGAACCAGCAGGTGGCGACCGGCGCCGGCGCCTCCAACCAGAACAACAACGCCCAGGTGAACGGCTCGGCGTTCACGGCCGTGGACCAGTCGAACGAGACGTACGACTTCGCCTTCACCCAGCTCTGGTAAGCCGCCGGTCCGCGTGGAGTCGCGCCCTCCAGAGGGGGGAGGGCGGGGCTCCGCGCGGCGGGGGGTGTTTGCGTCGACGCGGCGGCACGGACTGTGCCGCCGCGTCGGCGTGCCGGGGGTCCGCCCGCCCGGTCTCGCGCCGGCGGCTGGTGCCGTGACCTTGACAGCGAGCCGGTTTCTGACGGACAGTCAGAAACCTGTCCCGCAAGGTCAGTCAGCCCGTACGAGCTCCCAGGAGGGACGCCGTGCATCTCGCCCCCACCGAGCGCCAGGAGCGGCTGCGCGCCGAACTCCGCGCGTACTTCCGGCAGGTCCTCGGCGAGCGGCCGCCGGTCGACGGCCCCGGCCAGCGGGAGGTGCTGCGCCGGATCGGGGCGGACGGGATGCTGGGGCTCGGCTGGCCCGTCGAGTACGGCGGCCAGGGGCGGGGCGCGGACGAGCAGTTCGTGTTCTTCGACGAGGCGTACCGCGCGGGCGCGCCCGTCTCGATGGTCACCCTGAACACCGTCGGGCCGACCCTGATGAAGTACGGGACAAAGGAGCAGAAGGCGTACTTCCTGCCCCGGATCCTCAGCGGCGAGCTGGTCTTCGCGATCGGCTACAGCGAGCCGGAGGCCGGTACGGACCTCGCCTCCCTGCGCACCCGGGCCGCGAGAGACGGCGACCAGTGGGTGATCGACGGGCAGAAGATCTTCACGTCCAACGCCCAGCAGGCGGACTGGATCTGGCTCGCCTGCCGCACCGACCCGGAGGCGCCCAAGCACCGGGGCATCTCGATCGTCCTGGTGCCGACGGACGCGCCCGGGTTCTCCTGGACGCCGATCGAGACGGTCGGCGGGCTGACCACGACGGCCACGTACTACGACGGGATCAGGGTGCCCGCCGCGAACCTGGTCGGCGAGGAGAACGGCGGCTGGGGCCTGATCACCAACCAGCTCAACCACGAGCGCGTGGCCCTCGCCGCGATCGGCATGCAGGCCGAGGACTGCTACGCGAGCGCCCTCGCCTTCGCCCGCACCCCCGACCCCGTCACCGGGCGCCGCCCCGCCGAGACGCCCTGGGTGCGCTCGCGCCTGGCCGAGGTGCACGCCCGGCTCGCCGCGACCCGGCTGCTCAACTGGCGCCTGGTCGGCGACGTCGGCGCGGGCCGCCTCGCCCCCGGGGACGCGAGCGGCGTGAAGTTCGCGGGGACCGAGTCGGCGGTCGAGGTGTACCGGATGTGCCAGGAGATCGTCGGCGACGCAGGCCTCGTCCGGGCCGGGTCGCCCGGGGCGTACGGGATCGGGCGGGACGGGGACGGCGAGCTGGAGCGGATGAACCGGGCGGCGCAGATCAACACCTTCGGCGGCGGGGTGAGCGAGGTGCAGCGGGAGATCGTCGCGACGATGCGGCTCGGCATGAGGAAGGTGCGCCGGTGAGCGGTACGCGCGGGACGCGGGCGGAGGGCGCGCAGGGTTCGTCGAGCGCCCGGCAGTCCACCGATGCCGCCGAGGAGCAGGAACTCGCGGCGTTCCTGCGGGAGTTGAAGACGTACGAGGGCAGTCCCGCAGCCGAGGCCGGGGTCGGCAAGGACCCGGTGAACGAGCCGATGATCCGGCACTGGTGCGAGGCGATGGGCGACGCCAACCCGGCGTACTCCGGGCCGGACGCGGTCGCTCCGCCGACGATGCTGCAGGCCTGGACGATGGGCGGGCTCTCCGGGCACGGCGGGGCGGGCCGCTCGGCGGCGTACGACGCGCTGTTCGGGCTGCTCGACGGCGCCGGGTTCACCTCGGTCGTGGCCACCGACTGCGAGCAGGAGTACCTGCGGCCGCTGCGCCCGGGGGACCTGATCACCTTCGACGCCGTGATCGAGTCCGTCTCGGCGCAGAAGACCACCAAACTGGGTACGGGGCACTTCGTGACGACGCGGATGGATGTCCGAGCGAACGGCGAACCGGCCGGGACGCACCGGTTCCGGATCCTCAAGTACGCACCCGCGCGCAGCAGACCGCGCGGGGCACCGAGCGGCAAACAGCCCCCGGCACGCCCCCGCCCGGTGATCAACCGGGACAACGCCGGATTCTGGGCCGGTGTCGAGCGCGGGCAGCTCCTCGTCCAGCGCTGCGCGGACTGCCGGACCCTGCGCTTCCCCTGGCTGCCGGGGTGCAACGGCTGCGGCTCACCGCGCTGGGACACGGTCGAGGCGAGCGGCGACGGCACGGTCTTCAGTTACGTCGTCATGCACCATCCGCCCTTCCCCGCCTTCGACCCGCCGTACGCGGTGGGCCTCGTCGAACTCGCCGAAGGGGTACGGATGATCAGCAACGTCGTCGGGGTGCCGGCGGACGAGGTGCGGATCGGGATGCCGGTCCGGGTGGAGTACCGGCAGGTGGAGAAGGACCTCGTCCTCCCGGTGTTCCGGGCCGTCCCGGGGAGCGTCGACTGATGGACTTCACCCCGACCGAGGAGCAGTCCGCGGCCCTGGAGCTCGCGGCGCGGATCTTCAGCGACCTGTCGACGCCCGAGCGGCTCACCGCCCTCGGCACGGACAGCGACCGGGAGTTGTGGAAGGAGCTGTGCGCGGCCGGGCTCGGCGGGGCCGTCCGCGAGACCGGGCTGCTCGGCCTCGTGCTGCTCCTGGAGGAACAGGGCCGCCGCACCGCGCAGGTGCCGTTCGCCGCGTCCGGCGCGTACGGCCTGCTCGCCGTCGCCTCGCACGGCACCGCCGACCAGCGCGAACGCCTCCTGCCCGCCCTGGAGGACGGCACGGAGGTGGCGACCGGGGCGTTCCCCGCACAGCCGGGCGTACGCGCGGACGCCGCGGGCCGGCTGACCGGCACCGTCGGCTGGGTGCCGTGGCTGCGCGACGCCACGTACGTGCTGGTGGCCGCCGCCGACCACGGGCTGTGGCTGGTGCGCGCCGAGGACGCCGAGGTGGAGCCGGTCGAGCTGACCGCGCCCTGGTCGGCGGGGCGCCTCGTCCTCGACGGCACGCCGGGGGAGCGCCTCGGCGGCGCGGGGGCGTACGACGACGTGCTCGCGACGGCGCGCACCGCGTTCGCCGGACTGCAGGCCGGGGTGTGCGCGGGCTCGCTGGCCCGTGCCGTAGAACACACCTCGACGCGCGAGCAGTTCGGCAAGCCGCTCGCCGCCAAGCAGGCGGTGCTGTTGCGGGCGGCCGACGCGTACATGGACATCGAGGCGATCCGGGTCACCGCGTACGAGGCTGCCTGGCGCAGGGACGAGGGGCTCGACCACCGGGCCGCGTCCCTGACCGCCGCCTGGTGGTCGTCGGAGGCGGGCCGCCGGGTCGTGCACGCGGGTCAGCATCTGCACGGCGGCGCCGGCGCCGACCTGGACCACCCGGTGCACCGGCACTTCCTGTGGGGGCGGCAGCTGGACGCGTACCTCGGGGGCGGGGCCGAACTCCTCGCGGACCTGGGGGAGTTGATAGCGCACGGGGACGACGCGATCGAGGAGGGGGAGCGCTCGTGAAAGACCTGCGCGCCGGGGCGGAACTGCCGCCCCTGGAGATACCGGTGACCCGCACCCTGATCGTCGCGGGGGCGCTCGCCTCGCGGGACTACCAGGACGTGCACCACGACGCGGAGCTCGCGAAGGAGAAGGGCTCCCCCGACATCTTCATGAACATCCTGACGACCAACGGCCTGGTCGGCCGGTACGTCACCGACTGCCTGGGCCCCGCGGCCGTACTGCGGAAGGTGAAGATCCGGCTGGGGGCGCCCAACTATCCGGGGGACACGATGGTGCTGGCCGGTGAGGTCACCGAGGTCGCGGACGGCACCGCGCAGATCGCCGTCAGCGGAACCAACGGCATCGGCCGCCACGTCACGGGCACGGTCACCGTGGCCCTTCCCGAGGAGTCCGGGCCGTCCGAGGAGGCGGGCGCGTGAGCGTACGGAACCGGGACAGCCTCGGCGGGCGGGCGGCGATCGCGGGCATCGGCGCGACCGAGTTCTCCAAGGACTCCGGGCGCAGCGAACTGAAGCTCGCCGTCGAGGCCGTGCACGCCGCGCTCGACGACGCGGGCCTCTCCCCCGCCGACGTGGACGGCATGGTCACGTTCACGATGGACACCAGCCCGGAGATCACCGTCGCGCAGGCGGCCGGGATCGGCGAGCTCTCCTTCTTCTCGCGCATCCACTACGGCGGCGGCGCGGCCTGCGCGACCGTGCAGCAGGCGGCCCTCGCGGTGGCGGGCGGAGTGGCCGAAGTCGTCGTCTGCTACCGGGCGTTCAACGAGCGCTCCGGCCGCCGCTTCGGCTCCGGCGTGCAGCACCGCGAACCCTCCGCCGAGGGCGCCGCGCTCGGCTGGGCCCTGCCGTTCGGGCTGCTCACCCCGGCGTCCTGGGTCGCGATGGCCGCTCAGCGCTATCTGCACACGTACGGGCTCGGCCCCGAGGCGTTCGGCCAGGTCGCCGTCACCGACCGGAAGTACGCGGCGACCAACCCGGCGGCGTACTTCCACGGCAAGCCGATCACACTCGCCGACCACGCCGCCTCGCGCTGGATCGTGGAGCCGCTGCGGCTGCTCGACTGCTGCCAGGAGACCGACGGCGGCCAGGCGATCGTGGTGACGACCCCGGAGCGGGCGCGGTCGCTGCGGCAGACCCCGGTGCTCGTCGCGGCGGCGGCGCAGGGCGCGGGCCGGGCGCAGGAACAGATGACCAGCTTCTACCGTGACGACCTCACCGGACTGCCCGAATCCGCCGTCGTGGCCCGGCAGTTGTGGCGCAGCTCGGGACTGACCCCGGCCGAGATCGACGTCGGCATCCTCTACGACCACTTCACCCCGTTCGTCCTCATGCAGCTGGAGGAGTTCGGCTTCTGCAAGCCGGGCGAGGCCGCGGACTTCGTCGCCGAGGAGGCGCTGCCCCTCAACACCCACGGCGGCCAGCTCGGCGAGGCGTATCTGCACGGCATGAACGGCATCGCGGAGGGCGTACGGCAGGTCCGCGGCACCGCCGTCAACCAGGTCCCGGGAGCGTCCCGCGTCCTCGTCACCGCCGGTACGGGCGTGCCCACTTCGGGGCTCGTGCTCACCTCGGACGGCTGAAGCGCGGCCGCCGTGCGCGTGTCCTCGGCGCGCACGGCGGGGCGGGCACCTTGACTCGCGGTTATGTCCCGAATCAGTCGAATCAGTCGAATCAACCACATCAGTCCGGTAGGCCGACGGTCGGCCCGAAGTGGCCGACGGAAGCCGCTCGTTGGGCTGCTCGTCACCGTCCTGGGTCTGCTCACTCTGGCCGCGCCGCCCACCGCGGCAGGGTCGCCCGCAGGGCCGTACGCCGGGTCCGCCCGGTCCGCCGGGTCCGGGTTCGCCAGGCCCGGTTCCGCCGGGCCCGGGGCCGCCGAAGTCGCCGGGCAGGCGGCGGCCCGTCCGAAGCCGAGGGTGTTCAAGGGCTGGGCCTTCGACACCTGCCGCGCCCCGTCCCTCGGGACCATGCGGGCCTGGCGCCGGCACTCCGACTACCGCGCCGTCGGCGTCTACTTCGGCGGCCGCGGCCGGCACTGCAAGCACCAGCCGAACCTCGACCGCATCTGGCTGCAGGACGTCCACGCCCTGGGCTGGGGCGTGCTGCCGCTGTACGTCGGCTCGCAGCCGCCGTGCGTCTTCGCCAAGAACAAGCAGAACGTCCGCATCGGCCCGAACCCCGCACGCCAGGGCCGCGCCGAGGGCCGCGACGCCGTCAGCCGCGCCCGCGCGCACGGCTTCCGCCAGGGCAGCCCGCTCTACCTGGACGTCGAGTCGTACGACCTGCGCGACGCGAAGTGCCGGGCGCGGACCCTGTCCTTCGTCCGCGCCTGGAACCGCGAGGTGCGCGGCAAGGGGTACGTCACCGGCTTCTACAGCAGCGCCGACTCCGGCGTACGGCACATGGAGCTGGCGCGCAGGAAGGGCGTGACGGACCTGCCCGAGGTGGTGTGGTTCGCGCGCTGGGGCGTGAAGCCGAACCTCAACAAGGAGCCGGTGTTCCGGCCGGGCGCCTGGTACCCGCACAAGCGGATCCACCAGTACAAGGGCGACGTGAAGGAGAAGCACGGCGGCCGCACCCTGCACATCGACCGGAACATCGTGGACGCGCCGGTCGCCCGGATCGGCTGACCCTCACCGGAACCTCCCCTTCCGTACGACCCGGTGTACGGCGGGCCCGGGATCACCCTTCGGGGGCGGTCCCGGGCCCCTCCACCCTCAGGAGGTGAGGCGGGCCCCACCCCTACAACCTGAGGGGGACGCGGGTTCGGGACCTGGGGCCGATCCGCGGAGGTGGGGCCGCTTCTAGCGTGGAGCCATGACCGTTATCGATGGGCCGCCCGTCCGCACCGGGGGAAGCGCGAACGCCCGGTACCCGTCGTTCTCCTCGTATCTGCGCGCCCGTCGGCCGGTGCTGCTGCGCACCGCGCGCTCGCTGACGGCGGACCCCTGCGACGCGGAGGACCTCCTGCAGACCGCCCTCACCAAGACATACGTGGCCTGGGAGCGGATCGAGGACCACCGCGCCCTCGACGGCTATGTGCGCCGGGCCCTGCTCAACACCCGGACCTCGCAGTGGCGCAAGCGCAAGCTCGACGAGTTCGCCTGCGACGAGCTGCCCGAGCCGGACCCGCTCCCGCTCGCCGACCCGGCCGAGCAGCAGGCGCTCAGGGACGCCATGTGGCGCGCGATCATGAAACTCCCGGCCCGCCAGCGCGCGATGGTCGTCCTCAGGTACTACGAGGACCTGAGCGAGGCACAGACCGCCGACGTGCTCGGGGTGTCCGTCGGCACCGTGAAGAGCGCAGTGTCCCGGGCCCTCGGCAAGCTGCGCCAGGACCCGGAGCTGACGCCGGTGAAGTGAGGCGGAGGGGCTCCGCGACCGGGCCCGCATGATGTGGATCACGCGTCCGTTCGGCAACGGTCGGCGTCGCAGTAGTGACATACCACGTGGTATGCGGTGAGAATCTGCGAAACCCTACTGCTCCGTAGCGCCCACCGGGAGGACGCCGTGCTGAGCACCATGCAGGACGTACCGCTGACCGTGACCCGACTGCTCAACCACGGGTCCACCGTCCACGGCACATCGACCATCACCACGTGGACCGGCGAGGGCGAGCCGCACCGCCGTACCTTCGCCGAGATCGGTGAGCGCTCGGCCCAGCTGGCGCACGCGCTCCGCGAGGACCTGGGCGTCGAGGGCGACCAGCGGGTCGCGACGCTGATGTGGAACAACGCCGAGCACGTCGAGGCGTACTTCGCGGTCCCCGCCATGGGCGCCGTCCTCCACACCCTCAACCTGCGCCTTCCGGCGGAACAGTTGGTGTGGATCGTCAAGCACGCCGCGGACCGCGTGATCATCGTCAACGGCTCGCTGCTCCCGCTGCTCGCCCCGCTCCTGCCCCAGCTCACCCCGGTCGAGCACGTCGTCGTCTCCGGCCCCGGCGACCGCTCGCTGCTCGCCGACGCGAACGTCCAGGTGCACGAGTACGAGGAGCTCCTCGCCGGCAAGCCCACCGCGTACGACTGGCCCGAGCTGGACGAACGCCAGGCCGCGGCCATGTGCTACACCTCCGGCACGACCGGCGACCCCAAGGGCGTCGTCTACTCGCACCGCTCGATCTACCTGCACTCGATGCAGGTCAACATGACCCAGTCGATGGGCCTCACCGACCAGGACACGGGCCTGATCGTGGTCCCGCAGTTCCATGTGAACGCCTGGGGCCTGCCGCACGCCGTCTTCATGACCGGCGTGAACCTGCTGATGCCGGACCGCTTCCTGCAGCCCGCCCCGCTCGCCGAGATGATCGAGCAGGAGCGCCCCACGTACGCCGCCGCCGTGCCCACCATCTGGCAGGGCCTGCTCGCCGAACTCACCGCCAACCCGCGGAACATCGACAGCCTCGACCAGGTCACCATCGGCGGCGCCGCCTGCCCGCCCTCCCTGATGGAGGCGTACGACAAGCTCGGCGTCCGCGTCTGCCACGCCTGGGGCATGACCGAGACCTCGCCGCTCGGCACGGTCGCCCGGCCGCCCGCCGGGGTCAGCGAGGCCGACGAGATGGGGTACCGCCTCACCCAGGGCCGCTTCCCCGCCGGCGTCGAGGCCCGCCTGACCGGTCCCGCGGGCGAGCACCTGCCGTGGGACGGCACCTCCGCCGGCGAGCTGGAGGTCCGCGGCCCGTGGATCGCCGGCGCGTACTACGGCGGCGCGGACGGCGAACCCTTCCGGCCCGCCGACAAGTTCAGCGAGGACGGCTGGCTGAAGACCGGCGACGTCGGCATCATCAGCCCCGACGGCTTCCTCACCCTGACCGACCGCGCCAAGGACGTCATCAAGTCCGGCGGCGAGTGGATCTCCTCGGTCGAGCTGGAGAACGCGCTGATGGCCCACCCGGAGGTCGCCGAGGCCGCGGTCGTCGCCGTACCGGACGAGAAGTGGGGCGAACGCCCGCTCGCCACCGTGGTGTTGAAGGAGGGCGCGACCGCCGACTTCGAGACGCTGCGCGACTTCCTCGGCGAGCACATCGCCCGCTGGCAACTGCCCGAGCGCTGGTCGATCATCCCGACGGTCCCGAAGACCAGCGTCGGCAAGTTCGACAAGAAGGTGATCCGGAAGCAGTACGCGGACGGGGAGCTGGACATCAAGAAGTTCTGAGGCCTTTCGGTACGTGAGTGGGGCGCTGTTTCACGTGAAACAGCGCCCCATCCGCGTAACGGCCGTACGGCAACGGTCAGTCGGCGACGGTCAGTTGGTGCCGGTCAGTTGGTGCCGGTCAGTTGGTGCCGATCTTCGCGAGCAGGTCGACGATCCGGGCCTGGACCTCCGCGCTCGTGGACCGCTCGGCGAGGAACAGCACGGTCTCGCCGGAGGCCAGCTTCGGCAGGTCCGACGGGTCGACGGCCGCGGTGTAGACGACCAGCGGGGTGCGGTTCAACTGCCCGTTGGCACGCAGCCAGTCGACGATCCCGGCCCTCCTGCGGCGGACCTGCAGCAGATCCATCACGACCAGGTTCGGGTGCATCTGCGTCGCGAGCGTCACCGCGTCCGCGTCCGCGCTGGCCCGCGCGACCTGCATGCCGCGCCGTTCGAGCGTGGCCGTGAGCGCCCGCGCGATCTCGTCGTGCTCCTCGATCAGCAGGACGCGCGGCGGGTGCTGTTCGCTGTCCCGCGGCGCGAGCGCCTTCAGGAGCACGGCGGGGTCGGCGCCGTACGCCGCCTCGCGGGAGGCCTGGCCGAGTCCGGCCGTCACCAGGACGGGCACCTCGGCCGCGACCGCCGCCTGCCGCAGCGACTGGAGCGCGGTCCGCGTGATCGGCCCGGTCAGCGGGTCGACGAACAGCGCGGCCGGGAACGCCGCGATCTGGGCGTCCACCTCGTCGCGGGAGTTCACGATCACCGGGCGGTAGCCGCGGTCGCTCAGCGCCTGCTGGGTGGACATGTCCGGCGCGGGCCAGACGAGCAGCCGACGCGGGTTGTCGAGCGGCTCGGGCGGCAGCTCGTCGTCCATCGGCTGCGGCTGCGGGCTGTTCGCCACCTCGACCGCGCCGCCGGGACCGTCGAGCGGCTCCGGGCCCTCGGCACCCTCGTCCGGGGCGCCGATCGCGTACGACCGGCCCTCCGAGCGATGCGCCTCGGCACCGGGCAGCGGCCCGGCCCCGGCGAGCGAACCGGAACCCGGAAGCGGCCCCGAGCCAGGGAGCGAACCGGAACCCGGAAGCGGGCCCGAACCCGGAAGCGAACCGGAACCCGGGAGCGAACCGGAACCCGGGAGCGAACCGGAACCCGGCAGGGGGCCCGAGCCGGGCAGTGAGCCGGTCGCGGGCTGCGGGCCCGGCTGCGGGCCAGGGGCGCCGGGGGTGCCGGGGGGTGTCTGCGGTGCCTCGGCGGCCTGCGCCTCGGGCTTGGCCTGCGGAGTGCCCAGCTTGCGACGGCGGCCGGAACCGCCGGACGACTGACCGCCGGACGTGTTCAGGCTGCCCGTCTGCGACTTGGTCGCGTTGGCGGGCTGGCCCTGCGGCCGGGGCGGAAGCGGTCCGGGCTGGCCGGGCTGGCCGGGCTGGCCGGGCTGAGCCGGTTGTCCGGGCTGGCCGGGCTGGGTCGGTTGACCCGGCTGCCCGGGCTTCCGCTGCTGCTCCGCGATGTGCTGGGCGAACGGGACGCCCTGCCCGAGCGTGCGCACGCTGATCGCCCGGCCCTGCGTCGAGTTGCTCGACCCGCCTGCCGGAGCGTCCGCCTCGGCGGGCAGCGGCTGCGCGAGCCGATTCCGCTGGGCCTGCGGCTGCGCTTGGGGCTGAGCCTGCGGTTGCGGCTGGGGCTGGGGCGCGGCTTCCGGTTGGGGCTGAGGCTGAGGCAACGGCTGGGCTGCCTCAGGAGTTTCGGCCGGGGCGGCCGGGGCGGCCGGAGCGGAGGCCGGGGCGGGAGCAGGTGCTTCCGCTTCCGGGGCCTGCTCGGGGCCCACGGCCGGTGCCTCGGGAGCCTGAGCCGCCGGGGCTGCCTGCTGTGCCTGAGCCGCCGGAGGTGCCTCTTCCGGTGCCGTCGCCGGTACGGCCTGCACCGGCTCGCCCTCCTGCGGCGCGGCCGCCACGGGCTCCTGCTCGGGCGGCAGCGCGGCGGGCACGGCGGCGGCCACGGCAGGCGCGGCCTCCGTACCCGCCGCACCCTGGACGTTCTCCGGGCCCTCCACAGCCTCCGGTACGGGAACAGCCTCGGGCGCAGGCGCAGGCGCAGGCGCAGGCACAGGCACCGGTACGGCCTCCGGCTCGGGCGCCGGGCGGGCCCGGCGCCTGCCGGTCGGCGCCGGCACGGGGTGCGGCTGCGGCGGCGTGTGGTCGGCGGCAGGACCGGCGGGCGCGTTGTAGGCGTGGTCGCCCTCGACGTCCGCCGGGTGCGTCAACTCGACGTCGGCGTCCGGCACTTCGACGGCAGCAGGCGCGGGCACGCCCTCCTGCACAGGCACGGCACCAGGCATTGCAGCCCCGGGCACGGCAGCTCCAGGCACGGCGGCACCGGGCACGGCAGCCCCGGGCGCGGCCTCTGCGGCGTGCGCCGCGGGCGTGCCCTCGGGCGCGCGGTCGGCCTCGGCGGGCGGCAGCGCGAAGGTGGTCCGCGGCCCGCGCTCGGCGGCCGCGGCACGCTCCTGCGCGGCGGCGAGGGCACGCCGCGCCCGCCGCCCCCGGGGCCGCACCTCGACCTCGGCGCCCTCGGCCACCCCGGCGCCCGGAGCCGCCTGCGCCGCCTGCTCTGCCTGCCCCGCCTGAACGTTCTCTTCCGTACCCGGAGCGGCCTGCTCGGCGAGCTCGGCCTGTTGTTCCGTCCCCGCGGCGGGCAGCGCGGCCAGCGCCTGCGGCGCCCCCTCCACGCCCCGCCGCGCCCTGCGCCCGGTCGGCGCGACGCCCGCGGACTCGGCCGGGACCGGCATGCCCTGCGGCGGCACCGTGTCGCCGAGCCGCTGCCCGGCGCCGGACGCGGAACCCGAGGCGTGCTCGGCCGCGGTCACCACGGAACCCTGGGCCGCCTCGCCCTGCGCCTCGGCCGCGGCCGGCCGGCGCCGCCTGCGTCCCGTACCGGCGACAGCGGCGGCCGCCTGGGCATCCGCGACACCTGCGGCTCCCGCGAGTTCGGCGACACCCGTACCGTCGGTCGGCATCTCGTCGGAGCTCTGCGCGGGTACGAGGTCCCCGCCCTGCGGCCCCTCCGGAGCGGCGGCCCGGCGGCGGCGACGGCCGCGCGGCTCCTCCACCGGCTCCGAACTCTCCGCGGACTCCGCCTCGTCGGGACCGGCGGAGCTGTCGTCGAGGAACGCGTCCACCGACGGCCCACGCCGCGCCCGCCGCCGCCCCCGGCCCTCGGTCTGCTGCTGGGCAGGCACCGGAACCGGAACGTCCGCAGCAGCCCCCTCAGGAACCGCACCTCCCGCAGCCCCCTCAGGAGCCGTAGCCCCGGCGGCCAGCTCAAGAGCCCCGCCAGGAGCCACACCAGGAGCGGACCCGGAAGCGCCCACAGCGGATGCGGCGGCCACATCGGAGGCCCCGGCAACGGACTCCTCCGGCGCACCCGCCCCGTCCGTGCCCGCCGGAGCGCCCAGCGGGACCTCCAGGACGTACGCGCTGCCGCTCATCCCCGGCACCTCGTGCGTCTGCAGCACACCGCCGTGCGCCCGCACGATGCCGCGGACGACCGGCGCATGCACGGGATCGCCGCCCGCGTACGGACCGCGCACCTCGATGCGTACGACCTCGCCGCGCTGGGCCGCGGCCACCACGATCGTCGAGTCGACCTGGCCCGCGGCGGCCGGGCCCGCGGGCACGCGCGCGTTGCCCGTCGCGTCGATGCCGGCGACGTCCGCGATCAGGTGCGCGAGCGCGGTGGCGAGCCGCGGCCCGTCCACCTCGGCCTCCAACGGCGGCGCGTGCACGGCGAACTGGGCGCGGCCGGGGCCGATCAGCTCCACGGCGCCCTCGACGCCCGCGGCCACCACGCCGTCGATCAGGACGCGTTGCTTGTGCAGCTCGGCGGCGCCGGTGTCGAGGTGCTGGTACGCCAGGACGTTGTCGACGAGCGCCGTCATCCGGCCGTATCCGGCGGCCAGGTGGTGCAGCACCTGGTTGGCCTCGGGCCACAGCTGGCCCGCCGGGTCCGCGGCGAGCGTGCCGAGCTCGCGGCGCATCTCCTCCAGCGGCCCGCGCAGCGAACCGCCGAGCACGGCGAGCAGCTGGGCGTGCCGTGCCGACAGCGCCTCGTACCGCTCGCTCTCCCGCTCGACGAGCGCCTCGTACCGGTCCTTCTCCCGCTCGGCCAGGGCCGCGTAACGATCCTTCTCGCGCTCGGCGAGCGTCTCGTACCGCTCCTTCTCGCGCGCCTCCAGCTCCGCGTACCGCTGCTGCTCGCGCTGCTCCAGCTCGGCGTACCGCTGCTGTTCGCGCTGCTCCAGCTCCGCGTACCGCTCCTCGGCCTTCGCGGTCTCCAGGGCGTGCTGCTCGACGAGTTCGTCGTACGCGCGGCGGTCCGTGAACGCCAGGACCGCGCCGACCAGCTGGTCCCCGTCCCGCACCGGCGCCGTCGTCAGGTCGACCTTGACCTTGCTGCCGTCCTTCGCCCACAGCACCTGCCCGCGCACCCGGTGCTTGCGCCCGGACCGCAGGGTGTCGGCGAGGGGGCTCTCCTCGTACGGGAACGGTTCGCCGTCCGGCCGCGAGTGCTGCACCAGGGCGTGCAGTTCCTTGCCGCCCAGGTCGCTCGCGCGGTAGCCGAGGATCTGCGCGGCCGCCGGGTTCACGAGGACGACCCGGCCCTCGGTGTCCGTGCCCACGACGCCCTCGGCCGCCGCGCGCAGGATCATCTCGGTCTGCCGCTGTGAACGCGCCAGCTCCGCCTCGGTGTCCACGGTGCCGGAAAGATCCCGTACGACGAGCATCAGGAGCTCGTCGCCGGAATATCCGTAACTGCCGTGCGACTCGTACGCGTCCCGGGAGTCCTCCAGATTCGCACTGGTGACTTCGACCGGGAACTCGCTTCCGTCCGTGCGCCGTGCCGTCATCCGCCGCGGCTTGGTGCGCCCGTGACTGTCCGCGTCCACGGAGTCGGGGCGCCGCATCGAGCCCGGGATCAGCCGCGAGTCGAACTCCGGCAGCAGGTCGAGCAGACCACGCCCGACCAGGGACCAGCCGGACGTCTCGAAGGTGTCCAGCGCGATGCTGTTGGCGTTGACGACCGTGCCGTTGGCGTTGACGAGCAACAGCGCGTCCGGAAGGGCGTCGAGTATGGCTGCGAGGCGAGCAGCGCCTCGGGATGGCCTGCTGCTCACGACGACGGATCCTCCCTGTTACTGCCCTTTTGCCGGCCTCTGGGACCCCCGGTCCCGCGGCCCTTGGCGTGTCACGGGAAGGAGTCTACGGGCACGGGTTGCGCTCGCGACGCCGGATGAGAGGGAGGTCGCACGGAGGAGGTGTGTGCGCCCCGCGCGCACGCTGTGACGGGAGTGCATGGCTCCCGCCCGCGCACCGCACACGAGCCGCACAACCCCCGGCGCCCGCCCCGGAGTTGGCCCGCAGACCCCTTCAGGAGGCCTCGGTGGGCGTCTCAGAACGCCGTGCGGGGGCCGCCGCCCGCGACGTCCGGCAGCACCGGCACCAGCGCGTTCCACCGCCCGATCTCGCACCCGCCGCTGCGGTCGTACGACGCGCTCACCGGCCGGCCCTGCCAGACGCCGGTGACGTGGGCCGTGCCCGGGCCGCCGTGCTGCATCGTGCAGAGCGAGCCCTCGGGCACCGGCGCGAACGGGTCCTCGCCGTCCTGCGCGAGCTGTTCGAGCCGGTCGCAGGCGGCCTCCGCGCGGTGGTGCGTCCCGCCGAAGCTGCCGTCGCTCCCGCACTCCAGGCGGTACGTGCCGTCCTCGGCGGTGCCGGTGTCCGACACGGTCACGGTCAGGTGGTCCTGCTCGGCCAGCGGTAACCGCGGCACGGGCGCGGCCTCCTGGGCGAGCGCGGGCGACGCGGACAGCGCGGCGAGGGACGCGACGGCGGTACAGGCGATACGGCGCAGCAGCACGGGGGACTCCACTACTAGGGGACTGCGGGGACGCACGGGACGCAGGCCCGCACGTCGGGACGTCGGCGCCTCCGCGGAGGGGAAACGCTTCACCGCTACTAACGCCCGAAGCGCCCGTACGTTGCGCTCCGCCCGCCCCCGCGCACATCGCCGCAGGCCGCGCCGGTCCTAAGGCTTTGCCCTGCCGCCTGCCTGCCTAGTACCGTGGGGGGCGATTGGTGACAGCCCGGCGGGCTGTGTCATCATCTGCAACGCACCACGTGCGAGCGCGGTGTGCTGGAGGCGTCGCCTAGTCCGGTCTATGGCGCCGCACTGCTAATGCGGTTTGGGTCTTAAAGCCCATCGAGGGTTCAAATCCCTCCGCCTCCGCAGCAAGATCCGAAGCCCCGGTCCTGATGGACCGGGGCTTCGGTGCGTTCGGCGTCCCCGACCGTCGACAGCACCCGGCGGAGCCGGCCCGCCGCCACCCGCAGGCGCGTCCGCAGGCACGGCCGCAAGTGCGTCCGTAGATGCGTTTCCGCAGGTCACAAGGGGTGAGGCAATCGGATTTCACATGACGACGGCAGTCATGTAATGTTCTTCCTGTCGCCGCGAGCGGGCCGAAAGGCCGGGGAGCGAAGACAAAAAACAAAACAAGCACTCGTAGCTTAACGGATAGAGCATCTGACTACGGATCAGAAGGTTGCAGGTTCGAATCCTGCCGAGTGCACACAGATGAGAGGCCCGGACGAAAGTCCGGGCCTCTCGCGTTGTGTGCGTTCTCGGCCCTGTGGACAACGCCTCGGGTTGTCAGTGGTGGGGCGCATGCTGGGGGCATGGCGTGGTCGTGTGCGGGGGTTCGGTGGGCCGAGGGGCGGCCTGAGCTGCGGTGGTTCGGGGCCGGGCGGGAGCGGGGCAGTGCGCTCGCGTTCGGGCAGGAGCTGGCGTTCGTGGCGCGGGGCGAGCGGCGCTGTGTCGGCGTGTGGAGAGCGGGGCGGCGTACGCCGTGTCCGGTGGGGGCCGTCGTGCCGGGGCGGGGGACGCGGGACCAGTGCGCGGAGTGCGCGCGGATCGACCGGTCGTTCTCCGTCGCGGCGGACACCAACGCCGGTGACCAGCGGCCGTACGCCGTGTATGTGGCGTGGTTCGGGCCCGGGTTGCTGAAGGTGGGGATCACGGGGGTGCGGCGCGGGCCCGCGCGGCTGCACGAGCAGGGGGCCGTGGCGTTCGCGTGGCTCGGGCGGGGGCCGTTGATGGCGGCGCGGCGGGCGGAGGAGCTG
Source organism: Streptomyces sp. Da 82-17 (assembly GCF_046098215.1). Lineage (NCBI taxonomy): Bacteria > Bacillati > Actinomycetota > Actinomycetes > Kitasatosporales > Streptomycetaceae > Streptomyces > Streptomyces sp. Da 82-17. The sequence goes on from NZ_JBJURH010000006.1 coordinate 304,207, forward strand.
CTCGGGGCGGCGCTGAAGGTGCCGGACCGGATTCCGTACGCGCGCAAGCGGGCCGTGCGGCTCGCTCTGCCGCCGGTCGAGGAGCGGCTGGCGGAGCTCCGGGACTGCCATGCGCGGGCCGTCGCGCTTCCCGGCTGGCCCGAGTCGCTGGAGCGGTCGGAGTTCCAACCCGTCGACCACACGGACCTGTTCGGGCTCGACGCGATGCGAGCGGAGCCGGCCGCGCAGGTGCGGGTCGTGCGGGAGCTGGTGGCCGGCGGCGGGGTCGCCGGGCGGCTCGTCGGGGCCGCCGGGCCGGACCTGTTCCTCCGGCCGCGGGACGGGGGCGGTCCGGTGGTCGTGGACGGGCGGCTGCTCGGCGGCTGGGAACTCGTCGCGGCGGACGCGGAGCGGGTCGGCGTGAGCGTTCCGGTGGAGCCGCTTTCGGTGCGGGAGGAGGCGGGCGGGGGCGTGCAGGGCGGGCTGTTCTGAGGGGAGTTGCCGGGGCGGCCCCGCCTGGTCGGGGGTGGGGCCATGGACACGGGCGGGGTGAGTGTCGAGAGTGGGTGGCATGACCACTGATTCGGGTGCAGGCGCAGGTACGGGTTCGGGTTCGCGTTCGGACGCAGGGGCAGACTCCGGTTCCGGTTCCGGTTCGGGTTCTTCGGCGGGCGGTCCGCTCGCCGCGTTCGAGCCGCCGTACTACGCGGTGATCTTCACGTCGCTGCGCACGGAGGGGGACCAGGGGTACGGCGAAGTGGCCGAGCGGATGGACGAGTTGGTGCAGGAGGTGCCCGGGTTCCTCGGGGTGGAGTCGGCGCGGACGCCGGGCGGGCTCGGCATCACCGTCGGGTACTTCGAGAGCACCGACGCGATCGAGGAGTGGCGCTCGCAGGCGGAGCACCGCGCGGCCCAGCGCAACGGCCGGAAGCACTGGTACGAGAGCTACTCGGTGCACGTGACGAAGGTGGAGAGGAGCTACTCCTTTGTGCGGGGACAACGCGGTCAGCGCGAACAGCGGGACCAGTAGCCGGACCCTCCGGGAGAGCAGCGAGCCCGAGGCCGTACGGGCGTTCTGGCGGCGGCTCGGGGTGCCCGGCCTCGTCGACGTCCACACGCACTTCATGCCGGAGCGGGTGCTGCGCAAGGTCTGGGCGTACTTCGACGGGGTCGGCCCGCTCACCGGGATGGAGTGGCCGATCACGTACCGGCAGGAGGAGGCCGAACGGCTCGCGCTGTTGCGGGAGTTCGGGGTGCGGGCGTTCACGGCGATGCTCTATCCGCACAAGCCCGGCATGGCGGCCTGGCTGAACGGCTGGGCGGCCGAGTTCGCCGGGCGCACGCCGGACTGCCTGCACACGGCGACGCTGTTCCCCGAGCCTGGCGTGGAGGGATATGTGCGCGAGGCCGTCAAGGCGGGGGCGCGGGTCTTCAAGTCCCATGTGCAGGTGGGGGGTTACGACCCGGCGGACGAGCTGCTCGACCCGGTGTGGGGACTGCTCGCCGAGGCCGGCACGCCGGTGGTGATGCACTGCGGGTCCGGTCCGCAGCCCGGCAAGCACACCGGGCCCGAGCCGGTGGGGCGGGTGCTCGCGCGCCATCCCCGGCTGCGGCTCGTCGTGGCGCACATGGGCATGCCGGAGTACGCGGACTTCCTGGACCTGGCCGAGCGGTACGCGGAGGTGCGGCTCGACACGACGATGGCGTTCACCGACTTCAGCGAGCGGCTCGCCGCCTTCCCGGCCGGGGAACGGGCCAGGCTCGCCGACCTCGGCGACCGTGTCCTGCTCGGCACGGACTTCCCCAACATCCCGTATCCGTATGTCCACCAGCTCCACGCGCTCGAACGGCTCGGGCTCGGGGACGCGTGGCTGCGGGCGGTGTGCCACGACAACGGGGCGCGGCTGTTCGGGCTGTAGCTGAAGCCGTAGCCGTAGCCGTAGCCGTAGCCGTAGCCGTAGCCGTAGCCGTAGCTGTAGCCGTAGCCGTCGCTGCCGTTGCGGCCACCGCTGGGGCGGGCGTTTCTCAGGAAATTCACAGGTTCGGGAAAGGGGGTTCTCAGAGGGCGCGGTCAGGGTGGCGCGTATGACCACGAGTTTCGAACCGCGTACCGCATCGCGTACCGAACTGCTGCGGCCCGACGGCAGCCCCGTGCGGGTCCTCGTCGTGGACGACGAGTCGTCCCTGACCGAGCTGCTCTCCATGGCGCTGCGCTACGAGGGCTGGGAGATCCGCACCGCCGCCGACGGGGCCGGGGCCGTGGCGGCGGCCAGGTCGTTCCGGCCGGACGCCGTCGTGCTCGACGTGATGCTGCCCGACATGCACGGGCTGACCGTCCTCGGGCGGCTGCGGCGTGAACTGCCGGACGTGCCCGTGCTGTTCCTCACCGCCAAGGACGCGGTGGAGGACCGGATCGCGGGCCTGACGGCGGGCGGCGACGACTATGTGACGAAGCCGTTCAGCCTGGAGGAGGTCGTGGCGCGGCTGCGCGGGCTGATCCGGCGGTCGGGGGCGGCGGCGCGGGCGGCGGCGTCCGTGCTCGCGGTCGGCGACCTGACGCTGGACGAGGACAGCCACGAGGTCACGCGCGGCGGCGAGTCGATCCACCTCACGGCGACGGAGTTCGAGCTGCTGCGCTACCTGATGCGCAACCCGCGGCGAGTGCTCAGCAAGGCGCAGATCCTGGACCGGGTGTGGAGTTACGACTTCGGGGGCCAGGCCAACGTCGTCGAGCTGTACATCTCGTATCTGCGGCGGAAGATCGACGCCGGGCGGTCGCCGATGATCCACACGCGGCGCGGCGCCGGCTATCTGATCAAGCCGGCGGAGACGACGGCCGCGGCGTGAGCGGACGCCCCGAGCCGCCGTCCGGAGCCCGGACGCCCCGAGGCCGTCCCCCGTTCCGGCGGGCGGGCTCGCTGCGGGCCCGGCTCGTGGTCAGTGCGATCGCGCTGATCGCGCTGGTCTGCGCGGTGATCGGGACAGTGACGACCGTGGCGCTGCACTCGTACCTCTACGAGCAGTTGGACGGCGGGCTGCACGAGGTGGCCGACCGCGAGTCGCGGGCGAAGCCCAAGAGCGCGCCGCCCGGCATGCCCGAGGTACGGGACCCGCTGCGCTTCCTCGCGTTCGGCGGATCGGAGCTCGGCACGATAGGCGCGGTCGTCGAGCACGGCGACGTCACCGAGGCGGCGGTCAGCGAGGCCCCGGCCGGGCGCGGCGAGCGGGCCGAGCTGACCGGGCTCGACGCGGCCCAGCGCACCGCCCTCGACTCGGTGCCGAAGGACGGCGCGGCGCACAACGTCGACGTGCCGGGACTCGGCGAGTACCGCGTCCTGTACGTGCCCGACGGCACCGAGGGCGAGCTGCTGGTCGGCGTGCCGACCAAGGGCGTCGAGGACACGGTCGGCACCCTCGTCGTGGTGGAGCTGTGCGTGGCCGGGGCCGGGCTCGTGGCCGCCGGGATCGCGGGCGCCACCATGATCGGCATCGCCCTGCGCCCGCTGCGCCGGGTCGCGTCGACGGCGACCCGCGTGGCCCGACTCCCCCTGCACAGCGGCGAACCCGCCCTCACCGAACGCGTCCCCGACGCCGACCCGCGCACCGAGGTCGGCCAGGTCGGCGCGGCCCTCAACCGCATGCTCGACCATGTGCACGGGGCGCTCAGCGCACGCCAGGAGAGCGAGACGCGGGTACGACAGTTCGTCGCGGACGCCGGCCACGAGCTGCGCACCCCGCTCGCCTCCATCCGCGGGTACGCCGAGCTGACCCGGCGCGGTCGCGAGGAGCCGGGCCCCGACACCCGGCACGCGCTCGCCCGGATCGAGTCCGAGGCGGCCCGCATGACCGGCCTCGTCGAGGACCTGCTGCTGCTCGCCCGCCTGGACGCCGGGCGGCCCCTCGCGTACGGGACCACGGATCTGTCGCCGCTCGTCGTGGACGCGGTCGGCGATGCGCGGGCGGCCGGGCAGCGGCACCACTGGCGGCTCGACCTGCCCCCGGAACCTGCGCTAGTCCGCGCCGACGCGGCCCGCCTGCAGCAGGTCCTCGTCAATCTCCTGGCCAACGCGCGCACGCACACCCCGGCCGGTACGACGGTCACCGCGCGCGTGCGGACGGACGGGGCCGCGGTCCGGCTCGACGTGGCGGACGACGGTCCGGGGATTCCGGCGGAGCTGCTGCCGCGGGTCTTCGAGCGGTTCGCGCGCGGCGACGCGTCCCGGTCCCGTGCCGGCACCGCCGACCAGGGCTCCGGCCACGCCGGGTCGACCGGGCTCGGGCTGGCCATCGTGCAGGCGGTCGTGGCGGCCCACGGCGGCACGGTGACGGTCACGAGCAGGCCGGGCCGGACGGTCTTCGCCGTACGACTCCCTGCGGAGGCGGGCGTTCCGCAGTCGGCCGCCGAGCCCTGCGCGGCCGTACCGCCCGCGGACTCACAGGCAGGGCACAGCCTCAGCACACAGGCGTGACAGGGGAGTTGACGAGTGTCGCGGTATGCGAAGCGACTCTCCGCCGGCCCCGGGGCCGCACCCGCTCCCGGCCCGCGCACATCTCCCGGCAGGCCCGCTGGGCACCCCCGTTCTCGACGTGGTCGTGCCCGTGTACAACGAGGAGAAGGACCTCGACCGCTGTGTGCGCCGGCTGCACGACCATCTGACCCGCACCTTCCCGTACCGCGCGGCGGGGCGCGTCGACGGAGGTGACGGCCCGCGCGGCGGGTTCCGGATCACCATCGCCGACAACGCGAGCACCGACCGCACCCCGCAGATCGCCGCCCGGCTCGACGCCGAGTTGCCCGAGGTCCGGGCACACCGCCTGGAGCAGAAGGGGCGCGGGCGGGCGCTGCGCACGGTGTGGGCGGGGTCGGACGCGCCGGTCCTCGCGTACATGGACGTGGACCTCTCCACCGATCTGAACGCACTGCTCCCCCTGGTCGCGCCGCTGATCTCCGGCCACTCCGACCTGGCGATCGGCTCGCGGCTCGCGCGCAGCTCACGGGTGGTGCGCGGGCCGCGCCGTGAGTTCGTCTCGCGTACGTACAACCTGATCCTGCGCGGTTCGCTCGCGGCGCGGTTCTCCGATGCGCAGTGCGGGTTCAAGGCGATCCGGCGGGAGGTGGCGGAGCGGCTGCTTCCGATGGTCGAGGACACCGGCTGGTTCTTCGACACCGAGCTGCTCGTCCTCGCCGAGCGCGCCGGCCTGCGCATCCACGAGGTGCCCGTCGACTGGGTGGACGACCCGGACTCGACCGTGCACCTCGTCCGGACGGCGGCCGACGACCTCAAGGGGGTGTGGCGGGTCGGCCGGGCGCTCGCGGTCGGCGCGCTCCCCCTCGACCGGCTCGCGCGCCCCTTCGGGGACGACCCCCGGGACCGTCAACTGGCCGGTGTGCCGGGTGGGTTGGCGCGTCAGCTGGTCGGCTTCTGCGTCGTGGGCGCGCTGTCCACGCTGTTCTACCTGGCGCTGTACTCGCTGCTGCGCACCGCACTCGGCTCGGGCGCGCAGGTCGCCAACGCCGTGGCCCTGCTGGTCTCGGCGCTCGCCAACACCGCCGCCAACCGGAGGCTCACCTTCGGGGTACGTGGACGGGGCCGGGCCGTGCGCCATCAGGCCCAGGGGCTCGTGGTGTTCGCCATCGGTCTCGCGCTGACCAGCGGTTCCCTCGCGGCGCTCGACGCCGCGGCCGGCGGCCGGGTCGCGCACGCCACCGAGCTGACCGTGCTGGTCGCCGCCAACCTCGCGGCGACCGTCGTCCGCTTCCTGCTCTACCGGATCTGGGTCTTCCCGGACCGCCGGGAGACGGAGCGCGGCACCTCCCCCTCCCACCCCACCAGGACCGAGCGATGACCGCACACGCCCAGCCCGCCCCCACCACTGCCCCCCAACCCCCGGCGCGCCTGCGGCAGTTGTGGCGCGGACGCCCCGACGACCCCCGCTGGGTCAGGCCCCTCCTGCTCGCCCTGCTCGCCGCGACCGGCGCGCTCTACCTCTGGAACCTGAGCGCGTCCGGGTACGCCAACTCCTTCTACTCGGCGGCCGTTCAGGCGGGCAGCGAGTCCTGGAAGGCGTTCTTCTTCGGCTCGTCCGACGCCGCGAGCGCGATCACCGTCGACAAGCCGCCGGCGGCGCTGTGGCCGATGGCCCTCTCCGTACGCCTCTTCGGGCTCGGCTCCTGGCAGATCCTGGCGCCGCAGGTGCTGATGGCGGTGGCGACGGCCGGGGTGCTGTACGCGGCGGTACGGCGGCGGTTCAGCCCGGCGGCGGGACTGATCGCGGTCGTCGTGTTCGCGTCGACGCCGGTGGCCGCGCTGATGTTCCGCTTCAACAATCCGGACGCGCTGCTCGCGCTCCTGATGACGGTCACCGTGTACTGCGTGCTGCGCGCCCTGGAACAGGCCCGTACGAAGTGGCTGGTCCTGGCCGGGGTCGCGGTCGGGCTCGCGTTCCTGACGAAGACCCTGCAGGCCTTCCTGATCCTGCCGCCGCTCGCGCTGCTCTACGCGGTCTGCGCCCCGACGACGGTACGCCGCCGCCTCGGCCAACTCGCCCTCGCAGCCGTGGTGTCGGTGGTGTCGGGTGGCTGGTGGCCGGCGATCGTCGAGCTGTGGCCCGCGGCCTCGCGCCCGTACGTCGGCGGCTCGCAGCACAACTCGTTCCTGGAGCTGACCTTCGGCTACAACGGCCTCGGCCGGATCAACGGCGAGGAGACAGGCAGCGTCGGAGGCGGAGGCGGACCCGGCGGGGGCGGACCCGGCGGGGGCGGCGGCTGGGGCGACACCGGCGTCGACCGGCTCTTCGGCGCGACCATCGGCGGCCAGATCTCCTGGCTGCTGCCCGCCGCGCTGATCCTGCTGGTCGCGGGCCTGGTCGTGACCCGCAGGGCGGGCCGTACGGACACGGCGCGCGCCGCGTTCCTCGCCTGGGGCGGCTCGCTCCTGACGACGGCGGCCGTCTTCAGCTTCATGCAGGGGATCTTCCACGAGTACTACACAGTGGCCCTCGCCCCGTACCTCGCGGCCCTCGTCGGCATGGGCGCGACGGTCCTGTGGGAGGAGCGCAGCCGCCTCCCGGCCGCCGCCGCCCTCGCGGGCACGGTCGCGGTCACCGCGTCCTGGTCGTACGTCCTGCTCGGCCGTTCCTCCGGGTACGTGCCGTGGTTGCGCTGGGCGGTGCTCGGGGGTGGGCTCGCGGCGGCACTCGGCCTGCTGCTCGCGGCCCGGCTCGGTCGTCGACTGGGCCTGGCGGCAGCGGGGTTGGGGCTGATCGCGGCCCTCGCGGGCCCGGCGGCGTACACGGTCACGACCCTCGGCGAGGGCCACACGGGCTCGATCGTCACGGCGGGCCCGACGGTCGCGGGCGGCCGCGGCGGGCCGGGCGCAGCCCCGGGCGGACGGGGCGGCCCCGAGGGCGGTGCCCTGCGTCCGGTTCCCCCACCGAACACCCGGGGCGCGCAGCCCCCGCCCACCCTCCAGGGCGCCCCCGAGACCGGACCCGGCCGACCCGGCGGCGGCGGTCCCCGAGGAGCCGGCGGCGCCCGACCCGGAGGCGGCGGCATGGGCGGGCTGCTCAACGGCTCCCAGGTCGGCAGCAAGGTGAAGGCGCAGCTGGAGCGGGGCTCGGGCGCGTACACCTGGGTCGCCGCCACCGTCGGCGCGCAGAACGCCGCGAGCTACCAACTCGCCACCGAGGAACCGGTGATGGCGATCGGAGGGTTCAACGGCAGCGACCCGGCGCCGACCCTCGCGCAGTTCAAGCGGTACGTGGCCGACGGGAGGATCCACTGGTTCATCGGCGGCGGCGGCGGGCAGGGCAGGGGCGGCGGCAGCTCCGCCCTCACCGACTGGGTCACGGCGAACTTCGAGAAGACCACCGTCGACGGCACGACCCTCTACGACCTCACCCGGAGGAAATAGGAGTACGCCCCAGGAGAGTCTCTTGTACGGTGTAAGGGAAGCGACCTTTACACCGTACAAGAGACTTCGGACCCACGAGACCAGGGGGACCCATGACGGCGACGACCGACCCATCGCAGCCCCAACCGCCACCGGCCGCCGCGACCACCGGCGGGCACCCGCAGCGCTGGCTGATCCTCGGCGTCATCTGCCTCGCCCAGCTGACGGTGCTGCTCGACAACACCGTCCTCAGCGTCGCGATCCCCTCCCTCACCACGGAGCTGAACGCGTCCACCGCCGACATCCAGTGGATGATCAACGCGTACTCGCTCGTGCAGTCCGGGCTGCTGCTCACCGCGGGCAACGCCGCCGACCGGTACGGGCGGAAGCTGATGCTGACCGCCGGGCTCGTGCTGTTCGGCATCGGCTCGCTCTGCGCCGGACTCGCCCAGAGCAGCGGGCAGTTGATCGCCGCCCGCGCGGGCATGGGCATCGGCGGCGCGCTCCTGATGACGACGACCCTCGCCGTGGTCATCCAGATCTTCGACGAGGCCGAGCGGGTCAAGGCCATCGCGCTGTGGGCCACGGTCGGCTCGCTCGGCTTCGCCGCGGGCCCGCTGATCGGCGGCGTGATCCTGAACCACTACTGGTGGGGCGCGATCTTCCTGATCAACATCCCCGTCGCGGTCCTCGGCGTCGCGGCCGTCGTCAAGCTGGTCCCGGAGTCGAAGAACCCCCAGGGCGACCGGCCCGACCTGCTCGGCGCACTGCTCTCCACGATCGGCATGGCCACGCTGGTCTACGCGATCATCGTCGGCCCCGAGCACGGCTGGACCTCCGGACAGGTCCTGGTCCCCGCGGCCGTCGGCGTCGTGGTGCTCGCGCTCTTCGCGCTGTGGGAGCTGCGCACCCCGTACCCGATGCTCGACATGCACTTCTTCCGCAGCCCGAAGTTCGTCGGCGCGATCGCGGGTTCGCTGCTCGTCGTGTTCGGCATGGGAGGATCGCTGTTCCTGCTCACCCAGCACCTCCAATTCGTCCTCGGGTACGAGCCGTTGGAGGCCGGGCTGCGGATGGCGCCGCTCGCCCTGACCATCGTCGGGCTCAACCTGACGGGCCTCGGCCCGAAGGTCGTCGTCAAGCTGGGCACGCCCCGTACGGTCGTCCTCGGCATGACCATGGTGGCCGCCGGGCTCACGTCCATCGCCCTGCTCGGCGGCGGCACGGACGGCTCGTACGGCGGAATCCTGCTCGGGCTCGTGCTGTTCGGGGCGGGCATGGCGGTGTCGCAGCCGGCCATGGCCAACGCGATCATGAGCGCCATCCCGGCGGAGAAGGCGGGCGTCGGCGCGGGCATCAACGGCACGCTCGCCGAGTTCGGCAACGGCCTCGGGGTCGCGGTGCTCGGCGCGGTCCTCAACGCCCGCTTCGCCGCGCTCGTCTCCGTCACCGCCGCGTCCCTGCCGGCGGCCCTCGCGGCGGCGGGCAGCACGGCCGAACGCCGCCAGATCGCCGACGCGTTCGCCTCCGGCCTGCAGACCAGCCAACTGGTCGGCGCGGCAGCGGTGTTCGCGGGGGGACTCGTGGCGGCGGCGATGCTGGCGCGGGCGGAGAAAATGAGCCCGTCCGGCGTTTGAGGACGAGGCCGAAGGCCGACTGAGGGAGCGGGGTCTGGGGCGGCAGCCCCAGGTACGGTGCCAAGCACAAACGGTGCCCGTACGACGACAGAGGAAGGCCCCCATGGTCAGCGCAGCGAACCGCGCGAGGAACCCGGCGCGCTCCAGCGTCTGGCTGGAGAACCGGACCGCCCGCCCCGCCGCCCGCAGGGCCGAGCAGCCGGAGGGCCTGGACCGCGACCGGATCGTCGCGACCGCCATCCGGCTCCTGGACGCCGAGGGCCTCGGCAAGCTGTCCATGCGCCGCATCGCCACCGAGCTGAACGTCACGGCGATGTCCCTCTACTGGTACGTGGACACCAAGGACGACATCCTCGAACTGGCCGTCGACGCGGTCTTCGGCGAACTCCCGCTGACCGACCCCGACGACGGCCAGGACTGGCGCGTCCACCTGCGCCGACTCGCCGCGGACTACCGCGAGGTGCTCGTCCGGCACCCGTGGGTCTCGGCGATCCTCAACACGTACCTGAACATCGGCCCGCACTCCATCGCGTTCGCCGAGGCCGTCCAGAAGATCATCCGCACCACCGGGCTGCCCCCGGCCGCGCGGACCGGGGCGACGGCGGCGGTGTTCCAGTTCGCGTACGGCTTCGGCACGATGGAGGGCAACTACATCCAGCGCTGCGCCGCCTCCGGCCTCACCGTCGACGAGTACTACGGCGAGGCGATGGCCGCGTTCAAGGCCGACGAGCAGATGGCGGAACAGCTGGACGAGCTGAAGGACGTCATCGACACCCACGCCGGCCGCACCGTCACCGAGATCTGGGACGCCGACTTCAGCTTCGCCCTCGACCTGATGATCGCGGGCATCGAGGCGATGGTCGAACGAGCGGGCGAGGGGTGAGGGCAGCGGCTCAGGCGCCCGGCAGCGACTCCCCCTGCACCGCCTGGATGTCCAGCTCCACCCGCAGCGTCGCGCCGATCGCCGAGATGCCCGCCTGGACCACCTGGTTGTAGTTCATCGCGAAGTCCTCGCGGCGCAGTTCCGCCGTCGCGTGGAACGCGGCGCGCAGCCCGCCCCACGGGTCGGGCCCCGTGCCCAGGTACGACAGGTCCAGGTCGACCGGCCGGACCACCCCGTGCAGCGACAGCTCGCCGTGCACGGTCCACCGGTCGGTCCCGGCGGCGCTCACCGACGTACTGCTGTACCGGATCTCCGGGAACCGCTCCACGTCCAGGAAGTCCGCCGACACCAGGTGCTTGTCGCGCATGCCGTTCCCGGTGTCCACCGAGGCCGAGCTGATCACCGCGTCCACCCGCGAGGCCAGCGGGTCCTCGGCGATCTCGATCCGCCCGCCGAACTCCGTGAACCGGCCGTGCACGCTGGAGATCCCCAGGTGCCGGGCGACCGCGCCCACCGACGAATGCGCCGGGTCGAGGGTCCACACCCCCGGCGGCGGCAGTTCCGCGCCGCCCTGCCGGGTCAGCGTCACCGTGCCCAGGTCGGCCCGGCCGCTCGCCGAGACCAGTGCCGTGGCCGCGGCGGGCGCGTACCCGACGGCCGTGACGATCGCCGTGTACGGGCCGGGCGCGAGCCCGTCCCCGCGGACCACGCCCTCCTCGTCCGCCTCGGCGCGCAGCACCTGGGCGCCGCGCATGTCGGTCAGGGTGACGACGGCGTGCTGCACGGCCCACCCGTCACGCGTACGAATCCGTGCGCTGAGTCCCACGTTCCACTCCTCGCTGAAAAATATGGGGCCCGGCGGGCCGTCCCCTGCCCGCCGGGCCCTCCTCCTGCCGCTCGCCGTGCCCGCCTCCGCTCGGAACGGACACGGCGACCGGAGTCCTGAACTACGCCTCCGGGTGGGCGAGTTCGATGTCATGACCGTCGGCGTCGGTGCCGTTCACGGTCAGCGCCATGGCCGCCGGCGGGTAGCCGCTCGCCATGACCGTGTACTCGCCGCTGTCCAGGTCGGTGAAGGCGTACGCGCCGTCCTCACCCGTGGTCGCCGTGGCCACCACGTTCCCGGCCGCGTCGACGAGCGTGACCCGCGCGTCCCGCAGCGGCCCGCCCGCCGCGAGCACGGTGCCCTGCACCCGCGCCCCGGACTGCAGCGCCACCTCGATCCGGGTGACGCCCTGCCCGGCCACGTCGACGGGCAGCGCCAGCGGCCGGTGGCCCTCGGCGTTCACGGCCAGGGTCACAGGCCCGGGCACGAGCTCGCCGAACGTGAACTCGCCCTGCTCACCGGTCAGTCCGGTCGCGAGCACGTCGCCGCGCACATCGGTCACGACGACCATCGCGCCGGCCACCGGCTTCCCGCCGTCCGCCGCCCGCACGACACCGGCGAGCCCGCTGGTCCCGCTGAGCAGCACGTCGTAGGCGAGCGGCTCGTCGCCGACGACGACCGTGGAGGCCTGCGGCTGGAACCCGTCCGCCGAGGCGATCAGGACGTACGAACCGGCGCCGGGGGCGTCCAGGACGTAGCCGCCGTCCTGCTGGGCGATGGTGCGGCCCAACTGGCGTCCGCCGAGGGAGATCAGCGTGACAGCGGCCCGTGGGACCGGCACGCCTTCGCCGCCGCGGACCAGGCCGCGCACTTCGATGCCGGGCTGACCGGTCGTACCCTGCACGATCGTCTGCGCCTCCTCGCGCTGCTCGGTGGGGGCCGGCGCGGAGGCCGGCTCGGGGAGTTCGGGGAGCGCGGCGGTCGCGTCCGGGGCGTCCGCCGCCGTGGCCTTCGCCATGGCCCCGGTCTTCAGCGGGACCTCCTTGATGAACAGCGTCAGCAGGAAGGCGAGGAGCGCCGCGGGCGCCGCGTACAGGAAGACGTCGGCGACGCCGTGTCCGTACGCGCTCTCCATCACGGTGCGGATCGGGGCCGGGAGCTCGTCCAGGTCCGGGATCGCGCCGCCACCGGTGCCGCCGTGTCCGGCCAGGCCGGCGGCCTTGGGGCCGAGCTCGGCGATGCCGTCCTTGACGTAGTCGGTGACCCGGGTGGCCATCACGGCGCCGAGCGCGGAGACGCCCATCGCACCGCCGAGGGACCGGAAGAAGGTGACGACGGAGCTGGCCGCGCCGAGGTCGCTCGGGTCCACCTGGTTCTGGGTGCAGAGCACCAGGTTCTGCATCATCATGCCGATGCCGAGACCCATCAGGCCCATGAAGACCGCGATGTGCCAGTACTCGGTGTCGTACCGCATCGTGCCGAGCAGGCCCATGCCCGCCGTCACCAGGACACCGCCGCTGACCAGCCACGCCTTCCACTTGCCGGTCTTGGTGATGACCTGACCGGAGACCGTGGACGAGATGAACAGGCCGCCGATCATCGGGATCGTCATGACACCGGACATCGTCGGCGACTTGTCCCGCGCCAGCTGGAAGTACTGGCTGAAGAACACGGTGCCGCTGAACATCGCGATGCCCACGAAGAGCGAGGCGAGCGAGGCCAGGGTGATCGTCTTGTTGCGGAACAGCCGCAGCGGCACGATCGGCTCGCTGGCCTTGGTCTCGATGAACACGAAGATCAGCGCGAGCAGCACCGAGCCACCGACCATGGCGTACGACTGCCAGGACAGCCAGTCGTACTTGTCACCCGCGAAGGTCACCCAGACCAGGAGCAGGGAGACGGCGGCGGAGATGAAGAAGGCGCCGCCCCAGTCGACCTTCACGTCCCGCTTCACCACGGGCAGCTTCAGGGTCTTCTGCAGCACGATCAGCGCGACGACCGCGAAGGGCACGCCGACGTAGAAGCACCAGCGCCAGCCCCAGTGGTCGGTGATCACACCGCCGAGCAGCGGGCCGCCGACGGTGGCGACGGCGAAGGTGGCGCCGAGGTAGCCGCTGTACCGGCCGCGCTCGCGCGGCGAGATCATCGCCGCCATCACGATCTGCGCGAGGGCGGAGAGACCGCCGACGCCGACGCCCTGCACCACGCGGCAGGCGATCAGCATGCCCGGGTCCTGCGAGAGCCCGGCCACGACCGAACCCGCCATGAAGATGACGAGCGATATCTGGACGAGCAGCTTCTTGCTGAACAGGTCGGCGAGCTTGCCCCACAGCGGGGTGGTCGCGGTCATCGCGAGCAGCGAGGCCGTGACGACCCAGGTGTACGCGGACTGGCCGCCGCCGAGGTCGGAGATGATCTCGGGCAGGGCGTTGGAGACGATCGTCGAGGAGAGGATCGCGACGAACATGCCGAGCAGCAGGCCCGACAGCGCCTCCATGATCTGCCGGTGCGTCATGGGCGAGCCGTCGTGCTGACCCGCCTGGCCGCCGTGGCCTCCATGCTTGGCATGGCTGCCCCGCACACCGGTCGGTGTGGTCGTTGCCATGGACTTCCTTCTCTTACTTCTTACGCGGGTGTACGGGTGGGCGAAGTGTGTGCGCGGGCCTGCCGGCAGTCGCCGAAGCTGGCCCGCAGTCTGGCGAGCAGCGCACTGAGCTGGTCGACGTCGTCGTCGGACCAGTCCTGCAGGTAGTGGGCGAGCGCCGCGGTGTGGCGCTCGGAGAGCGTGCGGAGCATCTCCGTGCCCTCGGCCGTGAGCCGCAGGATGCGCGAGCGCCGGTCGTCGGGGTCGGGGGACCGCTCGATCCAGCCTCGGTCCGCGACGTGCGCGACATGGCGGCTGGTCACCGACATGTCGACGGCGAGCAGCTCCGCGAGCCGGCTCATCCGCATCTCGCCGTACTTGTCCAGGAGGGCGAGGACGATCGCGGATCCGGCCGGGCACTCGACCGGCAGCGTCCGGGCGAGCTCACGCTTGACGGCGCCGATGGCGCTCAGCTGGCGACCGAGTTCCTCGTACCGGGCTTGTGCGGCCATGGCCACCTTCCACTGTTTGTTGCTTAGAGCAACGATAGAAGCGGTTGGTTGCCGAAGGCAAATTAAAAAGGGGCTCAGCGGCTAAAAAGCTGGCAATGCTCCGGCAAAGGGGACGGTCCGTGCACGCCCGCGACCGAGAGTCACCCGGGGCTTGGGCGGACCCCCCGGATTCGCTAGGGTCCTGGGCCATGGCACACAACCCCCACGCCCCGCAGGGCCCTCAGGGCGGCAACGACCCCGCGGGCAGCACGCAGATGTTCCGCGCCTTCGTCGAGGAGGCGGCCCCGCAGCAGCAGCAGTCCACCGGCGGCGGCTCGCGCGTCGGCCTGATCGTCGGCGTCGTCCTCGCGGTGGCGGTCGTGGCCGGAGTGGCCTGGCTGGCGCTCGCCTAGACCCCCGGCCGGTACGGGACGGGCGCCCGTGGGTGGCACCGCAGGCGCCGGAGGCCTACTTCCACTTCACCGAGACGTCCTGGGTCTCGATGTGCATGCCCAGCGGCACCCGCCAGGCGTCCACGCAGAGCTTCCAGGACTCGGTGACGGTCTCGCCCGGATCGACCGGCGCCGGAAGCTTCCGCTCCGACTCGATCGTGGCCCAGTCGACGCCGAGCGCGCCGATCACATGCGTGCCGAAGGTGACGGTCCCCGAACGCACCGGTGTGCCACCGGAGTTGCGGAACTTCACGGTCACCTTCTCGCACCACCGCTCGTCCAGCGCCTTCCGCACGGGGTCGCCTACGACCTTGAGGACGGCAGGGCCGGAGGGTTCCTCGCCACCGCCGGACGGAGCGTCGGGTTCCGCTGAACTTCCCCCGCCCGAACCGGAGTTGCCGCCCGCGGAGTCCCCAGAGCCACCAGGGCCTCCGGAGCCGCCGGAGCCGTCGCCCCCGGCCGCGCCTGACTCGGACGGCTCGGGCTCGGCGGACGGCGCCTGCTCCCCGGCCCCGTCGGAGGACGCCCCCTCGGAGGCCTCGCTCCCCGCGCCGCCCCCGTTCTCTGCAGCCCCTCCGGACTCGGGCGGCCCGGAACCGCCGCCCTCCCCGCTCTCCTCCCCCTCCAACGGCACCATCCGTACGTCACCGGTGGGGGCGGCGCCGCGTTGCGGGGCTCTGTCGGGCGTGGCTCCCACGGCGCCGACCGCCACGTACCCGTCGTCCTCCCCGGAGGAGTCCCCTCCGCAGGCGGCGAGAAGCGTTCCCAGACACACGACAGCCACCGAGGCCGTAGTCACGGCGCCTCGGCGGCTGCGTGCCCAAGCGATACCGGCTCGTGTCATCGCGCCAGTGTGGCTGACGGTCCGTCAAATGAGAACCCCAGCCGCCTCGTCGGGCCGGTTCAGTCCTCGATCAGGCCCTCGCGGAGCTGCGCCAGCGTGCGCGTGAGCAGGCGCGAGACATGCATCTGTGAGATGCCGACCTCCTCGCCGATCTGCGACTGCGTCATGTTCGCGAAGAAGCGGAGCATGATGATCTGCCGTTCCCTGGGCGGGAGTTTGGCGAGCAGCGGCTTCAGCGACTCGCGGTACTCCACGCCCTCAAGGGCGCTGTCCTCGTACCCGAGGCGGTCCGCGAGCGAGCCCTCGCCGCCGTCGTCCTCGGGCGCCGGGGAGTCGAGCGACGAGGCGGTGTACGCGTTGCCGACCGCGAGGCCGTCGACCACGTCCTCCTCGGACACGCCCAGGACGGCGGCGAGTTCGGGCACGGTCGGCGAGCGGTCCAGCTTCTGCGCCAGCTCGTCGCTGGCCTTGGTGAGCGCGAGCCGCAGCTCCTGCAGCCGCCGAGGGACGCGCACCGACCAACTGGTGTCCCGGAAGAAGCGCTTGATCTCGCCGACGACGGTCGGCATCGCGAACGTCGGGAATTCCACGCCGCGTTCGCAGTCGAAGCGGTCGATCGCCTTGATCAGGCCGATCGTGCCGACCTGGACGATGTCCTCCATCGGCTCGTTGCGGCTGCGGAACCGCGCCGCCGCGTACCGCACCAGCGGCAGGTTGAGCTCGATGAGCGTGTCACGGACGTACGCGCGCTCCGGGCTGTCCTCGTCCAGCGCGGCCAGGCGCAGGAACAGGGAACGGGACAAGGTGCGGGTGTCGATGGCTGTCGATGGCTCGTGACCGAGCCCCACAGGTGCTGCACCGGGGTCGCTCTTCGTGAGCGTGAGCACCTTCGAGCTGCCCTGTTCTGCGGACATGCCACCCCCTTGAGGTCGCGGACGGTCGCGGCGGGCGCTCCGTCTTCAGGAACGCAGCCTCCACCTGAATACCGGTCATGCGGCTGCGGCAAACGCGGTTCCAGCAGAATGTCACATGTCGGCAACACGCTGTAGCGCCAAGTCGACAAATCTGTGCAGGAAAAGCCCGGTCTGCGGCTTTTCTGTCGGCAAGCCCCAAGATCGTGCTCCACCCTTCACGGTGGCAGTTCGCTCCCTTGTACGGAACCCCGACCTGCCCAGGTTGACCGGAGTATGCCGCGCACCCGGGCGACCCGGGGAGGGGAGTACGAGGGGCGCACGGTGGCAGGCGGGCGAATCGGCCTGCCCGACGCCCTGTCCGGCGACGCGCAGGGGGAGTTGAGCCTGGGCGCCTGTCCGGTCCGCGAGGGAAATCAGCCCGTCCGGCGCTTGAGGACGAGCCCGAAGGGCGATCGACGCCGCCCGAGCCGACGGCACGAAACGTGGCCCGGGAAGCGCCCCGCCCCCCCCGGGAGGGCTACGCGTCGATGCGGTTGGCCGACCGCAGCCGGGCGAAGCTGCGCGCGAGCAGCCGCGAGACATGCATCTGGGAGACCCCGAGCTCGGCGCTGATCTGCGACTGCGTCAGGTTGTTGTAGTAGCGGAGCAGCAGGATCCGCTGTTCCCGCTCGGGCAGCTGGACCAGCAGGTGCCGGACGAGATCGCGGTGCTCGACGCCGTCGAGCGCGGGGTCCTCGTACCCGAGCCGGTCGAGCAGCCCCGGCAGCCCGTCGCCCTCCTGCGCGGCCTCCAACGACGTTGCGTGGTACGACCGTCCGGCCTCGATGCAGGCGAGCACCTCGTCCTCGGAGATCCGCAGCCGCGCGGCGATCTCGGCGGTCGTGGGGGAGCGCCCGTACGCCGTGGTGAGGTCCTCGGTGGCGCCGGTCACCTGCACCCACAACTCGTGCAGCCGACGCGGCACGTGCACGGTGCGGACGTTGTCGCGGAAGTACCGCTTGATCTCGCCGACGACGGTCGGCATCGCGAACGTCGGGAACTGCACGCCCCGTTCCGGGTCGAAGCGGTCGATGGCGTTGATCAGGCCGATCGTGCCGACCTGGACGACGTCCTCCATCGGCTCGTTGCGGCTGCGGAAACGTGCCGCCGCGTAGCGCACCAACGGCAGGTTGGCCTCGATCAGGGCGGCGCGCACCCGGCCGTGCTCCGGGGTTCCCGGGGTGAGGTCCTTGAGTTGGGCGAACAGCACCTGGGTCAGCGCTCGGGTGTCCGCGCCCCGCTTTCTGGCGGGCGACGCCTCCGCCGCCCCGGCCGCGGCCCGGTCCGCCTCCTGCGGGGCGTCCTGGGGCGGCACTTGAGGCGTAGTACTGGCCGGCACGGTCAACGCCACCCCTTTTCGAAACGAACCGTTCTGATCGAACCGTTCCACTCATCCGTCAAAAGCGGTCATAGCATCACAAGACATGTGCACTGTGTGCAAGCACCCGATAACGCCGTGTTGAGGGCAAGTTGGGGTCAAACGTACAAAAGACCCCCCACCGATTCCGGTGAGAGGTCGTACGAGCGTTGCCTACTGCACGAGTTGAGTCATGAAGTCGCCGACGCCCTGGGCGGCGTCGGATATCCCTTCGAAGCCCACCTGGACGAGGTCGGCAGCCCGGTCGGGGGAGTTGATGATCGTGTAG
Organism: Streptomyces sp. Da 82-17; assembly: GCF_046098215.1. Lineage (NCBI taxonomy): Bacteria > Bacillati > Actinomycetota > Actinomycetes > Kitasatosporales > Streptomycetaceae > Streptomyces > Streptomyces sp. Da 82-17. The sequence goes on from NZ_JBJURH010000006.1 coordinate 322,394, forward strand.
AGGACGAAGACGGCCACCACGTAAAGGGCGATCTTCTTGGCTTGCACCACGTCCCGGCCTCCCCTGCCTGATCCTGTCCCCGGCGTGCAGTCGGGTGAGTCTAACGCGCGGAGTGGATCACGCCAGTGGCCGCACGCCCCGGCGCCCGCGCCCCCGGTGCACCGACACGCTCGTACGCGCCCAGCGCCGGCGCTTTCGTACGCACACGGGGTGGGCGCTCTCGCCCTCACACGGCTTTTAAGGACCAACGGCCCTCACGCCAAGGCCCTTTGCCGGGCCCGGGGCGGGCGTCGGCGGAGCAGTATGGGTGGTGAGCCCGGCGGATCTGGCAGGAATCCGCAGGGCAGGGACCCGGCTCCACTGCGGGGTCCGCGTCGTGAGCTTCCCCCTGAACGCGACGTGGACTTGTGAGTCCGGTCCTCATCGGGGGGAGCGGCTTGTCCCCCCGATGCTGCTTCCCCCGGCCTCCTCGTACGAGAGCCCCGGCGCCGTCACGGCACCGGGGCTCTCGCCGTACACGGGCCGCCTCAGGACCCCATGCCCCGCTCCGCGCGCGCCTGCTCGACGAGTTCCGGATACGGGTCCTCGTCGTCCAGGTCCGAGCCGTGCAGCACGTTCACCGACCACGGGACCGGGCACGGCGGGGCGTGGTCGGGGTCGGGGCAGAGCAGCCGGGCGATCTGCTCCTTGACCTCCTCGGCCTGCCGCTCGGTCGCGTAGATCCCCAGCCGCACTTCCCAGACGCCGGCTTCCTCGGGGCTCTCCTTGTCCGGCAGTTCCTCGGACATCGCTCACCCTTCTGCTGTGCGGGCGCCCGCACAGCGCGTCGCCGCCAACAACGAAAGTGACCCCGGTCCGTTCGTACGGATCGGGGTCACTTCCCTGAGCGGTAGCGGAGGGATTTGAACCCTCGGTGACTTGCGCCACACTCGCTTTCGAGGCGAGCTCCTTCGGCCGCTCGGACACGCTACCGAGAGAGATCCTAGCCCAAAGGTGCCCGTGCTCTGAAATCCGTATCCCCGAAGCGGCTACGAAGGCTTCGTTGAGCGGTTCTCACGGGTACGACCACCGGGGCTGGGGCTCAGCGGTCGCGGAAGAAGCGGGTCAGCTGGTCCGCGCAGACATCGGCGAGGACCGAGTCGATGACTTCGGGGCGGTGGTTGAGGCGGCGGTCGCGGACGAGGTCCCAGAGCGAGCCGGCCGCGCCGGCCTTCTCGTCCCTGGCGCCGTAGACCACGCGCGCGACGCGGGCCTGGACGAGCGCGCCCGCGCACATGACGCACGGTTCGAGGGTCACGACGAGCGTGCAGCCGGGCAGCCGCCACTCGCCGAGCCGGGCCGCGGCCCGGCGCAGCGCGAGCACTTCGGCGTGCGCGGTGGGGTCGCCGATGGCCTCGCGTTCGTTGTGGCCGGTGGCGAGGGTTTCGCCGGTCGGGGAGAGGACCACGGCGCCGACGGGCACGTCGCCCCCGAGTGCGGCCTGTTCGGCCTCTTCGAGGGCGAGTCGCATCGCCGGCTGCCAGCGGTCCCGTATCGGGTCGTTCACAGGTGGTGCAGCTCGTTCACTAGCGGACGGCCTCGAGGACGTCCGAGGCGCCCAGGGCGTCCGCGATCGTGCCCAGGGCGTCGGTGTTCAGGGTCAGCAGCTCCTTCTCGGACAGGCCGAGGTCGTCGAGGATCGCGGTGTCCCCGAGCGGCCCGGCCGGCACCGAGTCGTCGCTGTCGTCGTCGGCGCTGCTCTCCGGCTCGCCGTCCTCGGTGCCGTCGAGGTCGACGAGCTCCTCCAGGTGCGCCGAGTCGTCGGACGAGCCGGGCTCACGGCCGAGGACTTCGTCCGTGAGCAGGATCTCGCCGTAGCTGCTGCGGGACGCGGCGGCCGCGTCCGAGACGTAGATACGAGGGTCGTCCTCACCCTCGACGCGCACGATGCCGAACCAGGCGTCCTCCTGCTCGATGAAAACGAGCACTGTCTCGTCGTCGTATCCGCCCGACGTGGCCTCGCGGGCCAGGTCGGTGAGATCCGACAGGGTCTCCACATCGTCGAGCTCTGTGTCGCTCGCTTCCCACCCGTCTTCGGTGCGCGCGAGCAGTGCGGCGAAGTACACCGTGACTCCCACTGGTCTTCAGGCGTGCCGGTTGGGGTTCCCCCCGGCGGAGGTTGGCGGGCGGGGGAGCCGCGAAGTGCGCCCGCCCATCGGAATCGTGGCAGAAACAGAGCCGCCGCGAGAGGTCTTCCGCCCGCTGTGTCTGCGGCGAGCCGCGTGCCGCGTCCCGCGGCCCCTTCCGGCGACTACCAGCGGAAGGTCCGCATCCGCATCTGCTGGCGCATGCGGGCCGCGCGCGCCTTGCGTGGCTGGACCCGGGCGCGCAGTTCCTTCGCCTCGTGCAGTTCGCGCAGGAACTGGGCGCGGCGGCGGCGCCGTTCCGCATCGCTCTCCAGCGGATCGAGCCGCTGGTCGTCGAGCTGCTCCGGCTCTGCGTCGCCGTCCTGCATCTGGCTCCACCACCCTGCCCAGTGGGGGTCGTCCGTTCCCTCCACTTTCCCCCGGGTGGCCGGTTTGATGCGACCGAGGGGGTACGGAGCCGGCGGGCGCGGGGGCGGCGGGGCCCCGGTAGCCTGAGAGGCGGGTCGCTGCTGCGGCCGTTGTTGCAGATCAGACCCACCGCAGATCAGACCCACGGAGGATCCTGTGCGCTTGCACGTCGTCGACCACCCGCTGGTGGCGCACAAACTCACCACGCTGCGCGACAAGCGCACCGACTCCCCGACCTTCCGCCGCCTCGCCGACGAGCTGGTCACCCTGCTCGCCTACGAGGCCACCCGTGACGTGCGCACCGACCAGGTCGACATCGACACCCCGGTCGGCCCGACCACCGGCGTGAAGCTGGCCCGCCCGCGCCCCCTCGTCGTGCCGATCCTGCGCGCCGGTCTCGGCATGCTGGACGGCATGGTGCGGCTGCTGCCGACGGCCGAGGTCGGCTTCCTCGGCATGGTCCGCAACGAGGAGACCCTGGAGGCCTCGACGTACGCGACGCGTATGCCGGAGGACCTGTCGGGGCGCCAGGTGTACGTGGTGGACCCGATGCTGGCGACGGGCGGCACGCTCGTCGCGGCGATCCAGGAGCTCATCAAGCGCGGCGCCGACGACGTGACGGCGGTCGTGCTGCTCGCGGCGCCCGAGGGCGTCGAGGTGATGGAGCGCGAGCTGGCGGGCACGCCGGTGACGGTGCTGACGGCCGCGGTCGACGAGCGCCTGAACGAGGACGGGTACATCGTGCCGGGCCTGGGCGACGCCGGCGACCGGATGTACGGCGCCGCGGAGTAGCTCTCCGGACGCCTGAACGCCTTCCGAGGCCCCTGGGATCTTCCCGGGGGCCTCAGCAGTTGCCGCGGGAGGGCGTCGGGGCGGGCTCGGCCAGCTTGGTCAGGGCCTTCTCGGCGTCCTCCTTCTTCGCGAGGGCGGTGAAGGCCTTGCCGATGATGAGGTCGATCTCCTTGCCCTTGCGGTCGTCCGTCTTCCGCTCGGCGCCCGCGAGCTGCGTGCCGAGCACGGGCAGACCGCTCTCCAGGGCGGACTTGGGGCCGAGGAGCACGGCGGCGGCGTCGACCTTCTTGTCGTACTCCTTGGTGGCGTTGCCGACCTCGCCGATCGTGAAGCCACGTTTCTTCAGCTCGTCGGCGGTCTTCTTGGCGAGGCCGCTGCGGGGCGTGGCGTTGAGGACGTTGACCGTGATCTGGGCGGGCTTCGGCAGCGCCTTCGGGGAGGGCGACGGCTTCGGCGCGGGTTTGCAGTCGGGCCGGTCCGCCGCGACGGTGCCGCGCTTCTCGTCGCCGGAGAACACGTCGACGAGCTGGGCGACGCCGTAGCCGACGAGCGCGAGGGCCGCGGCCGACGCGAGTACGACGAGCACGATCCGGCGGTGCCGACTGCGTCGCATCCGCGGGTACTTGTCCCCCGTGATGCGGTATTCGCCGCCCATTCCGGGGGGTGTGAGCATGCTCATGAGCGGCAGCGTAATGCGGCCGGAGCGCAATGCCTACTAGATGATCAATCGCCCGGGCGCGAGCCAACCCGAAAGGGCCAACAGCGGGGCGGATGCGTACGAGAAGGGCAGCGGCGGACGTTCGGAGCCGCGGGCACCGCCCCGTGCCGCCGAAGGCGGGCGTACGGGTCGAAGTCCGGGCGGGATCAGCCCAGTTCGAGGACGCGGGCGTGCAGGACCTGGCGCTGCTGGAGCGCGGCGCGCACGGCGCGGTGCAGGCCGTCCTCCAGGTACAGGTCGCCCTGCCACTTCACGACGTGCGCGAAGAGGTCGCCGTAGAACGTGGAGTCCTCGGCGAGGAGGGTCTCCAGGTCCAGCTGGCCCTTGGTCGTCACGAGCTGATCGAGGCGGACCGGGCGCGGCGCGACGTCCGCCCACTGCCGGGTGCTTTCCCGGCCGTGGTCGGGGTACGGCCGGCCGTTTCCGATGCGCTTGAAGATCACACGGAAAGCCTACCGGGCAAGGGGCTCCGGGCGCAGCCATGGCGACCGAGTGCGAGGCTGGAATATGCCGCCGCAAAGCCGACATACCGGTGACTGTGAAACCGGGAACAGGGGCCTGAAATGAGCGAGAGCGAGCCGCGGACGCCCGCGGGGACACCGGACCGGTCGGCCCCCATCGACACCCCCACGCCACCGGCGGGCGAGGCCCCGACTACCGCCGCCGAGCGCATCCCCCGGACGGGCGAGGCCCCGGCCCCCGCGGCTGACGTGACCGACGAGGCGACCGCCGATCCCGCGCCCGCCGCCCCTGCCCCCGCACCGGCCGCGCAGTCCGCGCCGCCGGTCGCCGGGGACCATGTGCGCTCCGGCCGGGCGCTGCCGCAGGAGGCCATGGAGATCGCCGCGGGCTACGCCTTCGCCGGGCCCGCGCTCGACCTCGGCGCGCTGCTGTGGGACGGCGCGTGCCTGCCGGACGCGCAGGTCCGCATCCCGCTGCCGATGCTCAACCGGCACGGCCTGGTCGCCGGCGCCACCGGCACCGGCAAGACCAAGACCCTGCAGCTGATCGCCGAGCAACTGTCCGCGCAGGGCGTGCCCGTCTTCCTCGCCGACGTGAAGGGCGACCTGTCGGGGCTCGCGGCGGACGGCGAGGCGAACGACCAGCTGCGGCAGCGCTCCGGCGAGGTCGGGCAGGACTGGCAGGGCAGGTCGTTCCCGTGCGAGTTCTACGCGCTGGGCGGGCTCGGGCAGGGCATTCCCGTACGGGCGACGGTGACGAGCTTCGGGCCCGTGCTGCTGTCGAAGGTGCTGCAGCTCAATCAGACGCAGGAACAGTCGCTCGGGCTGATCTTCCACTACGCGGACCAGAAGGGCCTGGAGCTGCACGACCTGAAGGACCTGCGGGCCGTCGTCGCGTTCCTGACCTCGGACGAGGGCAAGCCGGAGCTGAAGAACATCGGCGGTCTCTCCACGGTCACGGCCGGGGTGATCCTGCGGGCGCTGACCGCGTTCGAGGCGCAGGGCATGGCGCCGTTCTTCGGGAACCCGGAGTTCGACGTGAGCGAGTTCCTGCGTACGGCCGCGGACGGGCGGGGGCAGGTGTCGGTGCTCGAACTGCCCGCCGTGCAGGACAAGCCGCAGCTGTTCTCGACGTTCCTGATGTGGATGCTGGCCGACCTGTTCAACAACCTGCCCGAGGTCGGCGACGTGGAGCAGCCCAAGCTGGTCTTCTTCTTCGACGAGGCGCATCTGCTGTTCAACGGGGCGAGCAAGGCGTTCCTGGAGGCGATCACGCAGACCGTGCGGCTGATCAGGTCGAAGGGCGTGGGCGTCTTCTTCGTGACGCAGACGCCGAAGGACGTGCCGGGCGACGTCCTCGCCCAGCTCGGCAACCGCGTCCAGCACGCGCTGCGCGCCTTCACGCCGGACGACCAGAAGGCGCTGCGGGCTACGGTGAAGACCTTCCCGAACTCGGCGTACGACCTGGAGGAGACGCTGACCTCGCTCGGCACCGGCGAGGCCGTCGTCACCGTGCTGAGCGAGAAGGGGGCGCCCACCCCGGTCGCCGCGACCCGGCTGCGCGCCCCCGAGTCCCGGATGGGCCCGGTCGACGCGGCGGAGCTGGACCGCGCGGTGAAGTCCTCGACGCTGTACGCGCGGTACGCGGAGGCCGTGGATCCGGAGTCCGCGTACGAGGTGCTCACCGCGCGGGAGGCCGAGCGGGAGGAGCAGAAGAGGGCGGCGGCGGACGCGGCGGAGGCGGAGAAGTCCGTACGGCGGGAGCCGGCGCGTTCCGGGGAGCGTGGAGGCTCGATGGTGGATCAGGTGGTGAGCTCGGGGATCTTCAAGTCCCTTGCGCGCTCCCTGGGTACGCAGATCGGGCGGGAGATCTCCCGGTCGGTGTTCGGCACCCGCCGCAGACGCTGAGGCCGCCGGCCCCTTTTCGAGGGCTACGGCCTCAGCTTTCGAGGGCGACGGCCTCAGCCTTCGAGGGCCACGGCCTCAGCCGCACACGTCAGGCGGTCTCGTCGCCGCTGAGCCGCTGCACGCCCTTGAGCAGCACCGAGTGGTCGTTGTCGCCCCAGCCCTGAGCGCGGGCGGAGGCGATCAGCTGGGCGGCGACGGAGCCGACGGGCAGCACCGCGCCGACGTTGCGGGCGGCCTCGGTGACGATGCCCATGTCCTTGTGGTGCAGGTCGACCTTGAAGCCCGGCCGGTACTCGTGGAGCAGGAAGTTCTCCATCTTGCGGGTCAGGACGGCGGATCCGGCGAGGCCGCCGTTGAGGACCTCCAGGGCCGCCTTCAGGTCGACGCCGGACTTCTCCAGGAACGTGATCGCCTCGGCGCAGGCCTCCAGGTTCACGGCGACGATCAGCTGGTTGGCGGCCTTCACGGTCTGTCCTGCGCCGTGCGGACCGCAGTGCACGATGGTCGTGCCCATGGCCTCCAGGACCGGCCGGGCGTCGTCGAAGTCGGCCTTGTCGCCGCCGACCATGATCGACAGGACGCCCTCGACCGCGCCCGCCTCGCCGCCGGAGACCGGGGCGTCCAGGACGCGGATGCCGTGGTCGCGGGCCTTCTCGGCCAGGTCGACGGAGGTCTGCGGGGTGATCGAGGAGTGGTCGATCAGGAGGGCGCCGGGGCGGGCGTTCTCCAGGATCCCGTCGGGCCCGTACGCGACCGCCTCGACCTCGGGGGACGCCGGGACCATGGTGATCACCACGTCCGCGTCGCGCACCGCGTCCGCGATGGTGTCGGCCGCGGCGCCGCCCGCCTCGACGAGCGGTGCGGTCTTCGCGGCGGTGCGGTTCCAGCCGGTGACGGTGTGCCCGGCACGTACGAGATTGACCGCCATCGGGCTGCCCATAATGCCGAGGCCGATGAAACCGATCTTTGCCATGACTGCCTGCCCCTGCTTCCTGCTCACGGTGTCGCGCGCTGTCGGTGCACATTGCTTCCGTTATCCGGAATCAATGCTCCGTTGAGCGAAATCCCCTGTCAAGGACAGCCCCGGGCGTCCGGCGCGACCCGCTACTTCTCGGCCTTCGCGGCGGCCTTCATCTCCTGCTTGTACGCCCGCACCTTCGCGAGCGTCTCGGGCCCGGTGATGTCGGCAGCGGAGCGGAACGCGCCCTTCTCGCCGTAGACGCCGGCCGCCTCGCGCCAGCCGGTGGGCGTGACGCCGTACTGCTTGCCGAGCAGGGCCAGGAAGATCTGCGCCTTCTGGTCGCCGTAGCCGGGCAGGGCCTTGAGGCGGGCGAGGAGTTCCTTGCCGCTGCTCGCGTCCCGCCAGACGGCCTCGGCGTCGCCGTCGTACTCGTCCACCAGGTACTGGCAGAGCTTCTGCACCCGGCCGGCCATCGAGCCGGGGTACCGGTGCACGGCGGGCTTCTCCTTCATCAGCTCGGCGAACTGCTCCGGGTCGTACGCCGCGATGTCGTGCGCGTCCAGGTCGTCGGCCTGCAGACGCTCCGCGATGACGTACGGCCCGGCGAACGCCTTCTCCATCGGGACCTGCTGGTCGAGCAGCATGCCCACGAGGGCGGCCAGGGGGCTGCGCCCGAGCAGCGCGTCGGCCTTCGGCTCCTGGGCCAGGTGGATGTCGGCGGTTTTCGATGCTTTGCTCATGCCTCGATGATCGCGCAGGGCGGCGCGGGCGTCGCCCGGTACGCGCCCGCGCGCGCCGCCGCGGCCGCCGCCTGTGCCGCGCGCTCCGCGGACGCCTCGTCGAGCGGGGCGCCCGAGAGCAGGAACCGGTGGTAGAGGGGCGCGGAGACGGCGCGTACGACTTCCCGCGCATCCGTGTCCGGGGGCAACTCGCCGCGCTGGACGGCCTGTTCGACGCAGGGCGCCCACTCGGCGACGCGGATCTCGTAGAACCGGTGCAGGGCCTGCGCGGTCCGCTCGTCGCAGGTCGCCGCGGCGATCACGGCCCGGAACAGGGGGCCCTGGCGCGGGTCGGCGAGAGTGCTGCGGACGAGGTGGGCGTTGGCGCGAAGGTCGTCGAGGAGCGCGCCCGTGTCCGTGCGGGGCGAGGACTGCTCGGCCATGTCCGCCAGCAGGTCGGCGACCAGGGCGGTGGTCGAGCCCCAGCGGCGGTACACGGTGGTCTTGCCGACCCCGGCCCGCCGGGCCACGTCGCCGAGGTCGAGCCCCGCGAACCCGCCCTCCGCGAGCGCGTCCCCGGCGGCGTCGAGCACGGCCGCCCGCACCCGGGCGGTACGGCCACCGGGGCGGACGGTGCCGGGCTCGGGCGGGGCGGGGCGCGCTTCGGCGGCGGGGCCGGTGGGGCCCGCGGGGCCCGTGGGGTTGGCGGGATCGGCCGGGTCGGTGGGCATGGGGGCAGGGTACGGGGGCCGGTCCTGTCGAGGGACGGCTAGTGGTGCCAGGCCTTGCCGCCGGTGTTGTGGATCATTCGCTGCAGCACCTTCATCGTCGTGAGGAACTCCGCGTCCGACACCCCTTCGTGGATCTGCGCGAGGCTCTTCCGCTGACGGACGGTGGCGCGTTCGAGGAGCTCGGCGCCCGTACCGGTCAGGGAGATCGTGGCCTCGCCGGAGAGCAGGCCGCGGGCGAGCAGGTCGTCGATGTCGGCCTGCAGCGCGTCACCCACTCCGAGGTAGCCGCTCAGCATCGTGGACACCTCCGCGCGTGAGCGGGCCCCGTCCCGCACCTGGTTGATCACCCACCACTGGGGCTGCGTCAGGTCGACTTCCGCCAGGCCCGCGCGGATGTAGTCGATGACGGCCTTGTTGGCGGCCCAACTCCAGTACCCGATCGGCTGGTTGAGCAGCCCTTCGTCGTCGTGCGAGTACGTGAACCGCGCCGCGGGCGGTGTCGTCTGCTGCGTCGTGGGCGGTGCCGTCGGCTGAGGCGTCGGTTCTGATGTCGGTTGCGGTGTCGGCTGCGGCGTGCGCTGTGTCGTCGTCATGCGGCGAACGTAGAACCTCAATCGAACTTGAGGTCAAGGCGGAGGAGTTGGTCGATCGCGCCCTTGACCCGCTCGGCCGAGTAGCCGCGTTCGGCGCGCAGGTGGTGCAGCAGGCTCGGCGCCATCGGGGCGAGCAGCAGGTGCGCGAGCACGGCCGCGTCCGCCTCCGGCCGCACCTGTCCGACGAGCATCGCCACGTGCGTGTGCACCGTCGCGTACGGCCCCTCGCGGAACCGGGCCCCCGGATCGGCGGCTTCCGCTGCGAGGCTCACGGCGTGCTGTTCGTCGACGTGGTCGGCGAGTGCGTGCAGGAAGGCGCGCAGCCGCTCGGCGGGCGGCGCGTCCGGGCCCAGCGGGGGCGGCCCGCTGATGAAGGCCTCCTGGAGCTGCATCTCGCGGTCGTTGAGCAGGGCGATGAGCAGCTGCGCGACGCTGCCGAACCGCCGGTAGACCGTGCCGACGCCGATCCCGCTCGCATGCGCGACGGCGTTCATCGTGACCGCGTCCGCGCCCCGCTCCGCGACGAGCCCGGCCGCCGCGTCCAGGATCTTCCGCCGGTTCCGGGCGGCGTCGGCGCGCTCCGGCGGCGGCTGGTCGACGAGGGGGAGCTGGAGGCGCGGCCGGTCGGGGGCGGGTCGGTCCGTGGCCGGTTCGTCGGGGGTGGGCTGGTCGCGGGTGGCGCTCATGTCCTGAGCGTACGCGGGCCGCGGCGGTGCGGAAAGTTATCCGTTTAGCTTCCCCGGACCCCTTGCGAACCGGATAACGATCCGCTTCACTGGGTCGTGGCACCGGAAACGGATAGCAATCCGCTTCGCCCCCGGTGTCGTGCAGACGTGCAGACGTACGCGAAAAGGATGGGTCCGCCATGAGCGCCAAGATCGCCGTCATCTACTACTCCGCCACCGGCACCGTGCACGCCCTCGCCCAGGCGCTGGCCGAGGGCGCGGAGAAGGCGGGCGCCGAAGTCCGCCTGCGCCGCGTCGGCGAGCTCGCCCCGGACGCCGCCATCGACGCCAACCCGGCCTGGCGCGAGCACGTCGACGCGACGAAGGACCAGGTCGAGGTCGCCACGCTCGACGACCTGACCTGGGCGAACGGTTACGCCCTGGGCTCGCCCACCCGCTACGGCAACATCGCGTCGCAGCTCAAGCAGTTCATCGACTCGACCGGCGGCCTGTGGGCCCAGGGCGTCTTCCAGGACAAGCCGTTCACGGGCTTCAGCAGCGCGCACAACCTGCACGGCGGCAACGAGTCCACGCTCCTGGCGCTCTACAACACCGCGCACCACTGGGGTTCGCTGATCGTCTCGCCCGGCTTCACGGACGAGAAGGTGTACGCGGCCGGCGGCAACCCCTACGGCACGGTGCACGCCGGATCCGCGGGCCCGGTCACGGACGCCGCCCTGGACGCGGCCCGCCACCAGGGGGAGCGCCTCGCACGCCTCACGGAGAAGGTGGCCGCGTAACCCCGGCTACTCCCGCCCGGACTCCTGGTCCCCACCGGACGCCACCACGCCGCGCTTCGTACGTTCCGTGCGTGCCGTACGCGTCGCACGCCTCGTGAGCCGTCTCGTACGGCCGAGTCGTGCGGCGCGCGGACGCCGCCCCGATCCCGTACGCACGGCCCCGATGCTCGCCGCGATCACGAGCGCGATGGCCAGCCACTGCAGGGCCGCCAACTCCTGGTCGAGTACGAGGAGTCCGGCCAGCGCGGCGACCGCGGGGGCGAGGCTCATCAGGACGGCGAAGGTCGACGCGGGCAGCCGCCGCAGCGCGAACAGCTCGAGGGAGTACGGCAGTCCGGACGACATCGCGGCGAGCGCGAGACCCAGCGCGAGCGTCGACGGCACGAACAGCGCCGAGCCCGCGCTCGCCACCCCGATCGGCAGGCTGACCACGGCCGCCACGCCCATCGCGAGCGCGAGCCCGTCCGCCCGCGGGAACCGCGCCCCGGCCCGCGCGCTCATCAGGATGTACGCGGCCCACATCGCCCCGGCGCCGAGCGCGAACGAGACGCCCGCGACGTTGAGTTGACCGAATCCGCCCTCACCGAGGAGGAACACACCGACCAGCGCGAGCGCCGCCCACAGCAGGCTGGCGAGCCGCCGCGAGGCGATCACGGACAGCGCGAGCGGGCCCAGCACCTCCAACGTCACGGCCGGGCCCAGCGGGATCCGCTCGATGGCCTGGTAGAACAGCGTGTTCATCCCGCCCAGCGCGAGCCCGAACCCGCACACCACGGCCCAGTCCGCCCGCGCGTGCCCGCGCAGCCTCGGTCGGCACACGGCGAGCAGCAGCACCGCCGACAGCACGAGCCGCAGCGTCACGATGCCGAGCGCACCGGCCCGCGGGAACAGCAGCGCCGCGACCGCCGAGCCGAACTGCGTCGACAGCGCCCCCGCCACGACCAGTCCCACGCCGACGAGCCGGCCCCGCCCGCCCGTCGGCCCGGTCCCCGCGCCCACCTCGGCGGGCGTGCGCGCGGACGCGGAAGCGGAGCGGGAGGCGGCGGTCGTCGTCATGCCCTCCACGCTACGGAGCCCTCCGTCCCACGTGAAATGCACAACGACCCGTGGTTATGCTCACGACGCATGACCAGATGGCCGCACGGATGGCCGCACGGGGACGTCCGTACGGGCAGCCGTACAGCGGTGAGGAAGTAGCCGTACAGCGGTGAGGAAGGCGGGCGGACCATGGCTGTGGAGCTGCGGCATCTGCGCTGCTTCCTCGCGATCGCCGAAGCGGGCACGATCACCCGCGCCGCGGCCCGGCTGCACATGAGTCAGCCCGCGCTGTCCCGCACCCTGCGCGCCCTGGAGGACCACTTCGGCGCCCGGCTCGTCGACCGTTCGACGCATCACCTCGAACTCACCCCGGAAGGCCGGGTGTTCCGCGACCGTGCGGCCGCGGCCGTCGCCGCCGTGGACGCCGCGCTCGAACCCGGCGCCCTGTCCGCCTGGCCGCTGCGCCTCGGCCACACCGGCCCCGCACTCGGCGAGCACACCTCGGAACTGCTCCGCCGCTGGGACCGCCGGCACCCGGAAACCCCGCTCGAGCTGCTGCGCATCGACGACCGCACGGCCGGGCTGACCCAGGGCAGGGCGGACGCGGCGCTCCTGCGGGCTCCGCTCGACGTGCCCGGCTTCGTCGCCACGACGCTGCTCACCGAGCGCCGCGTGGCCGTCATGGCCGCCGACAGTGAGCTCGCGCAGCGCGCCGAGCTGACCCTCGCGGACCTCGCCGACCAGCCCGTCGCGATCAACACCGTCTCCGGCATCACCAACCTCGACCTGTGGCCGGCCACCCGACGGCCCACGTCCGTGGTGTCGGTGACCAACACCGACGACTGGCACGCCGCGATCGCCGCGGGCCGCGCCATCGGCGTCACGCCCGAGTCCACTCCCCGTATGAACGCGCACCCCGCGGTCGCCTACCGCCCCCTCGTCGACGCACCGGATGTGCCGGTCCTGCTCGCCTGGCGGGAACGGGGCGGCCATCCGGCGATCCCCGACCTGGTCGCTCTGGCCCGCGAGACGCTCACGTCCTGAGCACGCGCGGCGTCGGCGGCTCAGCTCTGCGGTTCGCCGATGTCGACCATCCACGGGACGCCGAACTTGTCCGTGCACATGCCGAAGACGTCGCCCCACATCTGCTTCTCCAGGGGCACGGACACGTTTCCGTCGGCGGAGAGCTTCTCCCAGTAGCCGCGCAGCTCGGCGTCGTCGTCGCCGCTGACGCTCACCGCGAAGTTGCTGCCCGCCTTGAACTCCATGCCGGGCGGGGTGTCCGCGCCCATCAGCGTGAAGCCGCTGGTCGTCTCCAGCATGCCGTGCATGATCTTGTCGGCGTCGGCGCCGCCGGACTGGCCGCCCAGCTCGCCGAAGGTGTTCAGCGAGAGCGTGCCGCCGAAGACCTCTTTGTAGAACTCCAGAGCCTGCCGGGCGTCGCCGTCGAAGCTGAGGTACGGGTTGAGACGCGAAGCCATGAAAACCTCCCGGATCGGGATGAAACCAAGCAATCCAGCTGTCCCGATTCAGGCTAGTCGCGCCCACTGACAACGGCCTTTCGACGACGACGGCCTCTCGACGGCAACGCACCCGGACGGCAACGGCCCTTCGACGGCAACGCACCTGGACGGCAACGGAGCCTGGACGGACAACGGACCCGTCACGCCGCGAGCGCCACTGCCACCGCCCAGCCCACGTATCCGGCGTTCACCAGGAGCCGCCCCGCCAGCCCCGCAGGCCGCCACAGCAGACCCGGCCGCCCGCGGTGCACGGGCCGCAGCGCGTCGAGATGCGGTACGAGATACGCGGCGAAGAGTCCCGCTGCCGCCCACGCCCCGGACACCCGGCTCGCGGGCAGCAGCACGAGCGCCCCCACGAACACCTCCACCACCCCGGAAACCCCCACGAGCACGCCGGCGCTCCGCCCGAGCCACTCCGGCACCAGCGACCGGAAGTAGCGCGGAAACACGAAGTGCGTGAAACCCGTCACTACAAGGAAGAGCGCGAGCGCGACAGCCGCCATAGAGTCCATGCCGCGATGCTCGACTCATCCCGCGCCTGGACGCTTGAACAGAACGATCGCCTCCGGATGTTCGCGACCGGCCCCGAGGCGACGCTCTTCGCCGAGTCCGAGCCCTTCGCCGTCACTCGCCACCGGCACCCCGCCTGGAAGCTGGTCCTGCCCACCTCCGGCGAAGCCGTCCTCGGCCGCGACGCCCGCCCGCCCCTCACCGCGCCGGGCCTGCTCGTGCCCCCGCAGCTGGCCCACACCTGCGCCACCACATCCGGCTACGCGGCCCTGTTCATCGACCCCTGGCGCCTCGACCCGTCCCTCGGCCTCGTCCGCCTCGACCCCCACGCCGTACGACGTCTGCTCGCCGCGCTCGGTCCGGTCACCGCGGACGCCGGGCCGCCCGACCTCGCCGCGGCGGACGCCGAACTTCACGCACAGCTGCGCACCCTCGCCGGCTCCGAAATCGCCCTGGACGCGCGCGTGCTGCACGCCGTACGGCACGTCGCCGATGCGCCGCTGCGGGAGATCGCCGCCGACGTGGGGCTGTCCGAGCCCCGGCTGCGCGCCCTGGTGCGGGCGGCGGCGGGCGTTCCGCTCGTCCTGCTGCGCCGCTGGGCGCGACTGCGCGAGGCGGTCGCGGCACTGCCGCACAACTCCGCCGCGGACGCCGCGGCGGCGGCCGGTTTCGCCGACCAGCCCCACCTGACCCGCACGTCCCGAACGATGCTGGGCCGCACTCCGGGATCACTGCGCGCGGCACAGGTTCGTACGCGGTAGAGCCGCACGCAGAGCCGCACAACGTCGAAGGGCCCCACCGCGAACGGTGGGGCCCTTCGACTTCGTGCCCGGTGAGGCACTGGCGGAGGATACGAGATTCGAACTCGTGAGGGGTTGCCCCCAACACGCTTTCCAAGCGTGCGCCCTAGGCCTCTAGGCGAATCCTCCGCCGCAAACAATACAAGACGTTGAGGAGTGCTCGCGAACTCGTTCCCCCCGGCCCGGAGCATGTACTCTTGGCGCAGCCCCTCACGTGGCGCTATCTGACTGAACTCCCCCAGGGCCGGAAGGCAGCAAGGGTAGGTCGGCTCTGGCGGGTGCGTGGGGGGCGTTTGCGTTCCCGGACAGGACCGCCGCCCTGTCGGGCAGGGCCGTCGCCGTCCCGGGCAGATCGGCGGTGTCCGTGGGCGGGACCGGTTGTCAGTGGGCACCGATAACCTCGTATGCGTGTCGTCCCTTGCGCTGTACCGCCGTTATCGCCCGGAGTCGTTCGCCGAGGTCATCGGGCAGGAACATGTGACCGACCCGCTGCAGCAGGCGCTGCGGAACAACCGGGTCAATCACGCGTACCTGTTCAGTGGCCCGCGCGGCTGCGGCAAGACGACCAGCGCGCGCATCCTGGCGCGCTGCCTCAACTGTGAGCAAGGTCCCACTCCGACGCCCTGCGGGGAGTGCCAGTCCTGCCGCGACCTCGCGCGCAACGGACCGGGCTCCATCGACGTCATCGAGATCGACGCGGCTTCGCACGGTGGCGTGGACGACGCCCGTGACCTGCGCGAGAAGGCATTCTTCGGCCCGGCCAACAGTCGGTACAAGATCTACATCATCGACGAGGCCCACATGGTCACCTCGGCGGGCTTCAACGCCCTCCTGAAGGTGGTCGAGGAGCCGCCGGAGCACCTCAAGTTCATCTTCGCGACGACGGAGCCCGAGAAGGTCATCGGCACGATCCGCTCGCGTACGCACCACTACCCCTTCCGCCTGGTCCCCCCGGGCACCCTCAGGGACTACCTCGGCGAGGTCTGCGGCAAGGAGGACATCCCCGTGGAGGACGGGGTGCTGCCTCTGGTGGTGCGGGCCGGCGCTGGCTCCGTGCGTGACTCCATGTCCGTCATGGACCAGCTCCTCGCGGGCGCGGGCGCCGACGGTGTGACATACGCCATGGCGACGGCCCTGCTCGGCTACACCGAGGGCTCGCTGCTCGACTCCGTGGTGGACGCCTTCGCGGCCGGTGACGGCGCCGCCGCCTTCGAGGTGGTGGACCGCGTCATCGAGGGCGGCAACGACCCGCGCCGCTTCGTCGCCGACCTGCTCGAGCGGCTGCGCGACCTCGTGATCCTCGCCGCCGTGCCGGACGCCGCGGAGAAGGGTCTGATCGACGCCCCCGCCGACGTCGTGGAGCGGATGCAGGCACAGGCCGGAGTCTTCGGCGCCGCCGAACTGAGCCGCGCCGCCGACCTCGTCAACCAAGGCCTCACCGAGATGCGCGGCGCCACCTCGCCGCGACTCCAGCTGGAACTGATCTGCGCGCGCGTGCTGCTGCCCGCCGCCTACGACGACGAGCGCGCCGTCCTCGCCCGCCTCGACCGCCTGGAGCGCGGCGGCAACTTCAACGCCGGGGGCGGCCAGGCCCCCGCCATGGGGTACGCGCCGGGGCCGGAGGCGCACGCGCCCATGCCGCCCGCCGGTCCTCCCGTGCCGCCCGGCGGCGGCCCGGCCGCTGCTCGGGCTGCGGTGCGAGGGGCTGCTCCGGGGGCTGCTCCGGGTTCGGCTCCCGCGGCGGGCGCTGGGGCCGGGGCTGGGGCGCCCGCTCCGGCTGCCGCAGCGCCGGAAGCGGCGGGTCCGGCTCCGGCCGCCCCGAGCCCCGCCGCTGCGTCCGCGCCCCCGTCGACGCCCGCGTCGGCTCCTGCTTCCGCGCCCGCTCCTGCTCCCGCCGAGCCCGCCCCGGCGCCCGTACAGCCGTCTGCTCAGCCTGCGCAGTCGGGCGGTCCGGGGGGTGCCCCGGCGCCTGGTGCTTGGCCGACCGTTTCCGGCGCCGGTCAGGGGGGTGCGCCCGCAGGCGGTGCCCCCGCAGGCGGTGCGGCTTCCGGTGGCTCGCGGCCGGGGGCCTGGCCGACCGCCGCGCCCGCGGGAGGCGGTCGCCCGAACCCGCCGAGCCCTGCCCCCGCGCCCGCCGCCCCGCAGGCACCGCAAGCGCCGCAGCCTCCGCAGAGCCCGCCCGCCGGAGCGGTTCCGTCCGGGCCGCCGGCCGGGGGGATCGACGCCCGCAGCCTCTGGCCGAACATCCTGGAGGCGGTCAAGAACCGCCGCCGCTTCACCTGGATCCTGCTCAGCCAGAACGCCTCGGTGGCCGGTTTCGACGGTCAGACCCTGCAGCTCGGCTTCATCAACGCCGGTGCGCGGGACAACTTCATGAGCAGCGGCAGCGAGGACGTGCTCCGCCAGGCCCTCGCCGAGCAGTTCAACGCGCACTGGAAGATCGAGGCGATCGTCGACCCGTCGGGTGGCGCAGCCCCGCCGCCCGCAGCGGCCAACTTCGGCGGCGGCGCGGCCCCGGCCCCGCGCCAGCCCGCGCCCCAGCCGCAGGCCCCGGCCCAGCAGCAGCAGTCGCAGTCCGCGGCACCGCAGCGCCCGGCGCCGCAGCAGTCCTCGGCGCCGGCGCCGTCCGCCCCGGCCCCGCGACCGGAGCCGTCCGCCCCGGAACCCCCGCCGTACTCCATCGAGGACGACGTCCCGGCGGACGACGACCCGGACCTGGACGACACAGCGCTGTCCGGACACGACCTGATCGTGCGGGAGTTGGGCGCGACCGTGGTCGAGGAGTTCACGAACGAGTAGCCGACGCGGCCGGGCCGGACCACCTCCGCGCCCGCCGCCGACCGTGCGCACGGCAGCCCCGGGACCGCCCGCCACGTAGAGGAACCTACGAAAGGCGGCGCGTCTCACGCCCGTCGCCCCGTACAAAAGCACCGGGACGTTCCGGCTAGGCTGCACGTGTGAAGGTCCTCGTCATCGGCAGCGGCGCCCGCGAACACGCCCTGTGCCGCTCACTGTCCCTCGACCCGGCGGTCACCGCCCTGCACTGCGCGCCCGGCAACGCCGGCATCGCGGAGGTCGCGGAGCTGCACGCGGTCGATGCCCTCGACGGCGCCGCCGTGGCCGCGCTCGCCACCGAGCTCGGCGCCGGCCTGGTCGTGGTCGGCCCGGAGGCGCCCCTCGTCGCCGGCGTCGCCGACGCCGTGCGCGCGGCGGGCATCCCCGTCTTCGGCCCGTCCGCCGAGGCCGCGCAGCTCGAAGGCTCCAAGGCATTCGCGAAGGACGTCATGGCCGCCGCCGGTGTGCCCACGGCCCGCTCGTACGTCTGCACCACCCCGGCCGAGGTCGACGAGGCGCTCGACGCGTTCGGCGCCCCGTACGTGGTGAAGGACGACGGTCTCGCGGCCGGCAAGGGCGTCGTCGTCACCGACGACCTGGAGGCCGCGCGGGCGCACGCGAACGCCTGCGAGCGCGTCGTGATCGAGGAGTTCCTGGACGGCCCCGAGGTCTCCCTCTTCGCGATCACCGACGGTGTGACGGTCCTGCCGCTCACGCCCGCGCAGGACTTCAAGCGCGCCCTCGACGGCGACGAAGGCCCCAACACCGGCGGCATGGGTGCCTATTCGCCGCTGCCGTGGGCCGACCCGAAGCTGGTCGACGAGGTCCTGGAGACGGTCCTCCAGCCCACGGTCGACGAGCTGCGGCGCCGTGGAACGCCGTTCTCCGGACTGCTGTACGCGGGCCTCGCCATCACCTCGCGCGGTGTGCGGGTGATCGAGTTCAACGCCCGCTTCGGCGACCCCGAGACGCAGGTCGTCCTGGCCCGCCTCAAGACCCCGCTCGCCGGCGTCCTGCTGCACGCCGCGCAGGGCACCCTCGCCGACGAGCCGCCGCTGAACTGGAGCGAGGACGCCGCCGTCACCGTGGTCGTCGCCTCGCACAACTACCCGGGAACGCCCCGCACCGGCGACCCCATCGGCGGCCTCGACGAGGTGGCCGAGCAGGACGCCCCGCACGCGTACGTCCTGCACGCCGGGACCAAGCGTGACGGCGACGCGGTCGTCAGCGCCGGCGGCCGTGTGCTGTCCGTCACCGCGACCGGCGCCGACCTGAACGAGGCGCGGGAGCGCGCGTACGCCGCCGTCGGCCGGATTCGTCTCGACGGCGGGCAGCACCGCACGGACATCGCGGCCAAGGCGGCCGCAGGAGCCGCCGGAACACCGACCGCCGGCTGACCGCCCTCTCCCTGCAGAACACCGCACTGCGCGGGGCCCGTGAACGCCACGGACCTCGCGCAGTCTGCGTTCGGGCCCGTGAACGCCACGGACCCGCGCAGCCTGCCTTCGGCGGCCGTCCCGGCGCCCTCACCCGCCCTGAACCGGAGTGGCGAGATCTGACGCCTGATCGGGGGCGTGATCGTCATCCACCTTTAGCCAAAGCCATTCCATCGAGTGAGCGGTGGCCCATCCGGCTGACGGGCTCCGAAGCCCCAACTAGGGTGCGGCGCAAGCATTCCGGCACTTGGCCCACCGGCATTGCGATGTCAGTGGTGGGTGCCACAGTGGGGGAGTGAGCAAAGCCGTCGCAGGGCAGAGGGGGTGACGTCCGGCCGTGTCCGGAACCGGTGTGGAAGGCGAGAGGGGCGCGCAGGCCGCGCGCTTCCGAGCGCTGGCCGTGCTGCGGGTGCGCAGCCGGGCGATCGCGGTCGCCCTGCTGCCCGCGGCGCTCGCGGTGATCCTGGTGGCCGGCGGGCTCACCGGCCGTATCGGCGGCGGCAGTTGGGACGTCGTGCGGTGGATCGTGAGCGGCGCCGCGCTGCTCGTGCTGCTCGCCGCGGCGGGCGTCGCGCTGGTCGTCGCCCGCGCGCGCCCCGCCCTCAGCCCCACGGTCCCGATCGCCGAGGAGTCCGCCCCTGATCTGTACCGCCTGGTGCGCGACCTCGCGGACCGGCTCGACGTCCCCGCGCCCTCGGCCATAGCCCTCACCCCGGACTGCGACAGCTGGCTGGAGGACCGTACGCACCCGGCGCACGGCCCGCCCCGCAGAGCCGCCGAGCGCACCCCGTCGGCTACCGCTTCCGCGGGCGAGGCCGCGGTCCCCGCGCCCGTGCTGGTCATCGGCTCGCCCTTCCTGTGGTGGATGCGCGTCGGCGAGCTGCGCGCGGTCCTCGCCCCGGTCGTCGCCGGTACGGGCCCCTCCGCCCACCCCGACATAGCCGCGGCCCGGCGCTTCGTGCGCGGCCTGGACGCGGCGGTCGCCGAGGCCTCGAAGCCGGGCCGGGGCTCGCTGCCGCGCGTCGTCCTGGCCGGTGTCGGCTGGGTGTCCCGGCTGATGCTGCAGGCCTGCCGCGGGCACGCGGCGGAGATGGAGCGCGGCGTCGCGGCCGCCGCCGCCGAGCGCGCCCAGAACGTGGACTACGGCCTGCGGATCGTCGCCCAGGAACAGGTCGGCCTGGCGTACGCGGGCTGGGACCGCCTGCTCACGAGGGTCGCGCTGCCCGCCTGGCGCATGGGCCGCTGGCCCGACCGCCTGGACGCCGGAGTGGTCGCCGCCCTGACCGAGCTGTCCCGGCGCGACCGGCTCGCGGAGGGCTTCGCCTCCCGGCTCGGCGAGCGCCCCGCGTGCGACCTGCTCGAAGAGCCCGGCGTGGTCGACGAGGCGACGTCGCTGCTCGCCGCCCGCCTCTTCCACGGCGGCCCCGCCGAGCGCGGCCCGGACTGGGCGCCGGTCGGCTGGCAGGAGTACCCGGAGGAGGTCGTCGACCGGAAGTGGCGCGCGGACGCCGCCCGCCTCCACCGCGTACTGAACGACCTGGGCGTACGCAGCGAGGGCACGGCGCAGGACGAGCCGGAGGCGCCCACGCTCGCCCGCGTCCTGGACCACCTGTCGGCGAGACCGAGCGGCCCGGCCTCTCCGCCCGGCCCGCCCCCGCCGCCAGGCCCGGCCCCGGCTCCGTCGTCCGGTCCGTCCCCCGCCACGCCCGCCGGCCCCGAGGCGTACGCGTCAGCGGGCGGCACGCGTACGAAGACGGCGCCCGCCGCGACGAGGACGGAGACGTCGACAGCGACCGACCCGGCCACAGAAACGCCCGCGGCCCCCGACGCCGCCCTCCCCGACGCCGACCTCCCCGACCCCGCGCTCCCCGGCCCCCTCGACGACCCCGACGAGTCCCAGGAATCCCCCGAGGCCGCCGCCCTCGCCGCGCGGCTCACCGCGGAGCTGGCCCGGGAGGAGGCCGCCGCCCCGGCGCCTGCCGCGCCCGCCGCCTCGGCCGCGGGCGGGCCGGACGAAGCGCTGTGGGACGACGGCCAGTTGCCGCTCTTCCCGCTGCAACCGCCGCGCTCCGGGCGGGAGTTGCTCACCGACCACGTGCTGGCGATGATCTGCTGCGCCGCGGTCGACACCGCAGGCGCGGCCCCCGGCCTGGACTGGCTGGACGGGCCCACCCTCCTCGTCTCCGGCGAGCGCGCCGTCGACCTCGCCCCGCACGTGCAGAGCCTCGTGGAGGACGG
The DNA here is from genome assembly GCF_046098215.1 of Streptomyces sp. Da 82-17. Taxonomy (NCBI): domain Bacteria; kingdom Bacillati; phylum Actinomycetota; class Actinomycetes; order Kitasatosporales; family Streptomycetaceae; genus Streptomyces; species Streptomyces sp. Da 82-17. Next base: position 343,656 of record NZ_JBJURH010000006.1, read on the forward strand.
CGACCCCGAGCCCCTGCGCGGCTGGCTGAAGGACCTCGGCGTACGCCCGGAGAAGCCCGTACGCCTCGTCTGAGCCCGACGCGCACACCCCGGGGCGCCCCCCCGAGTCGCACACCCGAGGCCAGACCCAGGCACACCCCGCGTCGCACATCCGAGGCCAGGCCCAGGCACGCCCCGCGTCGCACATCCGAGGCCAGGCCCAGGCACGCCCCGAGTACCCAAGTCCCTCAGCCCGCCCCAGCCCCCAGGCGCGCACCCCAGGCAGGCGCACACCCCACGCGCGCGCCCCCACAGCGACAAGCCGCGCCCCTGACGTACATCGGGGAAACCCTCCCAACACCCCTGAGAAACCCTGAATTTCACGACGAAGGGTGACGGTGTGCATGCGTTATGTGATGTGCTGTGCACGCCGACAGAGGGGCCACCTGGATCGAGGGAGGGCGGCATGGGGACGGAGCGGGCGGCGCACCGGCGGGCGTCGCGTACCCGAAGCCCGAAGCAGCCGATCCGGCGCTGGGAGTCCGGCGCGCTCGCGCACGGCGTGACCGACCCCTTCGGCCAGGGCCCGCTCCCGTGGCTGCGCGGCAGCGAGCACTACTTCGACGACACGGGCAAGGTCGTCCCCTGGTACGTGGACCTGGCCCAGCCCGCCGCCACCGAGCCCCGGCCCGCGCAGCCCCGCTCCGCGCAGCCCCGGACCGCAGCGGCCGAACTCCCGCACCCGCGCGGCACATCGACGGCCCCCGCGGGCCCGCGCACCGCCGACGACGTGCACCGCCAGATCAAGGGCTTCACGTCGACGGGAGCGGTGGCCCCGGGCGAGGCGATCGACTTCCACGTCACCGTCGACCCGCCGCAGGAGTTCGGCGTGGACGTCTACCGCATCGGGCACTACGCGGGCGACGGCGCCGCGAAGATCACCACCAGCCCGCGCCTCTCCGGCATCGTCCAGCCACCCCCGCTGGCCGCGGACCGCACGGTCTCGTGTCACCACTGGTGGCTCTCCTGGCGCCTGCAGATCCCGAGTTACTGGAACGTCGGGGCGTACGTGGCGGTCCTCACCACCGCCGACGGCTACCGCTCGCACATCCCGTTCACCGTCCGCGACGACCGCCCGGCGGACCTCCTCCTGCTGCTCCCCGACATCACCTGGCAGGCCTACAACCTGTACCCGGAGGACGGCCGCACCGGCGCCAGCCTCTACCACGCCTGGGACGACGAGGGCCGCCTCCTCGGCGAGAGCGAGGCCGCCGTCACCGTCTCCTTCGACCGGCCGTACGCGGGCGCGGGCCTCCCCCTGCATGTGGGCCACGCCTACGACTTCATCCGCTGGGCCGAGCGGTACGGATACGACCTGGCGTACGCCGACGCCCGCGATCTGCACGCCGGCCGCGTCGACCCCGCGCGGTACCGAGGCCTGGTCTTCCCCGGCCACGACGAGTACTGGTCGGCGCCCATGCGCCGCACCGCCGAGCAGGCCAGAGCCGGCGGCACGTCCCTGGTCTTCCTCTCCGCCAACACCATGTACTGGCAAGTGGAGTTGAGCCCCGCCCCGTCCGGCGTGCCCGACCGCCTGCTGACCTGCCGCAAACGCCGAGGCCCCGGAAAAGCCGCCCTGTGGCGCGAGCAGGACCGGCCCGAGCAGCAGCTCCTCGGCATCCAGTACGCGGGCCGCGTGCCGGAGCCCGCCCCGCTGGTCGTCCGCAACGCCGAGCACTGGCTGTGGGAGGCGACGGGGGCGTACGAGGGGGACGAGCTGGAGGGCCTGGTCGCGGGAGAGGCCGACCGGTACTTCCCGCGGACCGCGCTCCCCGAGCACCGCGGCCGCATCCTCCTCGCCCACTCCCCGTACCAGGACGCGGGCGGCGCCCGCCGCCACCAGGAGACCTCGCTCTACCGCGCCCCCTCCGGCGCCCTGGTCTTCGCCTCCGGCACCTTCGCCTGGTCCCCGGCCCTGGACCGCCCCGGCCACGTCGACCCGCGCATCCAGCGCGCCACGGCCAACCTCCTCGACCGCATCTGCAAACGCGACTGACACCTGCCACCACCCGCTCCCGCCCCGGGCCCCCTGGCCGAAAGCAGCTCCTCGCATACGGGAGAATGCAGGCATTGGCCAAAACCACGGGGAGGAACCGTGTCCGGATTCGTTGAAAAGCCCGAGCCGATCGAGGTTCCGGGTCTGGTGCATCTGCACACCGGCAAGGTGCGCGAGCTGTACCAGAACGAGGCGGGCGACCTCGTGATGGTCGCCAGCGACCGCATGTCCGCGTACGACTGGGTGCTGCCCAGCGAGATCCCCGACAAGGGGCGGGTCCTCACGCAGCTGTCGCTCTGGTGGTTCGACCAGCTCGCCGACCTCGTCCCCAACCACGTGCTCTCCACCGAGCTGCCCGAGGGCGCCCCGGCCGACTGGCAGGGCCGCACCCTGATCTGCAAGTCGCTGCAGATGGTCCCGGTGGAGTGCGTGGCGCGCGGCTATCTGACCGGCTCGGGCCTCGTCGAGTACGAGCAGTCCCGCACCGTCTGCGGTCTCGCGCTGCCCGAGGGCCTCGTCGACGGTTCGGAGCTGCCCGCGCCGATCTTCACGCCCGCCACGAAGGCCGAGGTCGGCGAGCACGACGAGAACGTCTCCTACGAGGAAGTGGTCCGCCAGGTCGGCGCCGAGACCGCCGCCCAGCTCCGCCAGACCACCCTCGCCGTCTACAGCCGGGCCCGTGACATCGCCCGCGAACGCGGCATCCTGCTCGCGGACACCAAGTTCGAGTTCGGCTTCGACGGAGCGGAGCTGGTGATCGCCGACGAGGTCCTCACCCCGGACTCCTCGCGCTTCTGGCCGGCCGCCACCTGGGAGCCGGGCCGCGCGCAGCCCTCGTACGACAAGCAGTTCGTGCGGGACTGGCTGACCTCGCCGGCCTCCGGCTGGGACCGCAAGAGCGAGCAGCCGCCGCCCGCGCTGCCCGCCGAGGTCGTGGAGCAGACCCGCGCCAAGTACATCGAGGCGTACGAGAAGCTCACCGGGACCCGCTGGTGACACGGTGAACGACGAAGCCCCCGGCGCCGATGGCACCGGGGGCTTCGATCAAGAGCGGACGACCAGGTTCGAACTGGCGACCTCAACCTTGGCAAGGTTGCGCTCTACCAACTGAGCTACGTCCGCAAGGCGTGCACCGCTTCCGTCGGTGCACCTCCACTATAGCCAACCTCGCTCGCGTGCGATGCGCACTGCCGCATGACGGTTCTCGGCGGAGAGCTTCGAGACGGCCGACGAGAGGTAGTTGCGGACCGTTCCCTGCGACAGCGCGGCCCGTTCGGCGATCTCCGCGACGGGTGCTCCGTCGGCCGCGAACTCCAGCACCTCGGCCTCGCGCGCGGTCAGCGGGGAGTCCCCCGAAGCGATGGCGTCGGCTGCCAACTCCGGGTCCACGTAACGGTTTCCGGCGTGCACGGTGCGGATGATCTCGGCGAGCCGCTGGGCGCTGACGGTCTTCGGGACGAAGCCCCGCACCCCCGCTGCGAGGGCCCGTTTCAGGTGCCCGGGGCGGCCGTGGCTGGTCACGATCATGGTGCGGCAGTCGGGGAGTTCGGACCGCAGGGATGTGGCCACACTCACACCGTCGGCGCCCGGCATCTGCAGATCGAGGACCGCGACGTCCGGCCGGTGCGCCCGCGCCATCGCGAGCGCCTCCGGACCCGAGGCCGCCTCGGCGACCACGCTCAGGTCGTCCTCGAGCGCGAGCAGCGCGGCGAGCGCTCCCCGGATCAGATGCTCGTCGTCGGCGAGGAGTACGCGTACGGCCGTCACCGGGTGTCCTTTCGTGCCGTTCGTGCCGTGCCGACCGGCTCACCGGCCTCCGGCGCCTTGTTCTCCCGTACGGAGTTCCCTCGCCCGGGGTCCTTTCGTACGGGCTCCGCCTCGGTGCTGCGGGTCGGCAGCGGGACCTCGGCCGTGAGGCGGAAGTGGCCGTCGCCGGTGGGGCCCGCCTCCAGGACGCCGTCCACCCCGGAGAGCCGCTCGCGCAGGCCGACGAGCCCCGAGCCGCGCGTGCCGGACGCGGCGGGCAGCGGCTGCCGTACGCCGTCGTTCTCGACCGTCAGGACGGCGGCAGGGCCGGATCCGTCCTGGACGCGCAGGGCGATCGTGCAGCGCTCCGCGTCCCCGTGCCGCAGCACGTTCGTGGCCGCCTCCCGGACGACCCAGCCGAGCGCCGCGTGCACGGCCGGCGGCAGGGCGTCCGCCGCTTCCGCGCCGAGCACCCGGCAGTCGATCCCCGCGGCCTTCAACACGCCCTGCGCACCGGCGAGTTCGGCCCCGAGTCCGACCTCGCGGTAGCCGCGTACGACCTCGCGGACCTCGCGCTGGGACTCCTGGGCGATCCGCTGGACCTCGATCATCTGCTCCACCGCCTCGGGCCGGCCGCGCCGGGCCAGCTGGACGGCGAGCTCGCTCTTCAGGGCGACCACGGCGAGGTTGCGGCCGAGCACGTCGTGCAGATCGCGCCCGAACCGCAGCCGCTCCTCGGCGACGGCGAGGCGGGTCTCGATGTCGCGGGCCTCGCGCAGCTCGTACATCACGGCGAGGACCCAGGCCGAGCAGCGCACCGTGAGCGCCATCCAGCAGCCCGCGAAGGTCTGCCCGATCAGCGCGGACAGCGTCAGCCCGACGCTGCCGCTGAGCAGCCACACGGCCGCGCAGACCGCCAGGTTGAGCGCGAGGACCCGGCGTACGGCCGTCCGGGCGGGGACGAGCAGGGCGTACCCGCAGAGGAACGGCAGGGCGGCGCAGCCGAGGGCCGTCGTCAGCATCGGGAACTCGGTCATCCCGGTGATCCGGCCGAGCGCCAGCAGGCCGACGAGCAGGGCCGCGGTGAGCGCGGCGCCCGCCCCGACCTGGCGCCGGGGCATGTCCTCGACGCCCAGGTACTGCAGGAACCCGCCGCGGATCAGCCGGATCGACCACCAGCCCTGGGCCAGCGCCAGCAGCACGACGGCGGCGATCAGGACGGCGGGCGCCTGCTGCCGTACCGGCCGGGTCACGGACAGGGCGACCATGACGGGGACGGCCACCCAGACGAGCAGGTAGATCGTGCCGCGTGTGTAGAGGTCGACCCGTTCCAGAGCACTGCTCTGCCGCCACTTCCCGAACCGCACGACCACCGTTCCCCACTCCCCGCTCAGTGCCGCGGTTCCCAGCGGAACCACCGCTGTACAGCAAACACCGCGAGCACCACCCAGGCCACCGCCGTCGCCACCGCGCCGAGCGCCTCGTACGCGGACAGCTCCCCGGTCCAGCCGCCGCGGACGAGGCGGATCGCGGGGGAGAGCGGCAGCAGTTCCAGTACGGAGGCGACCCGGTCGGGGAAGACCTCCATGGGCACGGTCATGCCGGAACCGATCATCGACACGAACATCAGCGGCAGGCTGCTGACCTGCGCGCTCTCGGCGGTACGGCTGAACGCCGCTGTGACCGCGCCGAGCGCGACCATCAGCACGATCCCCAACAGCACGCCCAGGACGGCCAGATGGACCGCCTCGGGCGCCTCCAGGCCGATCAGGGCGGTGCAGGCGACGGCGACGACGACGCACTGCGCGAGCCCGATGAGCGCGGCGGGCAGCGCGGTGCCGGCGAGGATCTCCCGGTCGAGCAGCTCGCCGGTGCGCAGCCGCTTGAGGACGAGCTCCTCGCGGCGGGCGACGTAGATGTTGACGAGCGCCGCGTACACCGCGAACAGCATCGCGAAGCCGACCCCGGCGGTCAGCATGGCGGTGCCCATGCTCAGCCCGGCCTTCTCCAGCATGTCGCCCTTGAGGGTCTGCTGGACGCTCAGCGGCAGCAGCAGCGGTACGACGACCGCCGTGACGAGCATGCCCTTGCTGCGGCCGAGCAGCGTCAACTCGGCCCGCCCCAGGGCCGCGAGGCGTCCCGCGGCGGTCGTGGCCGGCCCGCCGGCCGTGGTCGTCGTCGTCGTGGTCGCGGCGCTCATGCCACCTTCTCCTTCGCCCGTACGTCCCGTTCGTCCTCCTGCTTGACGTCCCGCGCGATCCGAAGGAACGCCTCCTCGAGCGAGGCCGACCGCACGTCGAGCCCCCGCAGCTCGACCCCCGCGTCCCGCGCCCACAACAGCAGCTGTGTGGCGGCCTGTTGGAGCACGTCGGTACGGAGCTTCACGGTCCGCCCCTCCAGCTCGTGCGCCGAGACGCCGAGCGGGCCGAGGGGCGGCAGGTCGCCGAGGTGGTAGCCGTCGGGCAGCTGGAAGGAGATCTGCGAGGGCTGCGTGGCGGTGACCTCGGCGGGCGTCCCGCTCACCGCGAGCCGACCGGCGTGCATGATCGCGAGCCGGTCGGCGAGCGACTCGGCCTCTTCGAGGTAGTGCGTGGTGAGCAGCACGGTGGTGCCGGAGGCGCGCAGGGCCCGCACCAACTCCCAGGTCTCCGCGCGTCCTTCGGCGTCGAGCCCGGTCGTCGGCTCGTCGAGGAACAGCACTTCGGGCCGTCCGAGCAGCGCGAGCGCGAGGTCGAGCCGCCGCTTCTCCCCGCCGGACAGCTGCTTGATCCGTACGCGGGCCCGGCGCTCCAGGCCGACCAGCTCCAGGGCTTCTCCCGTGGGCCTGGATCCGCTGGTGCACCCGGCCCACATCCGCAGCGCCTCGCCGACGGTCAGCTCGGAGGGGAATCCGCCCTCCTGCAGCATCACCCCGATCCGCGGCCGGACGAGGCTCCGCTCGGCGTGCGGGTCGTGCCCGAGCACCCGCACCCTTCCCCCGGACGGCTTGGCCAGGCCTTCGAGCACTTCGACGGTGGAGGTCTTGCCCGCGCCGTTGGTGCCGAGCAGGGCGAAGAGCTCACCGCGGCCGACGGCGAAGGAGACTCCCCGTACGGCCTCGAAACCGCCCCCGTACACGCGCCGCAGATCGGTGACTTCGATCACGTGGTCATCGGTGTTCATGTGATCCAGTTTTTCGCGGGAGCCGGGGCGGCGGCAGTGCGTGCTGTCATCGGCGCGTATGACAAATGTCAGAGGGGCCGGGCCGGAATACGCCGAAGGCCCCGGTCCAGTGGACCGGGGCCTTCGATGTGGAGCGAACGACGAGGTTCGAACTCGCGACCTCAACCTTGGCAAGGTTGCGCTCTACCAACTGAGCTACGTTCGCATTGCCTCCGACCGGCTCTCACCGATCGGCGCGAGCACCAGAGTACCTGATCCACCGGAGTGGTCGGTAATCCGATGCAGAGCGGGTGACAGGAATTGCACACTGCGCCTCCCCCTTGGAAAGGGGGTGTTCTGCTACTGAACTACACCCGCGCGTCTTCCGTGGGGCCCGGCCTCTCGGCCCTGCCCCGCGGCGCGCTCCAGACTTTAGCCGACCAGCGGGGGTGTTGTGCAAGTCGGCTGCTGCGGCGACCTCGCGGGAGCTCGCCGCAGCACCCTTGTACGGGAGGTCAGTTGGCGGCCTCGAACGCCTCGTAGACCTTCTTCGGGATGCGGCCGCGGGCCGGCACGTCCATCTTGTGCGAGCGCGCCCAGGCGCGGACGGCGGCCGGGTCGGGGGTCACCGCGGTGTGCTTGAACTCCTTGCCGGGCTTGGCGGCCCTGCCGGTGCGCGACTGCTTGCGGCCCGCCTGCAGGTAGGGGGCGAGGGCCTTGCGCAGTTTCTTGGCATTGGCTTGATTGAGGTCGATCTCGTACGACTTGCCGTCGAGACCGAAGGCGACCGTTTCCGCCGCTTCTCCGCCGTCGATGTCGTCGAAGAGAGTGACCACGACACGTTGCGCCACGAATATCGGTCCCTTCATGCGGACTCGCCGCTGACATGCGGCGATGGCCGACTGTTCGGCTGTGTTACGGCTGTTCCCCGGGTGTTTTATACGGGCAGGGCGCCGACTGTCCCGGAGTATTGCCATTTCCTTTGTACAGGTCCCGGCAATGCATTGGGAAGTCCGACTGAATACGTCCGCGTGTCCGTGTGCAATGGTTCCGGCAATGCCTGCACGGAATTTTCCCTGGATTTTCCCCGGCGGGCGTCCGATGTCTCCCTAAAGTGACGGCCATCACGTAGGACTCTACGAATCTATGCGCGTAGAAATTTCCGTCGGATACGCTGAAGGAACCGTTCTCACGCACCACACACCGGGAGTGCCAGTGGCACGCGTCGTAGTCGACGTCATGCTCAAGCCCGAGATCCTCGACCCCCAGGGACAGGCGGTGCAGCGTGCACTGCCGCGCCTGGGATTCCAGGGCATCGCGGACGTACGTCAAGGAAAGCGCTTCGAGCTCGAGGTCGAGGGGCCGGTCGACGAGGCCGCCCTCGCCCGTATCCACGAGATGGCCGAGACCTTCCTCGCCAACACCGTCATCGAGGACTTCACCGTCAAGGTCGAAGAGGCCGCCGTTGCCGGGGAGTCGAAGTGACTGCTCGTATCGGAGTCGTCACTTTTCCCGGCACGCTCGACGACCGTGACACCCAGCGCGCGGTCCGTGTCGCCGGCGCGGAAGCGGTGCCGCTGTGGCACCGCGACAAGGACCTGAAGCAGGTCGACGCCGTGGTCCTTCCCGGCGGTTTCTCCTACGGCGACTATCTGCGGGCCGGGGCGATCTCCCGGTTCTCGCCGGTGATGGAGACGATCATCGAGCAGGCCAAGGGTGGAATGCCGGTTCTGGGCATCTGCAATGGCTTTCAGGTGCTGACGGAAACGCACCTGCTGCCCGGCGCGATGCTGCGGAACAACCACCTGCACTTCGTCTGCCGCGACCAGAAGCTGCGCGTCGAGACCGAGAAGACCGCCTGGACCTCCGACTACACGGCCGGCCAGGAGATCTCCGTACCGCTGAAGAACATCGACGGCCGGTACGTCGCCGACGAGCGGACCCTGGACATGCTCGAGGCCGAGGGCCGCGTCGCCTTCCGGTACTTGGACGTGAACCCGAACGGCTCGCTCCGTGACATCGCCGGCATCAGCAACGAGGCGGGCAACGTCGTCGGTCTGATGCCGCACCCCGAGCACGCCGTGGAGCCGCTGGTCGGCACCGGCCGCACCGACGGGCTCGGCTTCTTCACCTCGATCCTGAAGAACCTCCTCAAGGGGGCCAGCGCATGACGCTCGACACGGTCAAGCACGCCGCCGAGACCCCCGAGGTCGACCAGCCCTGGAAGGAACTCGGCCTCAAGCAGGACGAGTACGCGCGCATCCGCGAGATCCTCGGCCGCCGTCCCACCGGCGCCGAGCTCGCCATGTACTCGGTGATGTGGTCGGAGCACTGCTCGTACAAGTCGAGCAAGGTGCACCTCAAGCAGTTCGGCGAGAAGGCGCCCGAGAACGACGCGCTGCTCGTCGGCATCGGCGAGAACGCCGGTGTGGTCGACGTCGGCCAGGGCTACGCGGTCACCTTCAAGGTGGAGTCGCACAACCACCCGTCGTACATCGAGCCGTACCAGGGCGCCGCGACCGGCGTCGGCGGCATCGTGCGCGACATCCTCGCGATGGGCGCCCGCCCGGTCGCCGTCATGGACCCGCTGCGCTTCGGCGCCGCCGACCACCCCGACACCAAGCGCGTCCTGCCGGGCGTCGTCGCGGGCATCGGCGGCTACGGCAACTGCCTGGGCCTGCCCAACATCGGCGGCGAGGTCGTCTTCGACCCCTGCTACCAGGGCAACCCGCTGGTCAACGCGCTGTGCGTGGGCGTCATGAAGCACGAGGACATCCACCTCGCCAAGGCCTCCGGCACCGGCAACAAGGTCATCCTGTACGGCGCCCGCACCGGCGGCGACGGCATCGGCGGCGTCTCCGTGCTCGCCTCCGAGACCTTCGACTCGACGGGCCCCTCGCGCCGTCCGGCCGTCCAGGTCGGCGACCCGTTCCAGGAGAAGCTGCTCATCGAGTGCACCCTGGAGATCTTCCGCGAGGACCTCGTCGCGGGCATCCAGGACCTCGGCGGCGCCGGACTCTCCTGCGCCACCAGCGAGTTGGCATCGGCCGGCTCCGGCGGCATGCGGGTCGAGCTGGACACCGTGCCGCTGCGTGACGCGACGCTCTCGCCCGAGGAGATCCTCATGAGCGAGTCGCAGGAACGCATGTGCGCGGTCGTCGAGCCCGGCAAGGTCGACCGCTTCCTGGAGATCTGCGAGAAGTGGGACGTCATCGCCACCGTCATCGGTGAGGTGACCGAGGGCGAGCGCCTGGAGATCTTCTGGCACGGCGAGCAGATCGTCGACGTCCCGCCGCGCACGGTCGCCCACGAGGGCCCGGTCTACCACCGGCCGTACGAGCGCCCGTCCTGGCAGGACCAGCTGCAGGCCGACGACGCGAACGCCCTCGCGCGCCCGGCGAACTCGGACGAGCTGCGGGAGCAGATCCTCAAGCTGGTGGCCTCCCCGAACCAGGCCTCCAAGGCGTGGATCACCGACCAGTACGACCGTTTCGTGCAGGGCAACACGATCCTCGCCCAGCCGGAGGACTCCGGCATGGTGCGGGTCGACGAGGAGACCAACCTCGGCGTCGCCGTGTCCACGGACGGCAACGGGCGGTACGCGAAGCTCGACCCGTACGTCGGCGCGCAGCTGGCGCTCGCCGAGTCGTACCGGAACGTGGCCGCGTCCGGCGCCAAGCCGCTCGCCATCTCGAACTGCCTGAACTTCGGCTCGCCCGAGGACCCGGCGGTGATGTGGCAGTTCGCCGAGGCCACCCGCGGTCTCGCGGACGGCTGCCTGGAGCTGGGCACCCCGGTGACCGGCGGCAACGTCTCCCTCTACAACCAGACCGGGGAGACGGCGATCCACCCGACGCCCGTCGTCGCGGTGCTCGGCGTCATCGACGACGTGACCCGTCGTACGCCGATCGCCTTCGCCGAGGAGGGCCAGCTGCTCTACCTCCTGGGCGAGACCCGCGAGGAGTTCGGCGGTTCGGCCTGGTCGCAGGTGGTCCACGACCACCTGGGCGGTCTGCCGCCGCAGGTCGACCTGGAGCGGGAGAAGCTGCTCGCCGAGATCCTGATCTCCGGCTCGCGCGACGGCATGATCGACGCCGCGCACGACCTGTCCGACGGCGGTGTCGTCCAGGCGGTCGTCGAGTCCTGCCTGCGCGGCGGTCGCGGTGCGCGCCTCGTCGTGCCCGACGGCCTGGACGCGTTCACGTTCCTGCTCTCCGAGTCCGCGGGCCGCGCGATCGTCGCGGTGCCGCGCAGCGAGGAGCTCCGGTTCACGGACATGTGCGGGGCGCGCGGCCTGCCGGCCACCCGTATCGGCGTCGTCGACGGCGACGCGGTCGAGGTGCAGGGCGAGTTCAGCATCCCGCTGAGCGAGCTGCGCACGGCCCACGAGGAGACGGTGCCGGGCCTGCTGGCCTGAGGCTCCCCTCTCGTACGTACGCGACTTCGGCCCCGTCCGGTTCTTCCGGGCGGGGCCGAAGTGCGTTGTCCACAGGGTGGGTTCGGGGCCTTGTCAAGGATTACGTAATTACGTAGAGTCATGCCGTGGGACTTGAGGAGCGGATGACGGAGCTGGAGCGACGGCTCGCGGCTCTCGAGGGTGAGCACGCACGGAAGACGGCCCCGGGCAGGGTTCCGGCCGGGGGCGAGGAGCTGTGGGCGCTGGCCCGCATCCAGGAGGAGACCGCCGCCCGCCCGGACGGCAACGGCCTGGTGGTGTTCGCCGGCTCCGTCCGCCTGCCCACGCACGAGCAGTACGAGTGGGAGCAGCACCACACGACGGACGGCCTGATCGAGGAGGACTGGAACGACGCGGCGGAAGCCTTCGCCGCCCTGGGCAGCGCCGTACGCCTGCGGCTGCTGCGCGAGATCATCGGCGGCCGCAGAACCGCCGCCGAACTGACCGCACTCGAAGGGGTCGGCACGACCGGCCAGATCTACCACCACCTGCGCCAACTCAGCTCCGCAGGCTGGCTGCACACACCGGGCCGAGGGCGGTACGAGGTGCCGCCGGGCCGCGTGGTCCCGCTCCTCGCGGCCCTCGCGGCGGCTCGACGTTGAGGGGCTTCGCTGAAGAGCCTTCGCTGAGGGGCGTTTTTCGTGTCGGGTGCGGCTGACCACCGCGCCACGACTGAGTACTTCCGGGGGATACGGATGACCAGGAGCACTGCTGTCCGGCGCGCTGTCGGACTCTGGCGGACGGCTCAACTGCCCGCCTGCGGGCTGATGTTCGTGACAGGCCTGGCCGAGCTGTTGTCGGCCGACTGGGTCGACGCACTGCACCGCTCGACGTACGGCCGCTGGCTGCTGGCCGGCGCGTTCGTGCTCACCATGGCCCTGCTGGGGGAGTGGGTCTTCGCGCGGTTCGCCTCGAAGCGGCCCGCGGGGAGCGGGAGTTCGGCGGCCGACGCCGTGATCGCGCGCGAGCCGGTGCTCGTCGACCCGCCCGTGACCGGCCGCTGGCAGGCCGCGAACAGCCCCGCCGACAAGGTGCCGAGCCACGGCACGCACTGGGGCGGACAGAGCCATGCGATCGACATCAAGAGAGTCGGGGAGAGGGCCGAGGACGAGGAGAGTTCCGCGGGGCGGCGCTCAGGCGTGGGCTCGGGGCTCGGCTCGGGGCTGTGGAGGTTGCACAGACCCGAGGAGTTCCCGGCGTACGGAAGCCCGGTGTCCGCGCCCGCCGACGGCACGGTGGTCGAGGTCGTGGACACCCGGCGCGACCACCGAGCCCGTACGAGCCTGCTCGGCCTGCTCTACTTCCTGCTGGTCGAACAGCTCGTCCGTTCCTTCGCCCCGCGCAGCTTCACCTTCGGCAACCACGTGGTGCTGCGCCTGGAGGACGGGGCGGACGGCGGGGAGCTGCATGGGGAGGTGTACGCAGGCCTCTGCCATCTGCGGCGAGGCTCGATCACGGTCGAGGTCGGGGACAGGGTGCAGGCGGGCCAACTCCTCGGCGAGTGCGGCAACTCGGGCAACTCGACCGAACCGCACCTCCACTTCCAGCTGATGGACTCCCCGGGCGGCGACTCGGCGCGAGGCATCCCGTTCAGCTGGCGCGGCGTGGGCGTGCCGAGAGGCGGCGAGGAGTTCACGGTGGAGACAGCGCCGACCCGCACGGAGACGGAACCGGGGCCGCGAAGACCGGCGCCGGGGGCACGCGGCGCTGGACGGCCGAGCGCCGAGGCTGCGGTCAAGTGAACCTGCCCGATCCCGCCGACTTCGTCGTGCCCCGGACGTAGGGTTTCTGCCATGCCGCCAGCGAAGAAGCGCCCGCGTACGTACGACCCGAAGAAGACCGCCGCCGCGATCCGGGCCCAGTTCGCCGCCGTACGGGAAGCCGCGAAGGCGCTCACGCCCGAGCAGCTCGCCGGGCCGACGCATCTGCGGCCCTGGACCGTGCGGGAACTCCTGGTGCACATCGACATGGCCGTGTCCGCCGTGGTCCGGCACATCGACGAGCCCGAGCCGCCCAAGCCCGAACTGGGGCTCCTGGACTGGCCGTCGGCGACGTTCCCGTTCGCCGGGGCGCTGGCCGAGGTGGTCCCCGAGCTCGCTTCGCGCGCCCCGGACGAGCTGGACGAGCTGTTCGCCCGCACGACGGCGGACCTCGACGACCGCCTCGCCAAATCCGACCCGCACCGGACGCTGGCCACCCGGCTCGGGGCGATGGACCTCAACGACTTCCTGGTCACCCGCACCGTCGAACTCGTCGTCCACACCGACGACCTGAACCGCGCGGCCGGCATCGACGTCCCGTTCGATCGCCAGGCCCTGGCCGCGTGTACCCGCTTCCTCGCGGACGCGCTCGCGGCGAAGGCCCCCGGCGGTGCGACGGAGGTGCGGATCCCGCCGTACGCGGTGGTCCAGTGCGTCGAGGGCCCGCGCCACACCCGCGGCACCCCGCCCAACGTGGTGGAGACGGACCCGCTGACCTGGGTCCGGCTGGCCACGGGGCGTACGGACTGGGCGACGGCGCTCGACGAGGCGAAGGTCACCGCGAGCGGCGAGCGGGCCGACCTGTCGACGCTCCTCCCGGTCATGAGCTGACGGCCCAGCGCCCGGACGGGCGAGCGGGGCGCCGGTCATGAGGTGTAGGCCGGTGCTCCGGGGAGCGGGGCGGGGTGACCGGAAAAAGAACGGAACCGAGCCTCCGCCTCCTCCGTCACACCGGCATGCACACGCAGCGAAAGACCCTCAGCACCGTCGGAGCCGTCAGTGCCGCAGCGGCCTTGGGGCTGCTCACGGCCTGCGGGGCCGACAAGTCCGACGCCGGATCCGCCCCGGCCGAACCCAGCGTGCCCGTCACCGGCACGCACTGGACCGTGGACAGCGTCACGGCAGGCGGCAAGAAGACCGACGCCCCGGGCACCAAGGCCCACGTCTCCTTCGACGACAAGGGCCGGGCCTCGGGCAACTTCGGCTGCAACGGCTTCGGCGGGGTCGCCAAGGTCAAGGGCGACACCATCACCGTCGACAAGATCGCCAAGACCGAGATGTCCTGCGGCGACCAGATCGACAAGCTGGAGACCACCCTGACCGAGGCGCTCAAGGGCAAGCTCAAGGCCACCGTGAAGGGGGACAAGCTCACCCTCACCACGGCCAAGGGCGACTCGATCACCCTCACCTCCGAACCGCCCGCCGAGCTGGCCGGCACCAAGTGGCTGCTGACCGCGACCGTCGAGAAGGAAGTCGCGACCTCGCTGCCCGAGGCCAAGGGCCAGGCCGAGAAGGCCCACCTGGTCTTCGACGAGAAGGCCGGCACCGTCCACGGCAACCTCGGCTGCAACCAGGTCAACGCCAAGGCCAAGGTCACCGACGGCAAGATCGAGCTCGGTTCCCCGCGCCTGACCCGCAAGGTGTGCGACGGCGAGGTCATGAAGGCCGAGCAGAACCTGGCGAAGCTCTTCGGCTCGACGGTGACGTACGAGATCGAGCACCGCACCCTGCACCTCACCGGCAAGGACGGCCTCGGCCTCGACGCGGAAGCGGCACCCGCGAAGAAGCAGTAACAGCAGCCGACGGGAAGTGAGGCGGGGACGCCCGCCTCACCCCAGCCCCGGCACCCGCCTCACCCCAGCCCCCACGCTCCCGCCCGCACCTCACCCCGGATACGGCAACAACTCCCCCTCCGTCCGTTCCCAAGCCCCCCGCAAACGCGCCAGCAACTCCGGCTCGGCGTCCGCCCGGTCGGCCTGTTCGCGCAGGTCGGAGGCGAGGTGGAAGAGCTGGTCCGGGCCGGACTTCCCCCGGTAGTACTTCCACGGCCCACGCCGCAGCGCCCGCTCCCCGCGCACCCGCCAGAACAGATCCCGCTCCCCGACCTCCTCGCCGCGCAGCAGATACCCGGCAAGGCTCGTCCCGTCCAACGGGTACGCGGGATGCGGCCGCGCCCCGCCCAGTTCGAGCAGCGTCGCCGTCCAGTCCGGCGTGAACACCGGCACGTCGCTGACCTGCCCGCCCGCGATCCGCTCCGGCCACCGCAACAGCGCCGGCACCCGTATCCCGCCTTCGAGCAGCGAGGCCTTGTTCCCGCTCAACGGCCAGTTGTACGAGAACCGCTCGCCGCCGTTGTCGCTCGCGAAGAACACCAGCGTGTCCCGCTCCTGACCGGACTCGGCGAGTGCGTCGAGCACCCGCCCCACCGACCGGTCCAGGTCCTCGACCATCTCCTTGTACTTGGCGAGTGAACCCCCGTCCGCATGCCACAGCGCCCGCCCGTCCCCGGCCTTGATCCGCCGGACGATCTCGGCGCTCTGCTCCTCGTCGCCGTCCGCGATCCACGGCCAGTGCGGGGTGGTGAAGTTCAGGTTCAGCAGCCACGGCCGGTCATGCGGCCGGCGCACATAGTCCCGGGCCCGCTCGGTGAGGATCCGCGTGTAGTACCGCAGGTCCTTGTACTCCGCGTCGCCCTCCCGCACCCGCCCCTCGTACAGGTCGTACTCCCCGCCGAGCCCCAGCTTCGAGTAGTACTCCAGGGCCCCGCCGAAGTTCCCGAAGAACTCGTCCCAGCCGGACCTGGTCGGCGAGTAGTCCGGCAGATATCCGCAGTGCCACTTGCCGATCAGCGCCGTCGCGTACCCGGCGTCCCGCAGCAGCGAGGCCAGCGTCGGATGCGTCGGCTCAAGGCCCACCGACCGGTCCGCGATCGGCTCCGCGAGCCCGCCTTTCGTACGCCCCGGGAACCGCCCGGTGTAGAGGCTGAACCGGGTCGGCGAGCAGGTCGCGGACCCTGCGTACGCATCGGTGAACCGCACGCCCTGGCGGCCGAGCCGGTCCAGGTGCGGGGTCCTGATGTGCGGCGAGCCGTAGGAGGAGAGGTCGGCCCAGCCCAGGTCGTCGCCCAGGACGAACAGGATGTTCGGCCGCTTCCCCCGCCACCCGGTCTCGGCCCGGAACGGCCGCTCGGCCGGCTCGTCCGCCCGCGCCTCACCCACCGGAAGCCCGACGGCAGCGGCGGCCGCCCCGGCCCCCACCACCCCACCGAAGGCACGCCGGGACAGCTGACGATCGTCGTACGAAGACACAACGCACTCCTGAGCACGGCTGCGGCGCGACAGGGCGCAGGGCAGCCGGAAGTAAGAAAAGGGGAATCCGGAAGAGAAACCGGAACAGGAACCGGAAGAGAAACCCGAGAAGGAAGAGGGGGAACTGCTCAGCAGGCGCAGCGACAGATGGCGCTCGCGACACGGACCAGGTCGACGTGGCGGCGCTCCACAAGGGTGACCACGAGGTCACTGAGGGGCTGCATGGTCAGGGAGCCTGACGCAACCCGTGCACCCCTGTCAACGGCGCGATCAGGCCTTTCCGATTGCGAGCCGTATCACCTACGCGCGTTGACCGGCATCCCCAATTCGGACCAGTGGTCGATCTCGCCTACACTCGGTGGCGTGCCTCGTGGTGATGGACGACTCAACCACGACCTGCTCCCCGGCGAGAAGGGCCCCCAGGACGCTTGCGGCGTCTTCGGTGTCTGGGCTCCGGGCGAAGAGGTCGCCAAGCTCACCTATTTCGGACTGTATGCCCTGCAGCACCGTGGACAGGAGTCCGCGGGCATCGCAGTGAGCAACGGGTCCCAGATCCTGGTCTTCAAGGACATGGGTCTGGTCTCGCAGGTCTTCGACGAAACCTCCCTCGGTTCCCTCCGGGGTCATATCGCGGTCGGTCATGCCCGCTACTCCACCACCGGAGCCTCGGTGTGGGAGAACGCGCAGCCGACGTTCCGTGCGACCGCGCACGGCTCGATCGCGCTCGGCCACAACGGCAACCTGGTCAACACGGCCCAGCTCGCCGAGATGGTCGCCGACCTCCCCAAGGAGAACGGCCGCGCGACCCAGGTCGCCGCGACCAACGACACCGACCTGGTCACCGCCCTGCTCGCGGGCCAGACGGACGCCGACGGGAAGCCGCTGACCGTCGAGGAGGCCGCCGCCGAGGTGCTTCCGAGCGTCAAGGGCGCGTTCTCCCTCGTCTTCATGGACGAGCAGACGCTGTACGCGGCCCGCGACCCGCAGGGCATCCGCCCGCTGGTCCTCGGCCGCCTGGAGCGCGGCTGGGTCGTGGCGTCGGAGTCCGCGGCCCTGGACATCTGCGGCGCCGCATACGTCCGCGAGGTCGAGCCCGGCGAGATGATCGCCATCGACGAGAACGGACTGCGAAGCTCCCGATTCGCCGAAGCAAAGCCCAAGGGCTGTGTCTTCGAGTACGTCTACCTGGCCCGCCCCGACACCGACATCGCCGGGCGGAACGTCTACCTCTCCCGCGTGGAGATGGGTCGCAGGCTCGCCAAGGAAGCCCCCGTCGACGCCGACCTGGTGATAGCCACGCCGGAGTCCGGCACCCCGGCCGCCGTCGGGTACGCGGAAGCCAGCGGCATCCCGTACGGCGTCGGCCTGGTCAAGAACGCCTACGTCGGCCGGACCTTCATCCAGCCCTCGCAGACGATCCGCCAGCTGGGCATCCGGCTGAAGCTGAACCCGCTCAAGGAAGTCATCAAGGGCAAGCGCCTGATCGTCGTCGACGACTCGATCGTCCGCGGCAACACCCAGCGCGCCCTGGTCCGGATGCTCCGCGAGGCCGGCGCCGCCGAGGTGCACGTGCGCATCTCGTCGCCGCCCGTGAAGTGGCCCTGCTTCTTCGGCATCGACTTCGCGACCCGCGCCGAGCTGATCGCCAACGGCATGTCGGTCGAGGAGATCGGCACGTCGCTCGGCGCCGACTCCCTCGCGTACATCTCCATCGACGGGATGATCGACGCGACCACCATCGCGAAGCCGAACCTCTGCCGTGCCTGCTTCGACGGCGAGTACCCGATGGAGCTCCCCGACCCCGAGCTGCTCGGCAAGCAGCTCCTGGAGACGGAGCTCGCCGCGGGCGCCGCCGCCACGGCCGCGACCGACGCGATCCGGCGCCCGTAACACCCGCAACTCGCAGTAACGACACGAAGGTTCTCTCCGCCATGTCCGAGACCACTGGTGCCAGCTACGCAGCCGCGGGCGTCGACATCGAAGCGGGCGACCGCGCCGTCGAGCTGATGAAGGAGTGGGTGAAGAAGACCCAGCGCCCCGAGACCACCGGCCTCGGCGGTCTCGGCGGCTTCGCCGGCCTCTTCGACGCCTCCGCCCTGAAGCGGTACGAGCGCCCCCTCCTCGCCTCCGCCACCGACGGCGTCGGCACGAAGGTCGACCTCGCCCGCAAGCTCGGCGTGTACGACACCATCGGCCACGATCTCGTCGGCATGGTCGTCGACGACCTGGTCGTCTGCGGTGCCGAGCCGCTGTTCATGACCGACTACATCTGCGTCGGCAAGGTCCACCCCGAGCGCGTCGCCGCCATCGTCAAGGGCATCGCCGAGGGCTGCGTCCTCGCCGGCTGCGCCCTCGTCGGCGGCGAGACCGCGGAGCACCCGGGCCTGCTCGGCGCGGACGACTTCGACGTCGCGGGCGCCGGCACCGGCGTCGTCGAGGCCGACCAGGTCCTCGGCGCCGACCGCATCCGCAAGGGCGACGTCGTCCTCGCCATGGCCTCCTCGGGCCTGCACTCCAACGGCTACTCGCTCGTCCGGCACGTGCTGTTCGACCGCGCCAAGATGTCCCTCGACGAGCAGGTCGCCGAGTTCGGCCGCACCCTCGGCGAGGAGCTCCTGGAGCCCACGCGGATCTACTCCCTGGACTGCCTGGCGCTGACCCGTACGACCGAGGTGCACGCGTTCAGCCACGTCACCGGCGGCGGCCTCGCCAACAACCTGGCCCGCGTCGTCCCGGACGACCTGCACGCCACGGTCGACCGCTCCACCTGGACCCCCGGCCCGGTCTTCGACCTCGTCGGCAAGGCCGGCCAGGTCGAGCGCCTGGAGCTGGAGAAGACGCTGAACATGGGCGTCGGCATGATCGCCGTGGTCCCCGAGACCTCCGTCGACGTCGCCCTCGCCACCCTCGCCGACCGCGGCGTGGACGCCTGGGTGGCCGGCGAGATCACCGAGCGCGGCGACCACGCGACGGGCGCGGCGCTCACCGGGGACTACGCCTGAGGCCGACTCGACGGGCAGACCGAGAGAGCGGGGTTCCGGAACGGAGCCCCGCTTACCGGTTGCACGCCCCGCATGCCGCACCGTGAGTGCGAGAAGGCAGCACGAAACCCGGTCCGGTGAACCCGGGACCGGGTGAAGTGCGAAGGTGCGGCGTGCTGGTTACGCGCCGCGGCGTTGCTGCGACGAAGGACCGGACTCGTCGTCCTCGTCCTCATCGTCGTCGTTGTAGAGATCCGCGTACTGGGCGTACGGGTCGTCTTCGTCCTCGTCGTCCTCGAACGGCTCGCCGTTCGGCGGCTGACTCGAAGTCGAAGCGCCCAGCTCGCTGGCCAGACGCGACAGGTCAGTCCCGCCGCTGTTGTACTTCAGCTGGCGGGCGACCTTTGTCTGCTTGGCCTTGGCCCGGCCGCGCCCCATGGCTCGACCCCCTCGGTGACGGGGCTCGACGGCCCCAGAGTCTTGACACGCGTTCATGATTCAGAACGGGCTCTCCTCGGAGAGACCGGTCCGTAGGGCTTCAACGGTACCTGCTTCGGCGGCCATACGGTACGCCGCCCACAGGACGCGCCTTGCCCGAAGACCCTGGAGGAGCTTCGTCCTCGCTGGTCACAGGCGATTTTAACCTCTTCTGGGCAAGCGACCCGCCGACGGGGGTGAGGCTTGTCTCGTCATGTCCACGTGATGAGACACCCCCCGCCTGCGGGTCACTCCGAGTGATCGCCTCAGTGGGCCCGGCGGGCCTCGGCCATCCGCTGCTCGGCGATCCGGTCGGCCGCCGCGGCGGGCGGGATCCCGTCGGACTTCGCACGTGCGAATATCGCGAGCGTGGTGTCGAAGATCTTGGACGCCTTCGCCTTGCAGCGGTCGAAGTCGAAGCCGTGCAGCTCGTCGGCCACCTGGATCACGCCGCCGGCGTTCACCACGTAGTCCGGGGCGTAGAGGATGCCGCGGTCGGCGAGGTCCTTCTCGACGCCCGGGTGCTCCAGCTGGTTGTTGGCCGCGCCGCAGACCACCTTGGCGGTGAGCACCGGGACCGACTCGTCGTTCAGGGCGCCGCCGAGCGCGCACGGCGCGTACACGTCGAGGCCCTCGACGCGGATCAGGGCGTCCGTGTCGGCGACGGCGGTCACCTTGCCCGGGTGCCTGTCGAGGATGCGGCGGACCGACTCCTCGCGCACATCGGTGATGACGACCTCGGCGCCGTCCTCGACGAGGTGCTCGACCAGGTGGTGGCCGACCTTGCCGACGCCCGCGACGCCGACCTTGCGGCCGCGCAGCGTCGCGTCGCCCCACAGGTGCTGAGCGGAGGCGCGCATGCCCTGGAAGACGCCGTACGCGGTGAGTACGGAGGAGTCGCCGGCGCCGCCGTTCTCGGGGGAGCGCCCGGTGGTCCAGGCGCACTCGCGGGCCACGACGTCCATGTCCGCGACGTACGTGCCGACGTCGCAGGCCGTGACGTAGCGCCCGCCGAGCGAGGCCACGAACCGGCCGTAGGCGAGCAGGAGTTCCTCGCTCTTGATCTTCTCCGGGTCGCCGATGATGACGGCCTTGCCGCCGCCGTGCTCGAGCCCGGCCATGGCGTTCTTGTACGACATGCCCCGCGCGAGGTTGAGGGCGTCGGCGACGGCCTCCGCCTCGGTCGCGTACGGGTAGAAACGGGTGCCGCCGAGGGCGGGGCCCAGTGCGGTGGAGTGGATCGCGATCACGGCCTTGAGGCCGCTGGCGCGGTCCTGACAGAGCACGACCTGCTCATGGCCCCCCTGGTCCGAGTGGAACAGGGTGTGCAGTACGTCGGCAGGTGCGCCGGTCACTTCGGTCACGGTGGTGACTCCCGGGTGGGTAGCGGCGGATGGAACCAGCTCTGGACCTCTGCCCGCTTGTGGCAGGCGGAGGGTGGGACGAGCTGTGGTGGGCGGCTGTGGGCCGCGTGAGCAAGAGAGTACGACCTGTCGGTCCCTCCCGTGCGGCAGTGTCCTGGATCACTCCATGGTGCGCCCGCTCATGGGACGATCGGCAGGGTTTTCCCGGCTGCCGTGAGGGGAGGGAGCAACTCGTGCCCGAAGCGACCCCGCCCGCATCGCTCTGCGTCCCCTACGCCTCGTACCTGCGTGTCTACGAGCCTCTCGCCGCCTTCCCCGAGCCCGAGCGCGAGCACTGGGCGCGGTACGCGGAGCGGCCCGAGCTGCCGACGTACCAGGTCGAACTCCGCCGCGCGCTGCGCGACTTGCTGCCCACGCCGCCGATGCCGGTCCCGGCGCACGAGAGCGCGGACGCCTTCGTCACGTACGTCGACGGGGTGCTGTGCGTCTGTCCCTGGCGCACGCGGCTGCGCGGCTGGCAGGCGCTGGGCGACCTGGCCGAGGAGCTGCCGCTGCCGGTGCTCGACGCGGTGCTGCCCCCGGTCGTCCGCCGGCAGGCCACCGCGGACTACGAGGAGTGGCGCGAGCGGAACCCCGACGCCCGCCCCTGGATCCGCACCGCGACCTGGCACGTGCCGCTGTACTGGTTCGCGCTCGTCGCCGACGAGGAGCGGCGGTACGAGAAGGGGACGGGGGACGCGGCCACCGAGGCCGGGGCGCCGACGCTGCGGTACCGGACGCCGATGGTTCAGGCCCGGCGCCGGGTCGCGCGGGCGCTCAGGACGCTGCGCGAGGCGCTCGACGAGGGGGCGCTGATCGACGGCCTGGTAGATGTGGGGCGTTGGCTGGAGGAGTTCCACCCGCGCTCGCTGGTCGAGTTGGACTACGGCGGGCTGGTGCACGCCCTTCCGGCCGACCGGCTCGACGCGGATCACTCGGCGGCGGATGTCGCGGAGGGCGTCGAGGCGTTGCGTGACGGCGACGCGGCGCGGGCCGGCGAGGCCTATGCACGGCTCGTGGAGCGGTGGCGCGAGGTGCGCGAACGGCAGTTCGCAAGCTAGCAGTTATCCTCACGAAGCGGACCCTTCGGGGCCAATGCCTCAGGTGCAGTGGGTCTAAGGTCAAGGGATCGCGAGGACGTAGGTCCCGATCCGGGCTTTTGTCTCAAGCGTGATGGACCGCACTTACATCGCCCTTGCCCTCTTCCCCTACCCTCGTGCCAAAATAGGACAAGGAGTCCGGGGAGGGCTCCATCCGTCCAATTTTGGGCGGAGTGCTCGGCATTGCACTCTATGGGGGGCCTGATGACTGCTGATCACCCTGTGACTGATCGTCACAGTGGCGTGACTGTCCGCTATGGCACGGTCCATTGGCTTCCGCCGCTGATGGACACCTGAGAGGGCAATTCCATCGGTTTGGCCGACGCGGCTGGACAGATGGTGTAGTTGTAGTGCCGAGGACAAGCCGTTCGTCCTATAACCGACTCGACCCGCGTCCGCCATTTCGGGCAACGTGGGTCAAGGTGCAGAATTTAGAGGAATGAACCGAGAAGCTTCGGTTCACCCGAGGAGGCCGCTCATGACCGCTCGCACCCCTGATGCCGAGCCGCTGCTGACCCCGGCTGAGGTCGCCACGATGTTCCGCGTCGACCCGAAGACGGTCACGCGCTGGGCGAAGGCCGGCAAGCTCACGTCCATCCGCACCCTGGGTGGGCACCGTCGTTACCGCGAGGCTGAGGTCCGCGCGCTTCTTGCGGGCATCCCGCAGCAGCGCAGCGAGGCCTGAAACACCGCCTAGCACCGCGTTACCGGGCAGTTCAGGGTCCCCCAACCCGAAAACCGCCCGAGACAGCTCCATATGACGGGAGCCTGCCCCAACAGGCTCCACGCCCGAGCATCATGGGTACGTCGTCGATCGCGCTGGACTCCGCCGGGTCCAGCGCGATCTTTTTGTGCGCTCCGGGTGGTCCGCGGCGGGTTCCGTGGCTCCGGTGTTGGTCCCTGAACGCCTGGTCGGGCGTGTCGTGTTGGAGCCTGAGGGGGTCTGTGGGAGTCCGTCGGAAGGGCGGCTCGGACGACCCGGGGAAGCTTCGGGGAAGCCTCTGGAGACCCTCAAGGGGCAGTGCAATTGCACATATTAAATTGACCCCTTGTAGGGAGGGCGTAAGTGCGGGTGTTTCCCGAAGGAGTTCGGTGACACCCGTCACACAGCGTGCAGCTTGTGGCCCAAGTTGCTTGTGCGCTAAGGGAGATCGCGTCCGGGAGGCCGCCCGCGGCACGTCTCCTCCGTACCCAGAGTGCCACTGCGGCAGACGTCATGAGGGCGGCATTGGTCGGGAAGGGGCGGGACTTTCGTCCTGGGCCGGCGGTTCGGGGGCGCCCGGGGACGGCTCCATCGCGAGGCGGAGCAGGCGGTGGCAGATCGGGCAGTGCCGGGTCAGATGCCGGTACCCGGGGCTGTTGCCGGAGGCCGCGGCCAGATGGGCCCGCAGCAGTGCCCGCGTCTCGCGCCGTCGAGGGGATGCCCGCATGTGCGACCTCCTTGCCCCGTCCACCCCTTCCTGAGTGAGTACCGGCGGTGCGTGACGGAGTCAAGACGCGCCGAAGCCCGCATCCGACGGATGCGGGCTTCGAATCTGTGCGGTCCTGACGGGATTTGAACCCGCGGCCTCCACCTTGACAGGGTGGCGAGCACTCCAAACTGCTCCACAGGACCAGGTGTTGCGGCGCTTGATCAGTGCGTTGCGCTGCGAGAAGAGACTCTACAGCAGCAGTCGCCCAGGGTCGAACTCGCTCTCCGTGAGCGGTCCGTCACGCCTTTCCGGCTACGGAGCCGCCGCGTCCACGGCCTTCACGATGCGCTTGTCGGAGATCGGGTACGCGGTCCCGAGCGCGTGCGCGAAGTAGCTGACCCGCAGCTCCTCCAGCATCCAGCGGATGTCCTTGACGTTCTGCGGCACCGGGCGGCCCTGCGGCAACTGCTCGAGGAGCCAGGCGTATTCGTCCTGCATCTCGTGGACCTTCTGCATGCGGGTGGTGTCCCGCTGCACGTTCGTCGGCATCTGCTGGAGCCGGCGGTCTGCGGCCGTCAGGTACCGCATCAGGTCCGGCAGCCGGCGCAGCCCCGTGGCCGTGACGAAGCCGGGCTTGATCAGGGCGTCCAGCTGCGTGCGCACGTCCGTGAGGTTGGCGAGGAGCGCCGGGGAGTTCGTGGACTTCAGGCGGCGCTGGCAGGCCTGCCAGGCGGCGAGGACCTGCTGGACCTGGGCGACCGTGTGCACGGTGGCGTCCACGAGGTCGGCGCGGACCTTCTCGTACAGCTTGCGGTACGACTCCTCGTCCCAGGCCGGGCCGCCGAAGTCCGCGACGAGCTTGTCCGCCGCGGCCGTCGCGCAGTCCTCCACGAGGGCCTGGATCGAGCCGTGCGGGTTCGCGGACAGGGTGAGCTTCTGCTGGTTGCTGAGCTTGCCGGTGGCGAACTTGGCGGGATTCACCGGGATGTTGAGCAGGATCAGGCGCCGCGTGCCCTGCCACATCGCCTCCTGCTGCTCGGCCTCGGTGTCGAAGAGCCGTACGGCGACGCTGCTGCCCTCGTCCACGAGCGCCGGGTACGCCTTCACCGGCTGGCCGGCCCTGCGGGTCTCGAAGACGCGCTGGAGCGGGCCGAACGTCCAGTCCGTCAGGCCCGTGCGCTCCACGGACTCGCCGCCGGAGCGCTCCGCCGTGGCCGCGGCGGCCTTGGAGATCGCCTGCCGCGCCTTCGGCTTGAGCTTCAGCTTGAGCGCTTCCAGGTCCTTGTCCTCGGCGAGCTTCCGCCGCCGCTCGTCAACGATCCGGAACGTGATCTTCAAGTGGTCCGGTACGCGCGACAGGTCGAAGTCGTCCGCCGTGACGGGCACGCCGACCATCCGCTTCAACTCCCGCGCCAGCGTGACCGGAAGAGGCTCCTGCAGCGGCACCGCACGCTCCAGGAAGGCCTTCGCGAAGTTCGGCGCCGGGACGTAGTTGCGGCGGATCGGCTTGGGCAGCGAGCGGATCAGCTCCGTCACCACGTCCTCGCGCAGGCCCGGGATCTGCCAGTCGAAGCCCTCGTCCGTGACCTGGTTGAGCACCTGGAGCGGGATGTGCACCGTCACACCGTCCGCGTCCGCGCCCGGCTCGAACTGGTACGTCACCCGGAACTTCAGCGCGCCCTGCCGCCACGAGTCCGGATAGTCGTCCTTCGTGACCGCTTCGGCCGACTCGCGGATGAGCATCGACCGCTCGAAGTCGAGGAGTTCGGGCTCCTCGCGCTTCTTGTGCTTCCACCAGGAGTCGAAGTGCGCGCCCGACACCACGTGGTCGGGGATGCGCTGGTCGTAGAAGTCGAAGAGCGTCTCGTCGTCGACCATGATGTCGCGGCGGCGCGCCCGGTGCTCCAACTCCTCGACCTCGGTGAGGAGTTTGCGGTTGTCCGCGTAGAACTTGTGGTGCGTGCGCCAGTCGCCCTCGACCAGGGCGTTGCGGATGAACAGCTCGCGGGAGACCTCCGGGTCGATGCGCCCGTAGTTCACCTTGCGCTGCGCCACGATCGGCACGCCGTACAGCGTGACCTTCTCGTACGCCATGACCGCCGCCTGGTCCTTCTCCCAGTGCGGCTCGGAGTACGTGCGCTTCAGCAGGTGCTCGGCGAGCGGCTCGACCCACTCCGGCTCGATCTTCGCGTTGACCCGCGCCCACAGCCGCGAGGTCTCCACCAGCTCGGCCGACATGATGAACCGCGGCGGCTTCTTGAACAGCGCGGAGCCCGGGAACACCGCGAACTTGGCGTTCCGCGCGCCCAGATACTCGTTCCGCCCGCCGCGCTGCTTCGGGTCGGCCTCCTTGGACTCCTTGACGTCCTTCATGCCGATGTGCGAGAGCAGGCCGGCGAGGAGGGAGATGTGGATCTGCTGGTCGGGGGCGTCGTCCTCGTTGAGGTGGATGCCCATCTGCTTGGCGACCGTGCGCAGCTGGATGTAGATGTCCTGCCATTCGCGGATGCGCAGGAAGTTCAGGTACTCCTGCTTGCACATCCGCCGGAACGAGCTGGAGCCGCGCTGCTTCTGCTGCTCCTTCACGTACCGCCACAGGTTGAGATACGCGAGGAAGTCGCTCGTCTCGTCCTTGAAGCGGGCGTGCATCTGGTCGGCCTGCGCCTGCTTCTCCGCCGGGCGCTCGCGCGGGTCCTGGATGGAGAGCGCAGCCGCGATCACCATGACCTCGCGCACACAGCCGTTCTTGTCCGCCTCCAGGACCATCCGGGCCAGGCGCGGGTCGACCGGCAGCTGGGCGAGCTTGCGGCCGGACTGCGTGAGCCGCTTGCGCACGTCCTTCTGCTTGGGGTCCAACGCGCCCAGTTCCTGGAGGAGTTGGACACCGTCGCGGATGTTGCGGTGGTCCGGCGGGTCGATGAACGGGAACTTCTCGATGTCGCCGAGGCCGGCCGCGGTCATCTGCAGGATGACGCTCGCCAGGTTCGTACGGAGGATCTCCGCGTCCGTGAACTCCGGGCGGGACAGGAAGTCGTCCTCGCTGTACAGCCGGATGCAGACGCCGTCCGACGTACGGCCGCAGCGGCCCTTGCGCTGGTTGGCGCTGGCCTGGCTGATCGCCTCGATCGGCAGCCGCTGCACCTTCGTACGGTGGCTGTAGCGGGAGATGCGGGCCGTGCCCGGGTCGATCACGTACTTGATGCCGGGGACGGTCAGGGACGTCTCGGCGACGTTCGTGGCGAGGACGATCCGGCGGCCGGTGTGCGGCTGGAAGACGCGGTGCTGCTCGGCGTGCGAAAGGCGTGCGTACAGCGGCAGGACCTCGGTGCTGTGCCAATCAGCGCCTCCGGCGCGGGGGTACTTCTTCTTCTCCAGCGCGTCCGCCGTGTCCCGGATCTCGCGCTCGCCGGAGAGGAACACCAGGATGTCGCCGGGGCCCTCCTTCTGGAGCTCCTCGACGGCGTCCGTGATCGCGGTGATCTGGTCGCGGTCGGCGTCCTCGGAGTCCTCCTCCAGGAGCGGGCGGTACCGCACCTCCACCGGGTACGTACGGCCGCTGACCTCGACGATCGGGGCGTCCCCGAAGTGCCGGGAGAAGCGCTCCGGGTCGATCGTCGCCGACGTGATGACGATCTTCAGGTCCGGGCGCTTCGGCAGCAGCTGGGCGAGATAGCCGAGCAGGAAGTCGATGTTCAGGGACCGCTCGTGCGCCTCGTCGATGATGATCGTGTCGTACGCGCGCAGCTCGCGGTCCGTCTGGATCTCGGCGAGCAGGATGCCGTCC
This sequence comes from Streptomyces sp. Da 82-17, assembly GCF_046098215.1. Lineage (NCBI taxonomy): Bacteria > Bacillati > Actinomycetota > Actinomycetes > Kitasatosporales > Streptomycetaceae > Streptomyces > Streptomyces sp. Da 82-17. Next base: position 371,259 of record NZ_JBJURH010000006.1, read on the forward strand.
GTCATCAGCTTCACGAACGTGCCGTCGCCGACCTGGTCGGTGAAGCGGACCTTCCAGCCGACCGTCTCGCCGAGCGGGGTGCCCAGCTCGTCCGCCACCCGCTCGGCGACCGTGCGCGCCGCGATCCGGCGGGGCTGCGTGTGGCCGATCATGCCGCGGGCGCCGCGGCCCAGCTCCATGCAGATCTTCGGGATCTGCGTGGTCTTCCCGGAACCCGTCTCACCGGCGACGATCACGACCTGGTGGTCCCGGATCGCCGCCAGGATCTCGTCCTTCTTCTGGCTGACCGGCAGCTGCTCCGGGTACGTGACCGGCGGCAGGGCCGCGCGCCGCTCCCGTATCCGCGCGGCGGACTTCTCCGCCTCGGCCGCGATCTCGTCGAGGACCGCCTGCCGCGCCTCGGGCCGGCGGATCTTGCGGCTGCCTTCGAGGCGACGGCCCAAACGGTGCGCGTCGCGGAGCGAGGCCTCGTCGAGGAGCCGGGCGAGTTCGGCATAGGAAGTAGACATACGAACTCCAGGATCTCACCCGCCCGTCGGCACTGGCGAACGCATTTCTGTCCGCCTCTGTCCGGGTGGTGCAGTATGGAGCCATGTCGCCCGCCGCCGCCCGCCGTCGCCGCTCCCCGGCGACGCTGTTCGTGGGCGTGCTCCTCGCGCTGCTCGCGCTGGGGCTCGGCTGCGGGCCCGCGGCGGCCGCGTCCGCCGCCTCGTCCGCCCCCTCCGCCCCGTCCGTACGGGCCGCTGTGGCCGAGGTCCCGGCCGCCTCCGCGCCCGACGGCGACCCGGGCGCGGGCACCGGCACCGGCACCGGCTGCGGCAAGAAGAAGGACCGCGGCGCCCAGCCCGCCGCCCCGAACCGCGGCGCCTCCGCCCAGGAACAACTCCAGTCGACGCTCTCGTACGAGCACGACGCCCCCGGCGGCTTGCCGGCGGACGGCCCCTTCGCCGAGGTCGCGCCCGACCGCGGGCCGCCGCCGCGTGATCCGCCGTCCCCCGTCGAACTCTCCGTCCTGCGCGTGTAGAAGGCCCTGTCTCCGGCCCTCACCCACCCGCCCAGGACAGGAGAAACCCCCGCATGAACCTGCGGCTCGCACTGCGCGCCCCCGCCCTCTGGCCGGCGGCGCGCCGGTCCGTCGCGCTCGGCGCCGCCGTCGGCAGCGGACTGCTGCTCGGCCTGCCGACCGACCTCGTCCCGAACCCGTTCTTCGGCCGTGAGATCCCGCCCGAGTGGTGGAGCTACCCGGTCCTCGTGGCCTCCGCGCTGCTCGCCGGGCTGCTCGTCGCGACGTACGTGCGCACCGGTGCGGAGCGTTCCGGGCAGGGCGAGCGGGTGTCCCGGCTCGGCTCGGCCGGAGCACTGCTCTCGTTCCTCGCCGTCGGCTGCCCCGTGTGCAACAAGCTCGTGCTGCTCGCCCTCGGCACCTCCGGCGCGCTCAGCCTGTGGGCGCCGCTGCAGCCCGTACTGGCGGTCGCCTCGCTTGCGCTGCTCGCCGTCGCCACGGTCCGCCGGCTCGCCGGCGAGGTGGCGTGCCCGGCGACGCCCGCGCGCTGACGCCGCCCCCCCGACCTTCAGACCCGTACCACCAGGAGACCCGAACACCCATGGCCCCCACGTCCAAGAACTCCACCGCCGCCGGCAAGGGCCGCGGCATCGCGATCGGCGCCGCCGTCCTCGTGGCCGCGCTGCTCCTCGGCTTCTTCTCGTTCACCGCGACCAAGCCGGACTCCGGCGCGAGCAACGACAGCGCGAGCGACACCCCCGTCGCCGACGTCTCGACCGACCCGCAGGAGGGCGTCTACCCGGAGCTGGAGAAGCTGGCCCGCCGGGACGCGAAGGACCCGCTCGCGCAGGGCCGGGCGGACGCCCCGGTCGTCCTCGTCGAGTACGCGGACTTCAAGTGCGGCTTCTGCGGCAAGTTCGCCCGGGACACCGAGCCCGGCCTGGTGAAGAAGTACGTGGAGAACGGCACCCTGCGCATCGAGTGGCGCAACTTCCCGATCTTCGGCGCCGAGTCGGAGGCGGCCGCGCGCGGCGCCTGGGCGGCCGGCCGGCAGGGCCGCTTCTGGCAGTTCCACGAGGCGGCGTACGCGGAGGGCGCGAAGGAGAAGGGCTTCGGGGCGGAGCGCCTCACCGCGCTCGCCGAGCAGGCCGGGGTCGAGGACCTGGACCGCTTCGCGAAGGACCTGGACAGCGCGGCCGCGAAGAAGGCCGTCGGCGAGGACACCGAGGAGGCGTACAAGCTGGGCGCCACCTCCACGCCGTCCTTCCTGGTCAACGGCCGGCCGCTGGCGGGCGCCCAGCCCGCGGAGACCTTCGAGCAGGCCATCGAGCAGGCGGCGGCCGCGGCGAAGCAGCAGGACGGGAAGCAGCAGGAAGGGAAGAAGTGAGCGGCGACATCGGCTATGTCGCCGCGTTCCTCGGCGGTCTGCTGGCGCTGCTCAGCCCGTGCAGCGCGCTGCTCCTGCCGGCGTTCTTCGCGTACTCGATCGACAGCTCGTCCCGGCTGCTCGCCCGTACCGGCATCTTCTACCTGGGCCTGGCCACCACCCTGGTCCCGCTGGGCGCCGCGGGCTCGTACGCGGGGCGGTTCTTCTACGGCAACCGGGATCTGCTGGTCCTCGTCGGCGGCTGGCTGATCATCGCGCTCGGTGTGCTGCAGCTGCTCGGCATGGGCTTCGCGTCCCGGAAGATGTCCGAGCTGTCCGGCCGCATCCGCCCGACCACGGCCCTGTCGGTGTACGCCCTGGGCGCGGTCTACGGCCTGGCGGGCTTCTGCGCGGGCCCGATCCTCGGCAGCGTCCTGACGGTCGCGGCCCTGGGCGGCAATCCGGGGTACGGGGGCGCGCTGCTCGCGGTGTACGCCCTCGGCATGGCCGTCCCGCTGTTCCTCCTGGCGCTGCTCTGGGAGCGCTTCGACCTGGGCCGGCGCCGCTGGCTGCGCGGCCGCACGTTCCGCGTGGGCCGCTTCGAGCTGCATACGACGTCGACGCTGTCGGGCCTGTTCTTCATCGCGCTCGGCACGCTGTTCCTGGTGTTCGACGGGACGACGGCGCTGCCCGGCATCCTCGACGTGGACGACTCGTTCGCGGTCGAGCAGTGGGCCCGCGGCCTCGGCGCCCACGTCCCGGACGCGGCCCTGGTCCTCACCGCGGTGGCCGCTGCGGCGACGTTCTTCGCGGTACGCGCCTGGCGCCGCCGCGCGGTACGGGACGAGGCGCTGGAACCGGAGAGCTGAACCCCGACGCCCGCCCCTGCCGCCCACTTCCGGTCGGCGGGGCGGGCGTTGGCGTACGGCGTGGGCGTACGGGCCGGTCGTCGCGTACGGAAAACACTGAAGCCCCCGTCCGGAGACGGGGGCTTCTCTTGTGGCTGGGGCCGGGGTCGAACCGGCGACCTTCCGCTTTTCAGGCGGACGCTCGTACCAACTGAGCTACCCAGCCACGAGATTCACGAGGAATCTCAGCGGTCCTGACGGGATTTGAACCCGCGGCCTCCACCTTGACAGGGTGGCGAGCACTCCAAACTGCTCCACAGGACCAAGCTGTTGCGCGACTAAGTGTCGCACAGGGTGGTGCGTGCCCCCAACGGGATTCGAACCCGTGCTACCGCCTTGAAAGGGCGGCGTCCTAGGCCGCTAGACGATGAGGGCTATCGACCCGCCGTGTGCGCCTCTCAGCGCGTCGGGGACGTGAGAAGCATATGGGATGCAGGGACCTATCGCCAAAACGGTTTACGAGGAGGTGCGCGGGGACGCTACGGCGACGACCTCGGCGACCTTGCCGGAGGCGACGGCGAGAGCGGCGGGGTGGGCGTCGCGCCGGGCTCGTTCTCCTCGGGGACGTGGCGGCTGACCTCGGCCGTGGTGAGGCCGAGGCCGCCGAGGCGGATCTCGTCCCAGGCCTGCAGGCGCCTGCTCGTCCGGTCGAGGTACAGGACGGACGCGGAGACCGGGTCCGGCTCGTCGTCCTCGACCGCGCGCAGGCCGCTGCCCCCGGTGGAGCCCTCGATGCGCAGCCGGGTGCCGAGGGGCAGCTGCTCCGTCTTCTGGCGGTGGACGTGGCCGGAGAGGACCAGCGGGACGAGCCCGTCGGTCTGCCGGGCGGCGACCGGGTTGTGCGCGACGGCCACGTCCACGGGCGCGCCCACGGCCCGCTGCGCGCGCAGGGACCCGGCGAGGAAGCGGCCGGCGAGGCGTTCGGCGGGGTCGCCGCGGGCGACGACCGAGCGGTCCGGGGTGAACTGCGGGTCGCCGATGCCCGCGATGCGCAGGCCGCCGACGTGCACGGCCCTGCCGTCGTCCAGGACGTGCACGTTCTCCAGGCGTTCCAGGTAGCGCTGCGTGGTCGCGGAGTCGTGGTTGCCGCGCACCCACACGTACGGGGCGCCGAGGTCCTCGATCGGGTCGAGGAAGCGGTTCTCGGCGGCGGTGCCGTGGTCCATGGTGTCGCCGGAGTCGATGATCACGTCGATCTCGTACTGCTCCACGAGCGAGGCGATGATGTGCCAGCTCGCCGGGTTGAGGTGGATGTCGGAGACGTGCAGGACGCGGGTGGTGGAGGGGTCGGGGGCGTACGTGGGGAGGGTGGAGGTGGCGTCGTACAGCTTGGTGACGTTGGTGACGAGGCGGGCCAACTCCTTCTGGTACGCGTCGAATTCGGTGACGATGCTGCGCGCGTTGCCGACCACGGACGGGGCGGAGGAGAGCAGTCCGGAGAACCGGGGCTCCAGGACCGACTTGGGGTTCCAGGTGGCGAGGGCCGCGCCGCCGCACAGGACGAGCAGGCCGAGGGCGAGGCCGCCGGCGGCGAGGGCGCGGCGGGGCCTGCGGTAGACGGCGAGGCCGAGCGCGGCGGCGCCGAGCACGACGGCGACGCAGGAGCGCAGCGCCAGGTCGAGGGTGCCGGCCTGGACGTCCCGGGTGACCTCGTCCTGCAGTCCGGCGATCCGCTCGGGGTGGTCGACGAGGGCGCGGGCGCGGTCGGGGTCGAGGCTGTCCACGTCGACGTCGAGGCGGAGGGGCGCGGTGTGGGAGTCGAGTTCGAGGGCGCCCAGCGGGGAGACGTTGATCTTCGTGCCGCCGGACAGCGAGGGCCGCAGCGTCATCTGCGTGTCCATCGGGCCGACCGGCGCGTGCACGCTGCCGACGATCAGCAGCCCGAGCCAGGCCCCGACGAGGACGACGGCGACGAGGCCGAGGGCCCGTTTCAGGGGCTGACGCGGAGCGTCATCGAGCTGGGCGAACGGGGTCGGGGCGGTCCGTACGCGGGACAGGGCGTGGCGCAGGGGGCGGTGCAGGCGGGGCAGGCGGTGCAGGCGGTGCAGGCGGGGTAGGACTTTTCGGGCGGCGGCGCGGACGCTGGCCATTGGGCCCGTATGCCCATGTCTGCGGGTGTCTATTCCGGCACCCGGCACGTACTCGGAGGTCAGCCCCAGCCGAGCTCGTGCAGGCGCTCGTCGTCGATGCCGAAGTGGTGGGCGATCTCGTGGACGACGGTCACGGCGACCTCGTCGACCACGTCCTCCTGGGTCTCGCAGTAGCGCAGGGTCGGGCCCATGTAGATCGTGATGCGGTCCGGGAGCACCCCCGCGTACCACTCGCCGCGGTCGGTGAGCGGCGTGCCCTCGTACAGGCCGAGGAGTTCGGGGTCGTCCGCGGACGGCTCGTCCTCCACGAACACGGCCACGTTGTCCATCACCCTGGTCAGTTCCGGGGGGATCTGGTCCAGGGCCTGGCTCACCAGCTCTTCGAACGCCTCACGGGTCATCTCCAGCACACGGCCATTGTCCGGGACGTTCGCGAGATGTGCGGGACCGCTGCGGCAGGCGGGGTCCGGACAGGTTCCGGGCGGTAGGTGAACGTTGAACCTGATGCTCTGTCAAGTGCCGGTCACAGCACCGTAATTGACACGCTGACCAGGCGAAGGGCGGGCTGAGGTCACGGCAGGCGCGCACGCCGACCACGTGTCGTGCCCATGGCACAACCGCATAGGGGGAACACAGAGTGAGAATCGAACGAGCAGCCCTGCTCATCGCCGCCGTCGTGGCGGGCACGGGCGTGGCGACGACCCTGCCCGCGAGCGCCGCGGCGGCTCCGGGCGCTCCGGCCGCCGGTGCCCGCACGCCGTCCGGCGCGGAACTGACCGAGATCGCGCGGGACTACCTGCAGAAGCGGGCCGACCAGCTCACGCTCGGGTCGCAGGGTGTCCAGTCGCTCAGGACGCCGCGCCTGGCGGGCGAGTTGGCGGCGCGGGCGCGGCAGGACGCGGCCGTGCTGTCCGAGCGCCGCGACATGTACCGGGAGAACGACGGGGGCAACAAGAGCGCCCGGGTCGTGCTCGGCTCCCCGAAGGTCACGGCCGCCGGGGACCGGGTCACGCTGGAGGCCACCGAGGAGACGCGGCTCTACTACGCGCAGGTCCCGAAGGGCGAGCCCGCGTACGAGTCCTTCAGCCTGCCGCACACGTTCACGTTCACGTTCACGTTCACGTTCCGGGACGAGGGCGGCTGGAAGCTGGTCGCGGACGAGGCGCACACCGCGCCCGGCGCCCCCAGCGCCCCGACGCAGACCGATGCCGCCCGGCCCGCGGACCCGGCCGGCCGGGAGGGAGGCGGCGGGGAGGCGCCCGCCGGGACGCAGCGGCCCGCGGCGCCCGCCGCCCGCGACGTGGAGCTGATGGGGATGAGCACGGCGAAGCGCAAGAAGGTCGTGAGCTACGCCAACAAGTACGTGCACAGCTACAACTCCCGCTACCGCCGGTACGAGCAGGACTGCACCAACTTCGTCTCCCAGGCGATGCGCGCGGGCGGCTGGAGCCACAAGGGGTCCGGCTTCTGGGACCGCAAGGACAGCGACAAGTGGTACTACGGCGGCAGCACCCGGACGACCAGCTACACCTGGGCCGCGGCCGAGAACTGGGGCGTCTTCGCGCGGGACAAGTCCCGCCGGACCAAGCCGCTCTCGAACGTCTGGTACCTGCGCGCCGCCGACGTCCTGCAGGCGAACCTGGACGGCAGCGGAGGGAAGGACCACAGCATGATCGTGGCCAAGAAGGGCGCGAACGAGACGTACCTGAACTACCACACCGTCAACACCAAGAACAAAAAGCTCAGCCGGCTCATCAAGGAGAACCCGGGCGCCACGTGGTACGCGCACCGGGTGTGAGGGGACGACATGTCAGTGAACCGACGGACGGGGCGACTTCGGAACGCCGTCCTCCCGCTGGCGCTCGCCGGCCTGCTCCTGACGGCCGCGTGTTCCACCGATGACGGCGGCTCCGGGGCGGCCTCCCCGCGCGCGGCGGCCGACGCGTACGTCGAGGCGCTCAACGGCCAGGACCGGGACGCCCTGCGGGACCTCATCGCGCCGTCCCGCTCCGAGGACGAGCGGGGCGCGGAGGCGCAGCGGCTGATCGAGGCGGTCGGCGGCGACTCCGAGGTACGGGTCGTCGACGTCACGCAGGACGTCAGCCCGAAGGCCGCCTCGGCCCGCCTGGGCGGCACCACGGCGAAGGGCGCGTACGAGGGGTACGTGCAGCTGGGCAAGGAGGACGACGGCTGGTGGGTGGTCCCCGCGGCCACCGCCGACGACACCGAATCCGGTCCCACCGCGGGAACGGAGAAGCCCGCCTCCTGACCCCGGGGAGGGCGTGCCTGCGGACGGGCGAGCGGCCCGGCGTATGCGGTGGGGGCGTGTGTGCGGCCGGGCGCGTTCGGCGTGGGGAGGGCGTGTGAGCGGCCCGGCGCGTTCGGCGTGGGGAGGGCGTGCGCGCGCCCTCAGGAGCGGGCGCATGCGGTCCGTGTGCTCCGTGTCCTCTTGCGGGGCAAGGGAGTTGGGCAGGGCACCCACATTGCCGCGCCCCGGAGGTGCCCGCCGTGCGCCAGTTGTCCGTACCTGTTCGTCTGGCCGCGGTGATGGTCGCGCTCGGTGCGGGCGCGGGGTGTGTGAGCGTCGGCGGCGACGCGCAGGCGCCCGCGCCCGCCGACTCCTCACGGTCCGCGAAGGAGCACGCGGGGGAGGACGGCCCGGACGGCGGGCCCGCCCTGAACGGCGTCTCGGGACGCGGGGGCGCGCAGCCCAACGGCGCCCGCCCCGACGGCGACTCCGAGGCGGACGGGGACGGAGACGCGGACGAGGGCGCGGACGGCGACCGCTCCGCCGCGCCCTCCACCGCCGAGTCCTCCCGCTCGCCGAGCCCCACCCGCAGGCCGGGCTCGGCCACGCCCACCCGGCCCGACCCGACACGTACGAAGCCGCCCCGGCCGTCCGCGACGCCGCCCGCGCCCACGCAGAGCTCGCCGGGGACCACGCCCGCGCCGCCCTCGGACACCGGACAGCCGTCGTCGTCCGCCGCGGAGGGCTCCGGGTCGTCGGGCACGGGCGGGGTGCGCGGGGCGAGCTTCACGGCACGGGAGCCCTCGCCGGAGGCGGGACCGAGCTGAGCCCCGCCGACACGCTGCTCGGGCTTCCGTTCGGGTTCCGTTTTCGGGCGTCTGCGCAGGTCAGACGGGCGGTTTGCCATTCGGGGGGTGGGGTGCGTACAGTGGTAGATCGTTTGATCCCATTTGCCCGGCGCCAGCATCGAAGAGCGCCGTGTGGCGCGTACTCTCCCTAGCCGTGGCTGACCGCATTGAGGCGGTCGAATTGCGATTCACGGAGTTTGGGCGCGTGCCGAGACTCCGGAAGGTTTCGCATTTCGCATGTCCACTTTCAGTACTGAGCACTCCATCCTGCCCGAGAACGCCGCGGACGAGGCTGTCGTGACCGACGCCCCCGCCGCCGACGCCGCTCCCGAGGCGCCCGAGGTCACCTTTGCCGACCTGGGCCTGCCCGAGGGCGTCGTCCGCAAGCTCGCGCAGAACGGCGTGACCACGCCCTTCCCGATCCAGGCCGCGACCATCCCGGACGCCCTGGCCGGCAAGGACATCCTCGGCCGCGGCCGCACCGGCTCCGGCAAGACCCTCTCCTTCGGTCTGCCGACCCTGGCGGCGCTCGCCGACGGCCACACCGAGAAGAAGAAGCCCCGCGCGGTCATCCTGACCCCGACCCGCGAGCTGGCGATGCAGGTCGCCGACGCCCTCCAGCCGTACGGCGACGTCCTCGGCCTGAAGATGAAGGTCGTCTGCGGCGGTACGTCGATGGGCAACCAGATCTACGCCCTGGAGCGCGGCGTCGACATCCTCGTCGCCACCCCGGGCCGCCTGCGGGACATCATCAACCGCGGCGCCTGCTCCCTGGAGAACGTCCAGGTCGCCGTCCTCGACGAGGCCGACCAGATGTCCGACCTGGGCTTCCTGCCCGAGGTCACCGAGCTGCTCGACCAGGTTCCGGCGGGCGGCCAGCGGATGCTGTTCTCGGCCACGATGGAGAACGAGATCTCCACGCTGGTCAAGCGCTACCTGACCGACCCGGTGACGCACGAGGTCGACGCCGCCCAGGGCGCCGTCACGACCATGACGCACCACATCCTCATCGTGAAGCCCCGCGACAAGGCGCCGGTCACCGCCGCGATCGCCGCGCGCAAGGGCCGCACCATCATCTTCGTCCGCACCCAGCTCGGCGCCGACCGCATCGCGGAGCAGCTGCGCGACGCCGGTGTGAAGGCCGACGCGCTGCACGGCGGCATGACGCAGGGCGCCCGCACCCGCACCCTCGCCGACTTCAAGGACGGCTACGTCAACGCGCTCGTCGCCACCGACGTCGCCGCCCGCGGCATCCACGTCGACGGCATCGACCTGGTCCTGAACGTGGACCCGGCCGGCGACCACAAGGACTACCTGCACCGCTCCGGCCGTACCGCTCGCGCGGGCCGCTCCGGCACCGTCGTCTCGCTGTCGCTGCCGCACCAGCGCCGGCAGATCTTCCGCCTCATGGAGGACGCGGGCGTCGACGCCTCGCGCCACATCATCGGCCAGGGCGGCGCCTTCGACCCGGAGGTCGCCGAGATCACCGGCGCCCGCTCCCTGACCGAGGTCCAGGCCGACTCCGCGGACAACGCCGCGAAGCAGGCCGAGCGGGACGTGGCCGACCTCACCAAGCAGCTGGAGCGCGCCCAGCGCCGCGCGACCGAGCTGCGCGAGGAGGCCGACCGCCTCACCGCCCGCGCCGCCCGCGAGCGCGGTGACGACCCGGACGAGGCCGTCGCCGCCGCTGCCGAGGCCGCCGTCGCCGAGGTCGAGGTGCCGGAGCAGCGTGAGCAGCGCGAGGAGCGTCCGTCGTACGAGCGTCGTGAACGCCGGGACGACCGCGGCAACTTCGAGCGCCGCGACCGCCGGGACAACGACCGCCCGTTCAACCGTGACCGCCGCGACGAGCGCCGCGACGACCGGGGCGGCTTCCGCCGGGACGACCGCGGTGACCGCGGCTTCAACCGGGACCGTGACGACCGCGGTGGCCGTTCCTTCGAGCGCCGTGACGACCGGGGCGGCTTCCGCCGGGACGACCGCGGTGACCGTGGTGACCGTGGTGACCGCGGTGGCTTCCGTCGGGACAACGACCGCCCGTCGTACGAGCGTCGTGAACGCCGGGACGGCGACCGTCCGTTCAACCGCGACCGCCGCGAGCACCGCGGTGGCGGCGACCGTCCGTTCAACCGTGACCGCCGCGACGAGCGGGGCGGCTTCCGCCGGGACGACCGGGGCGGCAACGGCGGCTTCAACCGCGACCGCCGCGACCACCGCGGCAGCGACCGTCCGTTCAACCGCGACGACCGCCCGTTCAACCGTGACCGCCGCGACCACCGGGGCGGCAGCGACCGGCCGTTCAACCGCCGTGACGACCGCGGCGCCGGCTCCTTCGGGCGCCGCGACGACAAGCCGCGCTGGAAGCGCAACGGCTGATCCGGTCGGCACGACCGACTGATGTGACAGCGGGTCCGCTTCGCCGAGCGGGCCCGCTTTCGCATCGACGCACCGATACCCGATCGGCTCTGTCCGCTCCTGCGGCTATGCTCGGGGGGTGCGTTGACGCGGGCCGTTAGCTCAATTGGCAGAGCAGTGGACTTTTAATCCATTGGTTGTGGGTTCGAGTCCCACACGGCCTACGACGCGAGGGTCCCCGGGGGAACCCGGTCCGACCTGCCGGGCAGCGCCCGAGCCACTGCGGTGGTTCGGGCGCTGTCGTGTTCGTGGGGAGTGCTGCGGGCGGGCAGGGGCCGCAGCCGTGAAGGGCCGTGAAAACGCGTCAGGCCCGGCACGCTTTCACGTGCCGGGCCTGAGGCTTCAGTAGCGGGGACAGGATTTGAACCTGCGACCTCTGGGTTATGAGCCCAGCGAGCTACCGAGCTGCTCCACCCCGCGTCGGTAAACACAAGTGTACGCCATTTTGGTGAGGCCGAACGCCACCCCTTAACCCGTACGGCCGCCGAGCGGTCGCCGGGCCGCCGTACGCCGCCGAGCCTGGGGAGGTGCGGCAGGCAGGAGACGACCGGTGGGGCAGCGAGGAGCGCGCGGAGCGCGGCGAGGCGGGCGCCGGGAGGGGGCCGGTGGCGGCGGTGGTGCGCGCCGCAGACCGCCCCGCAGACCGCCCGGCGGGGCTGGGGGGCAGGAGCGGAAACGGCCTCTCACGCACGCGCACGCGCACGCGTTCATTCGTACGCTGCCCGCGCTGCTCGTCCTCGTGGGGCTCGTCTCCGCGCTGTTGACGCCGCCGAGGTTCACGGCGGCGCCGCTGTTCTGCGCCGCGCCGCTCGTCGCGGCCCCGTTCTTCGGCCTGTCGGGCACGGTCCTGACGGGCGTCGCCGCGTCCGCGTCCGTGGTGCTGCTGCAGCTGTACTACGGGACGGTCGGCCGGCCGCAGGAGCTGACCGAGCTGATCAACGTGCTCACGGTCTCCGCGCTCGCCGTCCTCATCAACGTCGTCGTACGCCACCGCGGGGAGAAGCTCGCCTCCGCGCGGGAGATCGCCGAGGCCGCGCAGCGCGCCGTCCTGCCCGAACCGGCTTCTCGGATCGGGGGGTTGGAGGTGGCCGCGTGCTACGAGGCGGCGCAGGCGGACGCGTTCATCGGCGGCGACCTGTACGCGGTGCAGGAGACTCCGCACGGCGTACGGCTGATCGTCGGCGACGTGCGCGGCAAGGGGCTCGGGGCTGTGGAGGCCGTGGCCGTGGTGATCGGGGCGTTCCGGGAGGCGGCCGAGCAGGAGACGACCCTGGAGGCGGTCGCACAGCGCCTGGAGCGGGCGCTGGCGCGCGAGGGCGTCCGGCGCTCCGGCCTGGACGCCTTCGAGGGCTTCACGACGGCGGTGCTCGCGGAGATGCCGCACGGCCGCGAGGTGGTCCGGTTCATCAACCGGGGCCATCCGGAACCCCTGTTGCTGTACGCGGGCGGGCGGCTCGCGGTGCTCGCGGCGGCGGAGCCGGCGCTTCCGCTCGGCATGGGCGACCTCGGGATGTGGCCGGACCGGGCGGGCGAGTGCGCCTTCCCCGGCGGCGCGACGCTGCTCTTCTACACCGACGGCCTCTCGGAGGCGCGGGACGAGGCGGGGGAGTTCTACGATCCGGCGGCCCGGCTCAGCGGCCGGACGTTCGCGGCGCCGGACGCGCTGCTCGCCGCCGTGGCCGACGAGGTGCGGGCGCACACCGGCGGGAGCGGCATGACGGACGACATGGCGCTGCTCGCGGTGCGGCGGCCCGCGGCGGACGAGCCGAAGGGGCCGCCCGCTGTCACCCTCTGTGAGTGAAGCGCCGCCCTCCGCATAACAAATGACGCAACGTCAGAAACTTGAGGGCCGCGAGTTGTGGAGAAAGTGTGGTCAACTCGCCCGGTTCCGCCCCCTCGTGTCCCGAAAAGGCTTGGCCAGAGCCATGAACGATCAGTCGGAACGGCTTGGAATCCGATGCCGCTGTCTATTAACGTTCGATAACGCAGCGCGGTCGTCCCAGCCGTCACAAGAGTCGGCTCCGTGCGCACACGCTTAATCCCGCAAGGGAGCCGGGGAACCACCAACTTGGGGTGAATCGGGCGTTCTTCGCCCGTAGGAAACCTTCCTGTTCCGAACCCGTCAGCTAACCCGGTAGGCGAGAAGGAAGGAAAGGAGTGCGCCCCAGTGGCGACCCCCGCAAGCCGAGGCACGACCGGCCATGAGCCCGCGTATTTCCCGGACGGCGAGACGGCGTTCGGACACGACGAAGGGCCCTGGGAAGAGTGGAACCCCACTGAGGAGTCCGTTCGCCCGGTCCGCGGCCGGCACCGCGTCGGCAAGCAGCGCGGCGGCTTCGCGCGCAGCTCCACGGTGCTCGGCGTCGGCGTCATCGCCGCGGTCGGCGCCGGCGGCATAGCGACCGCCAAGGACCGCCCGCCGGTACCGATCTCGCTGCCCGACCTCTCCGGTGTCACCGAATCGCTGCCCGACGCCGAGTCCCTGCCGGGCGTCGGCTCCCTGATCTCCGACGACTCCGCGGACGCCGGGGACGACTTCTCGGGCGTCACCCAGGCCACCGCCGCGTCCGGCGCCCCCGTCGCCCAGCTCGACGGCGAGCCGCAGGCCGCCTCCGCGGACGCCGGTGAGGCGCTGCGCTCGCGCATCATGCAGCAGGCCGAGTCGAAGCAGGAGGAGGCCGCGGCCGCCGAGCAGGCCGCCGCTGCCGACGCCGCCGCCAAGGCCGCCGCCGAAGAGGCCGAGAAGCAGCAGACCGAGGCCGAGCGGGAGGCCGCCGAGGCCAAGCGCAAGGCCGAGGAGGAGGCGAAGCGGAAGGCGGAGGCCGAGCGCCTCGCCAAGCTCGCCCGCAGCTTCACCGCCCCCCTCGCGTCGTACACGATCAGCACCGTGTTCGGGCAGGCCGGTTCGATGTGGTCCTCCGGGTACCACACGGGCCTGGACTTCGCCGCCCCCACGGGCACGCCGATCAAGTCGATCCACAGCGGCACAGTCAAGGAGGCCGGCTGGTCCGGCAGTTATGGCTACCGCACGGTCATCGAGCTCGACGACGGCACCGAGCTGGCGTACAACCACCAGTCGTCGATGAGCGTCAGCGTCGGCCAGGAGGTCAAGACGGGCGACGTCATCGGACGCGTCGGCTCGACCGGCAACTCCACCGGCCCGCACCTGCACTTCGAGGTGAAGACCGCCGGCGGCGAGCTGATCGACCCGAGCGCCTGGCTGCGCAGCAAGGGCGTCAGCATCTGATCTCGACCGGCCGAGCCGCCACGGCTCCCCGGGAGGTTCCTGGATTCCGGTGGTCCTGGCGGCTTACCCCCCGACGTCAGGGCTGCCGGTACGAGGCATGCATCGGTGAGGTGAGGCATGTCCTCCACAGCCGTCGTGCGGCGGGTCCCTCTTTCCTGTGCGCGTACCCCTCAGCGGTGCGCGGACCGGAATAGGCCCGTCCACGGCGGCTGTTGACGTCCCCATGACCTCTTTGCGCACCCTCGGCCCGTCCGGTCTCTCGGTCTTCCCGCTCGCCCTCGGCGGCAACGTCTTCGGCTGGAGCGCCGACGAGGAGCAGTCCTTCGCGGTCCTCGACGCCTACACCGAGGCCGGCGGCAACTTCATCGACACCGCCGACGTCTACTCGGCCTGGGTGCCGGGCAACAGCGGCGGCGAGTCCGAGACCGTCATCGGCAAGTGGCTGGCGGCGCGCGGCAATCGCGAGGACGTCGTCGTCGCGACCAAGGTCGGCGGGCTCGACGGCGTGAAGGGCCTCGCCCCGGGCACCATCAAGCGGGGCGTCGAGGACTCCCTGCGCCGCCTCGGCACGGACTACATCGACCTCTACTACACGCACTTCGACGACCCGAGCGTCCCCGTCGAGGACATCGTCACCGCCCTCGACGAGCTGGTCCGCGCCGGCACCGTGCGCGCCGTCGCCGCCTCCAACATCTCGCCCGAGCGCCTCACCGAGTCCCTCGACTTCGCCGAGCGCGAGGGCCTCACGCGGTACGCCGCGCTGCAGCCGCACTACAACCTGGTCTCCCGCGACACGTACGAGGGCCGCCTCCAGGAGGTCGCCTCGCGGACCGGCCTCGCCGCCGTGCCCTACTACGCGCTCGCCTCCGGCTTCCTCACCGGCAAGTACCGCCCGGGTGCGACGGTGGACAGCGTGCGGGCGCAGAGTGCGGGCGGGCATCTGGACACCGAGCGCGGCGTGAGGGTGCTGGACGCCCTGGACCGGGTGGCGGCCGCGCACGACGCCGAGCTCGCCACCGTCGCCCTCGCCTGGCTCGCCGCGCAGCCGACCGTGGTCGCGCCGATCGCCTCGGCCCGCACGGTCGAGCAGCTGCCCGCGCTGCTCGCGGTCGCCGAACTCCGGCTCACGGACGCCGAGTTGGCCGACCTGACGGCCGCCTCAGCCTGACCGGTAGGGGTTGTAGGCGGGGTACGGCGCGGGCGGCTGCCCGTACGCGGGCCGCGGCACGTACGCGAGGTGCGGGCCCTGCGGGGGCGCGTACGGGTGGGGGTGCGGGGCGTACGGGTACGGGGCGTACGGGCGCGGTGCCGGGGCGATGGCGCGGGCCGCGTAGTCCAGGGCCGGGCGGGCGGTCTCGCGGCGGCGCCAGATCTCGTCGAGCAGTTCCCGCTCCCGGAACACGAACTCGGCGCCCGCCCGGCCGCGCCGCCCCCGGTGCCGCAGGAACGCCAGGGACGTCGCGTACGCCTCGTACTCCGCGACGGCCCGCTGGGCGGGCGGGCCGCCGAGGTGCGCGGCGTACTCGCGGGCGATGCGGCGGGCGCGCATGGACGACAGGGCGTACGCCTCGGGCGGGCCGATCCAGCCGGCCGCGGCGTAGACGGGCAGTTCGGTGCGGATGGTGCGCAGCTCGCGCTGCCGGGTCCAGACGATGAGCCAGGTCAGCAGGGCGAAGGCGGGAACCATGAAGCCCGCGTAGACGGCGAAGAAGCCGAACGGGCCGAAGACCGCCGAGCTGTTCCACAGGGCGTGCATGCCCATCGCGAGGCCGAGGCCGGTCAGCGGGAGCAGGAAGCGGCGGGCGCGGCGGCGCTGCGCGGAGCGGGCGGCGAGGCCGAAGCCGATGCCGGTGAGCACCGTGAACAGCGGGTGCGCGAAGGGCGACATCACGATGCGGACGAAGAAGGTCGCCGCGGTGACCGAGTCGAGGGCGAGGCCCGTGATGCCGCTGGCCTCGTCGGTGCCGTAGGCGTTGCCGAGATAGAGGACGTTCTCCGTGAACGCGAATCCGGTGGCGGTGATCCCGGCTATCACCACGCCGTCGACGATGCCGGTGAACTCCCGTCTGCGGAACAGGAACACGAGCAGTACGGCGGCCGCCTTGGCGCTCTCCTCGACGACGGGGGCTATGACGGTCGCGCCGAGGGTGTCGGCGCTCGCCGGGTCGGCGGTGGCGGTTTCTATCCAGCGGGTCGCGAAGCTGTTCGCCACGATCGCTATCAGCGCCGCCGCGCAGGCGCCCCAGGCGAAGGCGAATATGAGGTTCCGCCAGGGGCCGGGGTCCACGCGGTCCAGCCAGCGGAACGCGGCGGTCAGCAGCGGCACCGGCAGCGTGGCCAGGCCGAGGCCGACGAGGAACCCTTCGGTGCCGGTCTCCTCCCGCACCAGGCCGAGGATCACCAGACCGGAGAGCGCGAGCAGCGTGCCGAGCACCCAGGCCTTGACGGGCCGCCGCTGCCACCAGTGCGTGGGGGGTGGGGGCCCGGCTGATGATCCGGGGTGCGGGGTGGGGTGCGGGGTGGGGTGCGTTCCGGGCCCGCCCGCGCTCCGACCTGCGGGGCCGGGCTGCGGGGCGTTGGGCGGAGGCACGAGGGTCACGGCGTCGAGGATAGGCAGGCGGGTGCCGGGGGCGCGATGGTGCGTTCCGGGATGCGTACGGGGGTGGGTGTGCGTCCAGGGTCTGCTTGGGGTCTGCTCGCGTTCGGCTCGGGCCGGGCTTGGGTCCGGGGCCGGGTCCCGTCTCAGGCCCCGGGTCCGGGTCCGGGTCCGGTCTCAGGCCCGGGTCCGGGCCCGGGTCCGGGTTCGGCCCGGCTCAGGCTCCCGTGCGGCGGAACAGCAGGTCGTGGACCACGTGGCCCTTGTCCAGGCCCTGGCCCTCGAAGCGGGTGAGGGGGCGAAAGGCGGGGCGCGGGGCGTATCCGCCGTCCTCCTGCGTGTTGACGTAGTCGGGGTGCGCGGTGAGGACTTCCAGCATCTGCTCCGCGTACTCCTCCCAGTCCGTCGCGCAGTGCACGAGCGCACCCGGCTTGAGCGACGGGGCGGCAAGCGTGAGGAACTCCGGCTGGATCAGGCGGCGCTTGTTGTGCCGCTTCTTCGGCCAGGGGTCGGGGAAGTAGACGCGCAGGCCGTCCAGGGAGGCCGGCGGGAGCATCTCGCGGAGCAGGATGATCGCGTCACCGTTGGCCACGCGGACGTTGGTCATGCCGCCGCGCTCGGCGAGGCCGAGGAGGTTGCCCATGCCGGGGGTGTGGACGTCGACGGCGAGGATGCCGGTGTCCGGGTCGTCGGCCGCCATCTGCGCGGTGGCCTCGCCCATGCCGAAGCCGATCTCCAGGACGACGGGGAGCCCGCCGAACATCTCGTCCAGGTCGAGCTTGCGCAGTCCGTCGATGTCCAGCCCCCACTTGGGCCAGAGCCGCTGCAGATACTCGCCCTGACTGGTGGTGACCCGGCTGCGGCGCGGCTGGAAGCTACGGATCCGCCGCTCGTGGTGCGACCCGGCGGGATCGGGCGCGGGCCCGTCCGGAAACCGCGGCCCCCCCTTGGGCCGGCTACGGCGGGCCGCGTCACCGGGCTCCTGGCCGGCGTCGGGCTGCTCGGCGTCGGCCTGGGTCGCGGCGGTGGGCTGTTCGGCGGCAGCCGAGGACGCGGCCTCGGCGGCGGAACCGTCGGACGTGATGGGGGCAGCGGCTTCGGGCGCGTGGAAATCAGACACAGTGAGAGCAATTTTACGGGGGAGCGGAGGGGTGCGGTTTCTACGCCGGGAGCGCTTGAGGCCGGGTGCCCGGAGCTTCTGGCTCAGCCGTTCCCGACGTGCTCGGACCTCTGCCGCAGGTGCCCTCTGCCGCAGGTGCCCTCGGCTGCCTCAGGTGACCGCTGTCTCAGGTGCCCGCGGCCCCGGCTTCCAGGCTCCGGATCCGCTACCCCAGAACCCCCAGCACCCGTCGGGCCACCTCGCGGCCGATGGGGAGGGATGCCGTGGCCGCGGGGGACGGGGCGTTGAGGACGTGGACCGTGCGGGGGGCCTCGCGGATGAGGAAGTCGTCGACCAGCGTGCCGTCGCGGAGCACCGCCTGGGCGCGGACGCCGGCCTTCGCGGGGCGGAGGTCGGCCTCCGACACCGCCGGGAGGAGTCGGCGCACCGCCTCCGTGAAGGCGGCCTTGGACAGGGAGCGCTGCAGCTCGCCCGCCCCGTACCGCCAGTGTCTGCGGGCGATGTGGCGGCTGCCGGGCCAGGTCAGCGTCTCGGCGAGGTCGCGGGGGCGCAGCACCGACCAGCCGTACCCCTCGCGGGCGAGGGCCGGGACCGCGTTCGGCCCGATGTGCACGCCGCCGTCGATCCCGCGCGTGAGGTGGACGCCGAGGAACGGGAAGGCCGGGTCGGGCACCGGGTAGACCAGGCCGCGCACGAGCTCGGGTCTGGCCAAGTCGTAGTACTCCCCGCGGAAGGGGATGATCCGCATGCCCGGGTCGTCGCCCGCGAGCCGGGCCACCCGGTCGCAGTGCAGGCCCGCGCAGTTGACCAGGGCGCGGGCGCGCAGCACCGTGCCGTCCGCCGTGCGCACCGCGACGCCGCGCTCGGGGCGGCGGTCGATCACCGTGACCTCCGCGCCGTACCGCACCTCGGCGCCGGAGGCGTGGGCGAGGCGGTCGGCGACCGCGGTGAAGTCGCACACCCCGGTCGTGCCGACGTGGATGCCCGCGATGCCGCTGACCTGCGGCTCGAACTCCGCTATCTGGGCCGGGCCGAGCTCTCTGACCGGGATGCCGTTCTCCCGGCCGCGCTGCACCAGGGCGTGCAGCCGGGGCAGCTCCGCGCGGTCGGAGGCGACGATCAGCTTGCCGGTCACGGCATGCGGAATGTCGTACTCCGTGCAGAACTTGACCATTTCTGCGGCGCCGCGGACCGCGAACCGCGCCTTGAGCGAGCCCGGTGCGTAATAGATCCCGCTGTGGATCACTCCGCTGTTGCGGCCCGTCTGGTGCCGGGCCGGGCCGGGCTCCTTCTCCAGGACCGTGACCCGGGTGCCCGGACGGGTGCGCGTCAGCGCGTACGCCGTGGACAGGCCGACGATCCCGCCGCCGATCACCAGCACGTCGCAGTCGTACGTCATGCGCTCCACCTCCCAGGTCCGATAGTGCACTGCGCCACTGACAATGCCTTCAAACCCGAAAGGATCATGGACTGCCGCCGGGGTGACAAGAGGCGGTCCGCCGGAGGCTCACGTTCCGGACGCTCGTGTTCCGGACGCTCCCGCTCCGGTCGCTCCCGGTCGCGGACGCTCATGGTCGCGGGCGCTCATGGTTCAGGACGCTCACGCCTCGCGCCCTACGCCGGGGCGACGAGCAGCGGCCTCGCCCGCTCCCGCAGCTCCGCGACGCGCGGCTCGTCGCCGTGCGCCTCCAGGCGGTGCAGCAGGTCCCGCACGTACTCGGTGGTGCGGGCGGAGGAGATGCGTCCGGCCACTTCTACGGCGCGCAGGCCCTGCGCGCACGCCGCGTCGAGGTTGCCCGACTCCAGCTCGGCGACCGCGCTGACCACGAGCCGCAGGCCGTGCGAGCGGACGAATTCCTCGGTCGGCCGGGACAGCGCCTGCTCGGTGAAGCGGCGCACCTGGCGCGGCGCCTTCAGGTCGCGGTAGCACTCGGCGGCGTCGGCGGCGAAGCGGTCGTACGAGTAGAAGCCGAGCCACTGCGGGTCGTTGTCGCCGTCCCGGGCGCGCTCCAGCCAGCCCTCGGCGGCCTTGAGCGCGGCCCCCGCGGCCTGCGCGTCGCCCGCACGCGCGTGTGCCCGCGCCTCGATGAGGCGGAAGAAGCTCATGGTGCGGGCGGTGGCGAGCCCGCGGTTGCGTTCGATGGCGGCCTGGGCGAGGTCCACGCCCTCGTCGCCGAAGCCGCGGTAGGTGGCCTGCAGGGAC
Organism: Streptomyces sp. Da 82-17; assembly: GCF_046098215.1. Classification (NCBI taxonomy): domain Bacteria; kingdom Bacillati; phylum Actinomycetota; class Actinomycetes; order Kitasatosporales; family Streptomycetaceae; genus Streptomyces; species Streptomyces sp. Da 82-17. Next base: position 391,303 of record NZ_JBJURH010000006.1, read on the forward strand.
ATCGACGCCAGCACGTACCCCCCGAGGGGGACGTCGGCGGCCGCCCTGGCGAGGCGTAACGCCTGGATGTAGTAGCGCTGCGCGGCCTCCTGCTGGCCCGTGTCGAAGGCCATCCACCCCGCGAGGCGGGTCAGTTCGGCCGTCGCGCCGAACAGGGCGCGGCCGACCTCGTCCGAGTACGAGCCGAGGAGCAGCGGGGCCGCCTCCACGCGCAGGCACTCCGGGACCATCGACGAACGCCAGTCGCCGCCGCCGTACTTGGAGTCCCAGCGGCGCGCGTCCTCGGCGGCCTCGCGCAGCTTGTGCACGTCGCTGTGGCCGACGCGCTGCAGCGGCTCGCCCGGGGCGGCGCCCTGCTCGGCGTCGGCCGCGCTCTCGGGCGAGCGCTCCACGGAACTGTCGGCCGGGGTTATGAGCCAGCGGGACGCCGGGGTCGCGTACGCGCTCACGGCGAAGGAGCCGGCCAGGGACTGCCAGATCCCGCCACCGCCGGCCCGGCGGCCGGCGAGGTCCAGGCGGTACAGCTCCGTCGCGGACTTCACCGCCGCCCCGACGTCGCGCGGGAAGGCGAGGCCCACTTCGGGTGCGGGGTCGGCGTCGGCGAGGCCGATCTCGTGCAGCGGCACCGGGCGGCCGAGCTTCTGGCCGATGGCCGCGGCGATCAGATGGGGCGCGGCCCCCTGCGGCACCATGCCCTTGGAGACCCAGCGGGCCACCGAGGTCTTGTCGTACCGAAGCGTCAATCCCCGTTGCGCACCGAGGTCGTTGACCCGGCGCGCGAGGCCGGCGTTGCTGATTCCCGCGAGGGCGAGAACCGCGCCGAGCTTTTCGTTCGGCCCGCGTTGCTCCCTGGACATGCGCCACCCCTCGACACAGACGGCTGCCGCGGCTGTGGCTGACCGGCTTTGGCATAACCACGCGGCATTCGTAAACCCAGCGTAGTTCCCCGCATTCCAAGCGTTAAGGGCCCTGGTTCCGGATGGCGGGATTGTGGTCTGTACAGGAGTACGGACCGTCCCGGTCGTGCTCCGGGCGTGTGGCCGTGCGCCTGCGCGTGCGCTCTTCTCGGACACCCGGGGGAGCGCTTCCATGGGCCGTGCGTGGGTCGGCCCGCTGTGCACAGGAACCAGTGGGCTGGGGGATGCCGCCGCCTTCATCCCCGCGGGCGGCGGAGCGGTCCGGGAGGTGAACGGCGCCTCCCGGACTGTGTGATTCCGTGCCGCACGCGCGCGTTTGTCCGCCCTCGTCCCCGTGGCGTCCGCCTCCGCGCGGTCGCCGAATTGGCCAAATATCGACGGTTGCCGACCGCCCCCGAGATGTCTCAAGTGTCCGAATCCGGGGGCGCGTTGAGGCATGCCCGTGCGCTCCCGTTACCCCTCTTGTGCGCCGTCTTCGTGGCAGCATGGACCTGAGTTCCCGGCAGTTCTGCGGCAGTTCTTCGGTCTCGGTTGTCCACAGCCTGTGGAGGCGGCGATGCGGTGGTTGGTGGGGTGGAGCAGTACCACCGCGAAGACGGGCCCCGCCATGGCGCCCGACGCCCACGAGGGCGGCGAGACCGTGCACCCCGTGGGCTCCCAACTCCTGTGGGGCGACCCGGATCCGCTCTGGGCGGTGGGCGACTGGCGCCCGGACGAGATCCGCGTGGTCAAGGCCGACGACCGTACGAGGGTCGCCGTGCTCGGCACCTGCGGCGCAAGCGACGAGCAGCTGCGCGTCGGCCTGTTCGCGGCCCGCGGCGGCGCCCTGCGGCACCTCACCGCCTGGCCCGGCAGCTACACCGCGGTCGTGCAGGTCGGCCGCCGCATCACCGTCCTCGGCGACCTCGCGGGCGCGCGCCCCGTCTTCCACACCCCCTGGGCGGGCGGCACGGCCTACGCGACTGCCGCCCTGCCGCTCGCCGACCTCATCGAGGCCCACCTCGACATCGGGCACCTCGCCGCCCTGCTCGCCTGCCCGGACGTCCCCGAGGCGCTGCACGAATCCACTCCCTATATGGGGGTGAGCCGCATCCCGCCCGGCCATGCCCTGATCCTGCGCGACGGCGCCCGCGAGATCGCCGGGTACGAACCGGTCGCCTCGCTCGCCGTCGCCGCGCCGCAAATGGACGCCACGCGCGCGGTGGACGGCGTTCGCGACGCCCTGGTCGAGGCCGTGCGGACCCGGCTCGCCGCACCCCGGCACGTACCCGACATCGACCCCGGCCCCGTCCCCGGCATGGGCCCGGCGGAGCGGCGCGGGGCGCGCAGGCCCGTGCCCGGCATCGGCGCCGACCTGTCCGGCGGGCCCGCGTCCGGCACGCTCGCGCTGCTCGCCGCGGGCCTGCCGGGGCTGCCCGGCACCGTCCTCGGCCACGGCACGGGCGCGGGCGAACGGCTCCTCGCCGTCACCTTCAACGACCTGGCGACCGGTGGGCGCGAGGCCGAACTGCAGCGCGCGGGCGCCATCGCCGCGAACCCCCGGCTGCATCACGTAGTGGTGGCGGCCGGCGAAGAGGCCCTGCCGTACGCCGACTTGGACGGTCCCCTCACCGACGAGCCCGGCCCCTCCCTGGTGACCGCCGCCCGGCACCGCGCCCGCCTCTCCTCGGGCAGCGCCGACCACTTCACCGGGCACGGCGCACGCCAGGTGCTCGACGCGCACCCCGCGCGCCTGGCGGACCTCCTGATGGACCGGCGCAGACGCCATCTCGTGCGCCCCGTCGCGGCGTTGGCGAAGGCGGAAGGTTCGGTTCTGGTCCCCGCGCGGGTGTACGCGGCGGCCCGCCGCCTCGCCCGTACGCCGTACCGCTCAGGTATTCAGGACGCCGCCGTACGCCTGAGGGAGGGGCGGTTCGACGAGCCCGAGGGCGCGGTCGGCGCCTCCCTCGCGGCCCTCGCGTGGGCCCGGCCCGGCCCCGCCGCGCGCTGGCTGACCGGTGAGGCGCTCGCCGAAGTATCGGTTCGCCTCGAACAGGCGGCCACCCGCCCCGGCCCGGGGCCCGGCCAGCACCCGGGCGAACTACGCGCGCGTGCCGCCCTCACCCGGCACGCCGCCGACCTGCGCGTCCTGGAGCAGGCCGCCGAGGTCCGCTTCCAGCGCCTGCACGCCCCGTTCCTCGACAACCAGGTCGTACGCGCGTGCCGGGCGCTCCCCGAAGCACTCAGGGTGCAACCCGGCGCACGCGCGGACATCCTGCGCACGGTCCTGGAGGGCGCCGGAGTCGCCGAACTCCCGGACGGCTGGGGCGAACCCACACTCGCCTCGTCCACCGCCGCGGTGGGCACCGGACTCCGCGTCGCCGTCGAGGAGTTGGTGGACCTGTTCGCCGCCCCGCTGCTCGCCCAAGCCGGCCTGGTGGAGGGCCGCGTGGTCCAACGGGCCCTGCGGGAGGCGGCCGACGGCGCCCAGGGCGGACTCGACGGCCTGGCCGAACTCGTCTCCACCGAACTGTGGCTGCGCCGCCTGCTCTCCCGCCGCGGCACCTGCTGGACGGGCACCCCGGCACGCGCGCGTGCGGTCCCATCCGGCATCACCCCGAACAAGGGCCTGCTCGGCCGGCAGCGGGGCGCGCTGGGGAGCGCTTCCAGCCCTAGCGGGGTTTGAGCCGGCAGGCCTCCCCGTCCCGCCCCCCCCGCAGCCCCGTGGCGGCTCGCCCCGCGTGCCGGAAAAGGAGCCGCGGTTGTCAGTGGGGGCGGGAAGAATGTCCTCGTGCGGTACCGAATCCTGGGCGCCACGACGGCGTACGACGAGCAGGGCGCCCCCGTCCCGGTGGGCGGCCCCCGCGTGCGTGCCCTGCTCGGCGTGCTGGCGCTGCACGCGGGCCGTACGGTCCCGGTCGGGACGCTGATCGACGAGGTGTGGGCCGACGAGCCGCCGCGCGACGCGCCCGCCGCCCTCCAGGCCCTGGTCGGACGCCTCCGCCGGGCCCTCGGCAGGTCGGCGGTCACCTCGGCCCCGGGCGGGTACCGACTGGCGGCGGACCCCGACGAGGTCGACCTGCACCGCTTCGAACGCCTCACCCGGGAGGGCACGGAGGCGCTGCACGCGGGCGATCCGGCCACCGCGGCCCGGCAGTTGCGCGAGGCCCTCGCCCTGTGGGACGGCCCCGCGCTCGCCGACCTCCCGGACCGCACGGCCGCCGCCCGCCCCGAGTCCCGCCGACTCGACGCCACGCGCACGCGCATCGAGGCCGAACTGCGCCTGGGCCGCGCCCACGATCTCGTACCGGAACTGCACGAGCTGACCCGGTCCCACCCGTACGACGAACCGCTGCAGGCCCAGCTCGTCCGGGCGCTCCGGGACACCGGCCGGGGAGCGGACGCGCTGGCCGCGTACGAGCGTGCCCGCCGCACCCTCGCGAACGGCCTGGGCACGGACCCGGGTCCCGAACTGCGCGCGCTGTACGGGGAGTTGCTGGCGGAGTGCGCGCCCGCGGGGGCGGACGCCGAGCCTCCGGCCATCGCCCCGGCCGGCCCCCGCCCCGACCGGCAGAGTCCCGACCGAGCCCGTTCCGATCGCCCCCGCCCTCCGCACGGCCCGCCCGCCGGCTGGCCCAAAGCGCCTCCGCAGGGCCCCGAGCGGGGCGGTAACCTGCGGCCGCGGCTGACCTCCTTCGTCGGGCGCGAGCCCGAACTGGCCGCGATCAAGGGCGACTTGGAGCGTGCCCGGCTCGTCACCCTCACCGGACCCGGCGGTTCCGGGAAGACGCGTCTCGCCGAGCAGGCCGCCGCCGGGCACCCCGCGCCCGCCTGGCTCGCCGAGCTCGCCCCGCTCGACCGCCCGGAGGCGGTCCCCGGCGCCGTGGTCAGCGCGCTCGGCCTGCGCGAGACGGCCCTGATGACGAGCGAGCTCGGCCCGGCGCAGGACGACCCGACGGCCCTCCTCGTCGAGCACTGCGCACCGCGCGGCCTGCTGCTCGTCCTCGACAACTGCGAGCACCTCGTCGACGCCACCGCCCGCCTCGCCGAAACCCTGCTCACCCGCTGCCCCGAGCTGCGCATCCTCGCCACCAGCCGGGAGCCGCTGGGCGTGCCGGGCGAGGCCGTGCGCCCTGTCGACCCGCTGCCCGAGCCGACCGCGCACCGCCTGTTCGCCGAGCGCGCCGCTGCCGTACAACCCGGCTTCGACCCCGCCGACGACCCGGACGCCGTGGCGGAGATCTGCGCTCGGCTCGACGGCCTGCCGCTGGCGATCGAGCTGGCCGCCGCCCGCCTCCGGCTGCTCACACCCCGCCAGATCGCCGACCGCCTGGACGACCGCTTCCGCCTCCTCACCTCCGGGAGTCGCACGGTCCTGCCCCGCCAGCAGACCCTGCGCGCGGTCGTCGACTGGTCCTGGGACCTGCTCGACGAGCGGGAGCGCAGCGTGCTGCGCGAGGTGTCCGTCTTCGCGGGCGGCTGGGACCTCACCGCCGCCGAGGCCGTCTGCGGCCCGGACGCGGCGGAGCTGATCGGCGCGCTCGTCGACAAGTCCCTGATCGTCGCCGCCCCCGAGGACACCGCCGCGGGCCGCACCCCGGGGATGCGGTACCGCATGCTGGAGACCATCCACGAGTACGCCCTGGAGCGCGCCGCCGAGGCCCCGGAAAAACGGCACCACGCGCGCGTGCGCCACACCGAGCACTTCCTCGCACTCGTACGGGAAGCCGAGCCGTTGCTCCGTACCGAGGCCCAACTCCCGTGGATCCAGCGCCTGGAGAGCGAGCTCGACAACATCCGCGCGGCCCTGCACCGCACCGTCGAGGCCGGGGACGAGGACCGCGCCACCGAGTTCGCGCTGTCCGTCGGCTGGTTCTGGTGGCTGCGCAACTACCGCAAGGAGGGCGCCGAGTGGACCACCCGCATCCTCGCCCTCGGCACCGACCCGGAGGGCCCGGACGCCGAGCGCGACGCGCGGTACTGGCCCCGGATGCGGATGCGCCTCGGCCGCCTCTTCCTCGTCACCGAGTCCGGCTTCATGGAGGAGCTGAGCACCCCGCAGGCGCGCGCGGAGCTGCTCCGGCTGCGGGACGCGTTCGCGCGCCCGGTGCCGCAGTCCGCGTCGTTCCCCGGACTGCTGTGGCCGTTCCTGGAGTTCGTGCTCGACGACCACGGCGACCGCACCGCCACGATGGACCTGGTCGTCGACACCTGCCGGAAGTACGGCGGCCCGTGGGAGATCGGCGTCGCCCTGATGTTCCGCACGCACACGGCCGTCGACCTGCACGGCGGCATGACCGGCATCGACGCCGACCTGGCCGAGCTGCGCGCCCTCTCCCGCCAGGTCGGCGACCGCTGGATGCGCGCCCAGGTCTCCAGCGCGGCCGGCGAGACGGCCATGGCCCGCGGCCGGTACGAGGAGGCGCAGGGCGAGTACGAGGAGGCGCTGCACCTCGCGTACGAGGTGGGGGCGTACGCGGAGGCCCCGTTCCTGATCGCCCGCCTCGGCGAGGTCGCGTACCGCTCCGGCGACACGGCCCTCGCCGAGCGCGCCCTCGCGGAGGCGGACGCGGAGTCGGATCGGTACGGGGCGGGGGACGCCCGCGCGTTCGTACGGGCGATGTCCGCGACGATCGCGTTCGAGGAGGGCGATCTGGCGCGGGCCCGGCGCGAGTGCGAGGCGGCCCGCCGGGAGGGCGAACGGGCCACGCCGCCCCCGCAGTTCGACGCGGCCGTCGCGAACCTCGACGGCCGCATCACGGCCGCCGAGTCGACGCCGCGCGCGGGGCTGCCGCTGATCGCGGAGGGGCTGCGCCGCGCGGTCCCGGCGCACTGCACGGAACTGGTCCTGGCGACGCTCACCGAGAGCCTCGCGGTGCTGCTGCTGGCCCTGGACGACGCCCCGCGCGCGGCCCGCCTCCGCTCGGCCGCGGACACGTGGCGCGCGGGCCGCCCCCGCTCGGTCCCGGAACGCACGGAGGCCGACCGACTGGAACGCGACCTCCGCTCGGCGCTGGGCGAGCAGCGCTACGCAGCGGAACGCGCGGCGGGATCCGACCTCACGCCGGAGGAAGTGGTGGCCGAAGTGGGGGTTGCGGAGGGGGAGTTGGGCTTGAGGTAGGGCGAGGGTGGCGGCCCGATCCGTCTACTCGCAGGCAATCCTGCTAGACCCGTCTACTCGCAGGCGACCCTGTTAGACCCGTCTACTCGCAGGCGATCCGCGACTGGGCCCAGTCCGCCAGCGCCACCGCTTCGAATTCCGATTCCGGTTCGACGACCAGCTGCAGTGTCTTGCGGCCGGTCAGGTCCACATGCACCGGCACCGCCGCGTCCCCGCCGCGCACGACCGGCGAGCTCCACATCGGCACCCCGTCGGCGAGCACCGAGAACCGCACCGCGCCGAGCCCCATCGTCATGTCGTCCACACCCACGAGCGCGTCGTACGAGCTGCAGGTGCGGTTGAGGTCGATGGTCAGGGACGAGCGGGCGTGCACGGTGATGCCATGGCTGTACTGCGTACCGCCGATGCTCAGGTTGCGGCGCTGCCAGAACCAGCTGGACTCGCCCATCCGCACCTCGGGTTCGGTGCCGTCGCCGAGGACGCTGTACTCCAGCTCGTTCACCGGGTACACCTTCGGCTCCTCCTGCGGTGGCGGGGAGGGCTTCGAGGGGCTCGGCTCCGGCGGCGGAGTCGGTGTGGGCGTGGGTGTCGGGGTCGGGGTGGGCGTCGGCGTCGGGGTGGGTGTGGGGGTCGGCTCCGGGGAGGGCTCCGGCGCCGGGGGCTCCGGCTGCGGCTCTTCCGGTTCCGGTTCCGGTTCGGGCTGCTGCGGCTGCGCGGGCTGCGAGACCGAGGGTTTCGGGGCGGGCTTGGCCTCCGGCTCGGGCTCGGCGCCGGTGAGCGCCAGGGCTACGGCGACCCCGGCGGCCACGACCACGCCCGCCGCGATACCGGCCTTGGCGGGCGCGCCGAGTCCTTCCGCCGCAGCACCGCCCGCCGCGCCGGACGTGCCGCCCGCTGCCGC